>PXEP01000221.1 GCA_003566155.1 Candidatus Acetothermia bacterium | reverse complement strand
GAAACCTCCGCCGGCGATGTAGTTGTGAGGGCTGTGGAGCTTGAACAGGAAGGGCTCTCCCTGGGAGATCGCACGGACACCCGTCGTTGCCTTCGGGCGCCAGAAGTTCACCTCGTCGGGCTGGCGCTCTGCCAGGAAACGGAACCAGTGATTGTCTGTCACAGCAACGTAGAACTTCACCAAATGCTTCCTCTCCGAGACTGCCGAACCTGGCCCACTCTAGCGATCTGGCGTCTTCAGGGGCAAATGGAAGAAGCCTTGGTGTGATGACGTCTCGGAGTCCGCCGCGCCGCATCCTTGTCGGCGTGGCCGGATCTCTGCTATGGTTCTCAGTGCAATAGAGGAGTTTGTGGGGGCGGGTCTTGCACACGAGAGCAGAACAGCGCTAGGCTGCCCTGGTTCAAAACGTGAGCGGAGTAGGTCCAGTAGCATGACGAGTCTGAGAGGGAGTTGAGCGCTAGATGGATGTTGTTGCCCTTCGGGACAGTATTGTAGGTTCCTACGGCGAGTATGTCCGAAGCTTCCTGAATTTCGCTGATGAGAGGCTGGAAGAGTTCGTCAGATCCGAGGTCCTTGAGGACGGACGGCTTTGGCCCGAACCGCTGGTCGAACTGAGTCCGAAGTACGCCATGGGCCCCACGGTGGCTGACCTCGTAGCCGAGGGCAAGCTTCATCCCATGTGCCGGCAGATCTTCGTTGACCATCGATCTCCAGAACGGAGCACCATACAACTCTACAAGCATCAGTACGAGGCCGTCCTCCGAGGACTGGAGGGCAGCCCATTCGTGGTGACGAGCGGAACCGGTTCTGGCAAGAGCCTCACCTACTGGATTCCGATCTTCGATCATATCCTCAAGAACGAACCGGAGCGTGCCACACCGCGGGCGATCCTCGTCTACCCAACGAACGCGCTGGTCAACTCTCAGCTGGCGACGCTTCAGGGATTCAAAGAGCGCTTCGGACCGGGGTTCCCGATCCGCTACGCCCGTTACACGGGGCAGGAGAGCTTCCAGAAGAAAGAGGAGATTCGGCAGAACCCACCTCACATCCTGCTTACGAACTACGTCATGCTCGAGCTCATGATGTCTCGCCCCGGTGAGCAGCACTTCACCGACCGAGCATTCTCAGAGCTTGGGTTCTTGGTGTTGGACGAACTGCATACGCACCGCGGGCGGCGCGGGGCTGACGTGGCCATGCTGGTGCGACGCCTCCGTGAGCGCTGTGGGAATCCCAATCTCCTTTGTATAGGCACCAGCGCCACCATGGTAACGGAAGGCGGCGCAGTATCCCGACGGGAAGCCGTCGCCGAAGTGGCCAGTCGG
Source organism: Candidatus Acetothermia bacterium (assembly GCA_003566155.1). GTDB lineage: Bacteria > Bipolaricaulota > Bipolaricaulia > Bipolaricaulales > Bipolaricaulaceae > T3SED10-47. The sequence goes on along the minus strand of PXEP01000221.1, from coordinate 6,846 downwards.
TTGTTCGGAGCGGATGTGCCGCCGGAGAACGTTATTGAGGAGGAAGTACGCCGTGCTCACACCGAACCCCCTGGTGGGCAAGAGCTGCGCCGGAGTGTGTTCAAGCTGGCCAGCCAAACCAGCGAGGGGGACGGACAGCTTGTTGCGGCGTGGCTAGAGCACCGCTTTGGTGTTCATGTCGAGGGAACGGTCCTCCGCAAGGCCAAACCGTTCACCGTTGGGGACGCGGCGAGGGCGCTGGCAGAGGAGACCGCTGTCCCAGTTAAGACATGTGAGATCGCGCTCCGTGAGGGGCTTCGGTCCGCCTACGGAGAGGGTTCGGAAGGGGAAAGACTAGGAGTTCGACTTCATCAGTTCTTCTCGCAAGGTGGCGACGTTCACGCGACGCTGGAGCCACCGGCGGAGCGCAGTTTTACTGTCGAAGGGCAGGTCTACGCTGATAGGGAGGACGACCGCTTGTACTTTCCGTTGCGCTTCTGCCGCGAGTGCGGCCAGGAGTACTACGCGGTGGAGTACGAGCCGGAGGCCGGCAGGGTACGGCCCTCTCTGCCGGGACCGCTGGAGGACGACGAAGAGGCCGGTGAGGCAGGCCTCAGGACCGAGGGGTATCTGCTTGTCGATGAGCAAGGCCTGTGGAAGGGGAACGTCGAGGACCTCCCCGAGGGCTGGCTCTCTCGCGGCCGGGTCAAACGGGACTTCAAAGACCACGTCCCACAGAAGCTCCACCTGGATCCGGAAGGTATACAGCGTGATTCCGAGGAGGAATCCGGCGTGCGCTGCTGGTTCCTGCGCAAGCCGTTCCTCTTCTGCCCACGGTGTGGGGTCGTTTACACGAAGCGAGCACAGAGCGATTTCCGCAAACTGGCCAGCCTGTCAAGCGAGGGGCGGAGTACAGCCACCACGCTGCTGGCTCTGGCGACCATCACGGACATGCGTCGACGCACGCTCGACCAGACACTGGCCAAGCTCCTCAGCTTCACCGACAACCGGCAGGATGCCTCACTTCAAGCGGGGCACTTCAACGACTTCGTTCAGGTGGCGCTCCTCCGTGCAGCCCTGCTCAAAGCGATGGAGCGGCACGGCCCGCTCGACCATACAAACGTCGCGACGAAGGTGGAGGAGGAACTGGCTCTCGATCAGAAACTTTTCGCCCGCGAGCCAGGGATGTTCGCCGACCACGAGCGGCGCAACCGCGAGGCGTTCAGCGAGGTTATCGAGTACCGACTGTATGAGGACCTGCGGCGGGGCTGGCGGATCGTTCAGCCCAACCTCGAGCAATGTGGTCTCCTGCGTATTGACTATCGAGGCTTGAGCGAGGTGTGCCATGAGGAGGCGGCCTGGCGGGGCTATCCGGTGCTGGAGGACGCCGCGCCCGAGAAGCGCGAGCAGGTCCTCAGGGCGATGCTAAACCACATGCGGCGCAACCTGGCGATCAACGCGCTGCCCCTCGACCCGCATCGGCAAGGCGAACTCCTGCGCAAGGCCCGCGGTGCCCTTACGGACCTGTGGGCGTTCGATGAACAGGAACGGCTGGAGAGGAGCGGGTACTACCTCTCGCCCGAGCATAGGGCGGCCGAACATGGAGGGTTGAGTCTCTCGGCGAGGAGCGCCCTGGGCCGATACCTGCGAGACAGGAAGACATGGAACATCGCTGAGGATGTACCCCCCGAGCGGTATCTGGAGATGATGGAGGGCCTGATCGCGGCCCTGCGCGGCGGCGGGCTCTTGGTTGGCACGGAAGAACGCGGTGTGGAGAGGCTGCAGCTCAGGGCGGACTGTCTCCTCTGGTGTCGTGGTACGGGTGCCGCTCCGGAACCGGATCCCGTGCGTTCGCGCTGGCTTCCCGGTGGCGGCGCCGTGGAGCACCAACGCAGAACCAATCCCTTCTTCCACGACTTCTACACTCGGGTCGCACACGAACTCAAGGGGATCCAAGGACATGAACACACCGCGCAGGTGGAGTACGAAGATCGTCTGAAAAGGGAGAAGGAGTTCGAGTCCGGCAAGGCGGCGTTCCTTGCTTGCACCCCCACGATGGAACTGGGCATCGACATCGGGGATCTGGGCGTTGTGCATATGCGGAATGCGCCGCCGACGCCGGCGAACTACGCCCAACGCAGCGGTCGGGCAGGCAGAAGCGGTCAGGGCGCGCTCGTCTTGACCTACTGCGCTACCGGGAGCGGGCACGACCAGTATTACTTCCGCCGCCGGGAGCAGCTTGCGGCCGGTGCGGTGGCTGCGCCGAAGCTGGACTTGACCAACGAGGAACTTCTCCGGAGCCATCTTCATGCCATGTGGTTGGCCAAGACCGGAGCTGACCTGGGCCAGTCGGTCTTGGAGATTCTTGAGGTGCGGGAGGAGAACTGTCCGTTGCAGGACGAGCTCCGTGAGCGGCTGAGCTTGTCGCGGGCACGGATGGACGAACTGTGCGAGGAAGCCGAGCATGCCTTGAGCGCATTCAACGGCGCCTTGGTCGAGACGCCGTGGTTCAGCCGTGAGTGGATCGAGACGGTGTTGAGGGGTGCCCTTCACGACTTCGACCGCGCGTTCGATCGCTGGCGCGAGCTCTATGCTGTGGCCCAGGCCCAGCGCGAGACAGCCCACGATCGTCTGCGGGTTCCCTCCCGCGATCGCCGCGAACGCGAGGAAGCCGAGCGGTTGAGAAATGAAGCCGAGCGCCAGATCAACGCCCTGTGCGGCGGCGACCGGATACGTGAGGACTCGGAGTTCTATCCCTATCGCTACCTTGCCAGTGAAGGCTTCCTCCCTGGCTACAACTTCCCCCGCCTTCCGGTTCGTGCCTATCTGCCCCGCGGACAAGGCAGGTACCTGGCGCGCCCTCGCTTCCTGGCGATCACCGAATACGCGCCGGCAAACCGACTGTATCACGACGGAGTCAAGTTCCAGGTCCGGCGGTCCTTCCTCCCCCCAGGTATTGACAAGCCTGATTTCCCAAGGGGTAAGGCATGCAACCAGTGCGGAGCGCTCTACCTGGGCACCGAGGTCGCGCTCGATGTCTGTGAACAGTGCGGGCAGCTGTTGACCGGCGGTCACGTAGAGTTCTTGCCTGTGCTGCTGGAGATGCCCACCATGGGCACAGTCCGCCGCGAGCGGATCACCTGTGACGAGGAAGAGCGGCTGCGCCGGGGCTACCGGTGCACCACCCATGTGCCCGGGAGTGCTGGAGGGGGCGCGTCAGAGCAGTGGATCGCGGACGCCTCGGAGGGTGAGGCTGGCGATGCACTCTTGGAACTGCGGTACCTGCCCGCGACGACGCTGACGTCGATCAACCACGGATGGCGGGGTGGGAAGAACGCAGGGTTCACCCTGGATTTGGACCGAGGAAGATGGGTAGAGCAGAGTGCCGAGCAAGTGGAGACTGGAGCAGAGGGGCGACTTGTCCACGGCGTGCGTCTCCTGGTGCAGGAGACTCGCAACGCGTTGCTCCTGATCCCCTGCGACCCCGAGCTCGCGCAACAGGGTGCCTTGGCCTCCGTGCAGCACGCCCTTGAGCGCGGGATCGAGGCGGTCTACCAGATCGAACACCAAGAGCTCCAGGGAGAACGGCTTGGCCAGGGCGACAACCGGCGCATTCTGCTTTGGGAGGCGGCGGAAGGCGGAGTAGGGGTGCTCAAGTCTCTCGTTGAGGAACCTGGCGCCTTGGCCCGAGTGGCCCGGGAGGCACTGGAGATCTGTCACTTCGATCCCGCTACGGGCGAAGACCGTGCGCTGGAAGACGATTGTGCTCGGGCCTGCTACGAGTGTCTTCTTTCCTACACGAACCAGCCGGACCACCTGCGGCTGGACCGGCACCTGGCGCTCCCTTGGCTGCGGCGCCTTGCCGGCTGCACGGTGTACGAGCGCACGGAAGGTCGAAGCTACGAGGAGCATTACCGATGGCTGGCCGGACGCACCGATGCGCGCTCCGAGCTGGAACGGGATTTCCTCCAGCACCTCTACCGAACCGGGCGCAACCTCCCCGACTACGCCCAGCGGGCCCTTGTCGACTACAATGCGCGCCCCGACTTCTTCTACGAGAAGGCCCGCGCGTGCGTGTTCTGCGACGGCGCGGTGCACGACCAAACGCACCAGCGCGCCGAGGACGACCGTGTACGAGCCGACTTATCCGCCCGGGGGTACCGGGTGATCACCATCCGCTACGATGCGGATCTTGAGGGTCAGATCGGCCAGCACACCGACGTCTTCGGTGCGCCGAGTACTTCCGGCGAAAGGACGGAGTAGCTATGGGGGTAAGCACTGTAGGTCCTGGTGCCATCGTGCGGTTCCGTGGGCGGGAGTGGGTGGTCCTTCCGGCCGAGCGGTCCGATGTTCTACGCCTACGCCCGATCGGCGGAAGTGACCGCGAGGTGTGTGGGGTGCACCGGGGGTTGGCGAACGTGGTGGGCGGTGTGCTCCCGTACGAGCGGCTGGAGGCCGCTTCGTTCCCCGCTCCCGATCCAGCCACAGCCCAGGACCACGATGCGGTACAGCTTCTGCTTCAGTCGGCGCGGCTCCTGCTCCGTGAAGGGGCAGCGCCCTTCCGCGCCCTGGGCCGGGTGTCGTTTCGTCCGCGGCCGTACCAATTTGTGCCGCTCCTCATGGCTCTGCGCCAGAGCCCGGTAAGGCTTCTCATCGCCGACGACGTCGGCGTAGGCAAGACGATCGAGGCACTGCTCATCGCACGGGAACTCCTGGCTCGCGGGGAGATTCGCAGCGTGGGCGTCCTCTGCCCGCCCTACCTGGCCGATCAGTGGCAGGGGGAGCTCTGGAGCAAGGCGCAGATCGACGCCCCGGTGGTCCGCTCAGGCACCGTGGCCCGCCTGGAGCGGGGCCTCCCCGCCGATACCAGCCTGTTCGCTCACTACAAACACTTCGTGGCCAGCATCGACCTGGTCAAAGGCGACCGTTACCGTCACAGCTTCCTCCAGCATTGCCCGGACATGATCATCGTGGACGAGGTCCACGGGGCGGCTGAGCCTCCCGGCGGTCGCGGCGGCCGCACGCAACAGCAGCGGCACGAGCTCCTCAAGCGCGTCGCAAGCGATGAGAACCGGAACCTCTTGCTCCTTACGGCCACACCACACAGCGGCGTGGAGACCTCTTTCCTCTCCATCCTGGGCCTGCTTGACCCCGACTTTCGCAAGCTCGACTTCGACGCCCTCACCGAACAGGACCGGCGCCGGCTGGCCCGGCACTTCGTCCAGCGGCGAAGGGCCGATGTCGCCGATTGGCTCGGCGATCACACCCATTTTCCAGAGCGTCGCTCCCAGGAGGTGACCTACCGGTTCACCACCGACTACCGAGAGCTTTACGAGAGGACTTATGCGTTCGCCCGGGAACTCGTCCAGTCCGCCGAGACGCTTTCTGGCTGGGGCCGACGGATGCGCTTTTGGTCGGCGCTGGCCCTTCTGCGGTCGATCGGCTCGTCGCCGGCCGCGGCGGAGACGGCCTTCCGCGAGCGCATCCAGCGCCTGGAGGAGCCCGAGCCAGCAGGGGGAGAGGAATCGGCCGAAGAGGAGCTGACCCAAGGGATGATGCTTGACCGGTTCCAAGAAGGCGCCGAGGGGGAGAGCCTTCCCAGCGCGTTCGTCATGCGCGACGAGAGCGACCGCAGGCGTCTGGCCGACCTCGCCCGGCTCGCTGCGCGGCTGCGCGGCGAGCAGGACCGCAAGCTGCAGAGCGTGATCGACCAGGTTGGGGACCTCCTTCGGGCGGGCTTTCACCCGATCGTCTGGTGCCGTTTCATCGCCACCACCCACTATGTGGCCGAGGAGCTGCAGCGCGCCCTGAACGATGCCCACCCTGGGGTCAAAGTCTCCGCGGTAACCGGTGAGCTCGCCGACGAGGAGCGCAGGCTCAAGGTGGAGGAACTCGGCAAGAGCAAAAGGCGTGTCCTTGTGGCCACAGACTGTCTGAGCGAGGGGATCAACCTTCAGGAGCACTTCACAGCCGTTGTCCACTACGATCTCCCCTGGAACCCCAACCGCCTGGAGCAACGCGAGGGCCGTGTGGACCGGTTCGGGCAGGAAGCGAAGGAAGTGCGGGCCCTCCTCGTCTACGGTGAGGACAACCCGGTGGACGGGGCGGTGCTCGAGGTGCTCCTGCGCAAGGCGCGGGACATCCACAAGCGCCTCGGAATCTATGTACCCGTCCCGGTGGACAGCGAGTCGGTTATCGAGGCCGTGATGCACTCGCTCTTCTTCCGTGCGCGTCCTGTACAACCCGAACTCGACCTGTTCGGCGATGACGAGGAGAGTCGACAGCGCCTGCAGGCCTTCCATAGCGCCTGGGAAGGCACGGCCGACCGGGAACGCAAGAGCCGCACCCGCTTCGCCCAGCACACGATCAAGCCCGACGAGGTCGCCCGGGAGCTCGAGCAGACCGACCGGGTGTTGGGCACCCCGGACGATCTTCTCCGGTTCCTCCAGACGGCCTGTGCCCGCCTGGGGGTGACGCTCCGGTCCGCTGGACCAGGGATCTACGAACTGGACCCAAGCGCCCTTCCCGAGCCGGTGCGGACTCGCCTGAACGAGGTGCCTGAGCGCTGGAGTATTGCCTTCACCTCCCCGCCGCCGAAAGGGACCTCGTACATCGGCCGTAACCACCCGCTTGTCGAAGGGCTGGCCGAGCACCTCATGGACCTCGCCTTGTACCCGGCGGACGGCCAGCCCCCGGCCGCCCGTTGCGGGGTGATCCGCTCCGAGCAGGTCAATCTGCGGACGACCTTCCTCGTCCTGCGCCTGCGCTACTTCCAAAAGAGCTTGCGGGAGGCGCCGGTCCTGGCCGAGGAGACGCTCGTGTGGGGCTTTTCGGGCATCCCTCCCGACATCGAGCCCATCCCTCCCG
>PXEP01000011.1 GCA_003566155.1 Candidatus Acetothermia bacterium | reverse complement strand
TTCACTCCTTTGGGTTGATCCGGCCGCTTGTTTGGGCGTAGTAGTCAGGGATAACAGGCATGCCGTCTTCCCCAGGTGGTTGGCCGGCTGCGTGAAGGACTACGGTCTCCCAAACTTTCACCTCCCGCCCGTCCTCGTGGCGTACGAACAGCTCATGCACCCTCTCCGGGGGGACGGGTTCGCCTTCGGCGTTTTTGGGTTCGATCGTCAAATGAGGAAGTAGCTCGGCTGCCAGAGGAAGGAAGGTGTAGACATAGGCATCGGTGACTATGTGGTACAGCTCCTGGTCTCCGCGCTCCAAGGGCATGAACTCCTCGTCGCCGGTGGCTGGCTGAAGCCCCTCGCCGGTAAACAAGTGCCCTTCGAGGACGGACAGGGCGGCCGGTTGGTAGGTGTAGCGCAGCCCGGAGAACTGCAGGAAGTAGCTGTTACCCATGAACGCCTCCAGGACCACTGCCAGGGTAAGGAGACGGTACAGCTCTTCCCCGGTGAGATAGGTGGAAACCAGGGGGTAGCCCGCGTGCCCGTCGGCCCCTATTCCGAGACCTACCGCCTCTACGATATCGTAGAAAGACAGCTTCTCCAAGGAGTGGTCCATGGTTCCCGGGACAAGACAGGTTCGGATATTGCCGTTGGCCATAAGGGCTACGTCGACCTGTTTACCGATGACTTCACCGCCGATCAGGCGCATGGCGTCGGTGACGAAGTTCCCCGTCGGTGTTTCCTCCAGAGGGGGAGCGTTGCGCACGACGAACTCCGAGCTGGCTACCGGGGCCAGGATGTCGTCGAACTCCCCATGGGTGATATCGCTGATGTAGGCATTAAGCGCAGCTGTGTACTCGTCAACTGTAGCTTGTACCTCTGGATGGGGCGCAAACCGGTCGTCGATCGCCACCAAAAACGGGCGGCCCGTCTCGTGGTTTCGTGTGCGGACACGGCCGGTTGCCGACTCGTAGACGAGCTCCAGCTGCCCGAGGTATTCTCCGTGTGCGCCGGCCTGGACGATGATGGTGTTGCTGTGTTCAACAGGTTTGCTGAGGGCTGTATGGCAATGACCTCCCACGATTACGTCGATTCCGGGGACGGCGGAGGCCAGCTCCTTGTCTTCCTCCAGCCCGGCATGGGTAATCGCGACCACGAGATCGGCCCCTGCCGTGCGCAAAGCCTCGACCATTTCCCGTGCAGTATGGTGCTGGTGGAGGAACTCGATTCCACCAGTGCTATAGGTAACCTCGATCGCATCCTCTCCGATCAGGCCGAACACTCCCACTGTCAGCCCGTTCTCCAGCTGGAAGAGCCCTGTGTCCTGCAGGAGGCCGGCAGCGGCCAGAGGATGATCGCTCGGGGGCGCGATATTGCTCCCCAGAACCAACGTCTCCTCATGGGCCGTGGGGTAGCCTGCCTCCTGAAGGTAGTGGGCGAGGACGTCCGGCCCGTAGTCGAACTCGTGGTTGCCGATCACTACGGCGTCATAGCCCAGCTTCTGAAGCAGCGAGAGCTCGGCGGAACGGCCCTGCGGGGCGAGCCAGCCGAACGCGCTGCCTCCCAAGAAGTCGCCGGCGTTGAACAAAAGCACCGGCTCGCCTGCGTCCTCTTTGGCCTTTCGGATTCCCTCGATGGCTGTGGCCAAGCGGGCGAATCCTCCCACGGTCGGATCCTCTTGTTCGGGGTGATAGTCCACCGCCGGTGAGTGCGGAAGGATTGCGGAATGCTCGTCGTTACTGTGCAAGATGGTTACGTAGAGCTCGTCGCCTTCGGCACCGGTTCCCCCAAGGGGGGCCAACAACACCGCAACCAGCAGTGTGAAGGCTGCAGCCAACCGGACCCTGTTGCTTCTGCGTGTCTGTCCGCTATGCATGTTGCTCGATCACGCTCCTCGCTGTGGTCTGATGGTCGCTCCGCCAATACTACTTCGGATGGACCGGAAGAACCTCATGGCAATCTGTCACATGACGGAGGGTGCGGCGTGCTCTATGTAGAATGGGGCGATGGGCCTACTATTCGAGGTCAAGCGCGGAGCGGTGCATGATGGTCCGGGCTGGAGGACGACGGCATTCTTCAAGGGATGCCCGCTTAGCTGCCCGTGGTGTCACAACCCGGAGGGGATATCTTCGGAGAAGGAGATCTGGTTCGTCGCCTCCCGGTGTGTAGGGTGCCAAAACTGCGTATCGGTGTGCCCCCGGGGGGTGCCGGCACCAGCTGCGGGGCAGCTCGGGCCTGCTTATGGGTCTGCGTGCACGGTATGCGGCCGTTGTGTGGATGGATGTCCGGTCGGGTCTCGGGCCATTGTGGGAATGGAAAGGACTGCTGAGCAATTGGTGCAAGAGCTGGCACGCGATCGAGCGTTTTTCGCTCGGTCAGGTGGAGGTGTCACCATCTCAGGAGGAGAGCCCCTCTCACAGCTTGATTTCTTATTGGAGGTGCTGTCCGCTTGTCGGAAAGCGGGGCTCAATACGGCGTTGGATACAAGCGGTTATGCCCCCCGGAGGGACTTCCTGCAGGCGGCTGCGTTGTGTGACCTCGTGTTGTTTGACCTGAAACACCTGGACGAGTCCCGGCATGAGGAAACAACGGGTGTTCCGCTGACACCCATTCTGGAAAACCTGCACGCGCTCGATGAGGAAGGGGCTAACTTGTGGATAAGGTATCCCTTGATACCGGGGTTCAACGACGACCAATCCACACTGTCTAGGCTCGCGGATTTGGTGCTGAGATTGCGTTCCAAGCCATTGGTCTGTCTCCTCCCCTATCATCGCGCTGGGCAGGAAAAATACGCTCGGCTGGGACGAAGTGACCCGATGGGAGATACTGAAGCTCCTGGCGAAACAAGTGTGGAGAACGTCGCTACGCGACTAGCAAACAGCGGGCTCATGGTCCGGATCGGAGGATAATGCGTGATGCGAGAGCGGATAAAGTGCCTCAGGGAGCAGAGTCTATCCGCCCAGCCGAGCGTGTCCGCGGAGCGAGCTGTGCTTATGACACGGTTCTACAAGGAGAACGCGGGCAAGTACCCTCCGGCGGTGCTGCGCGGGTTGGCTTTCCGCCACCTGTGTGCGCACAAGGAACTGTACATAGGCCCACGGGAGTTGCTCGTGGGAGAGCGCGGCCCTGTGCCCAAGGCATGTCCCACTTTCCCGGAGCTCACCTGCCATACTATGGAAGACCTGCGCACGCTTGCTGGGCGTGAGCGGACGAGCTACTACGTACCTGATGAGGTGTACGAGGTTTACGACTCCGAGGTTATCCCCTATTGGCGTGGGCGCTCCCTGCGTGACCGGATGTGGGAGGGGCTCACACCCGCTTGGCTGCAAGCCTATCAGGCTGGGGTGTTCACTGAGTTCATGGAGCAGCGGGCCCCGGGGCACACGGCGGCCGACGACAAACCGTTTCGGCTGGGTCTGGAGGACCTGCGGGTGCAGATCGGACATAAGATCGAAGAACTCGATTGGGAGAGGGATCGGAGCGCTCCGGGGAAGCTCTTCCAGCTTCGAGGGATGGATCTTGCGGCCCAGGCGGCCATGTTGTGGGCATGGCGCCATGCGGACATGGCCGAGGCTATGGCGGAGGAAGAGGGGGATCCCGAACGACGTGCCGAGCTTAAGCGTATCGCCGCAAACTGCCGGCGGGTTCCCGCCCGAGCGCCGCAGGATTTCTGGGAAGCGCTCCAGGCGTATTGGTTCCACCATCTGGCGGTGATCACAGAGCTCAATGGATGGGATGCGTTCAGCCCTGGGCACCTGGATCAGCATTTGGAGCCTTTCTACCAGCGAGATATAAGTGCAGGAAATCTTTCCAGAGAAGGCGCCAAGGAACTCCTGTCGTGTCTGTGGATCAAGTTCAACAATCAGCCTGCCCCACCCAAAGTCGGCGTTACTGCGGCCGAGAGCGGGACGTACAACGATTTTGTCAACATCAACCTTGGCGGCCTCCGAGCGGATGGATCGGACGGGACGGGCGACGTGTCAGAGCTGATCTTGGAGGTAGCAGACGAGTTACGTCTCCTCCAGCCGCAGGTCAACCTGCAGGTATCACGGCGCACGCCCGACAGCCTCCTGGAAAGCGCGTGCCGCGTTGTGGTTCATGGGCACGGGTTTCCGGCCTTTTTCAACGCCGATATGGTCGTAGGACAACTGCTCCGGCAGGGGAAGACTTTAGAGGATGCCAGGCGGGGAGGAACCAGCGGGTGCGTAGAGAGCGGGGCGTTCGGCAAAGAGGCCTATATCCTGTCGGGGTATCTCAACTTGCCCAAGTTGCTGGAGCTGACCTTGTTCGATGGCACCGACCCCCTTACGGGATCTAAGTGCGGGCCGTCTACGGGTGATCCGGGTACCTTTTCGTCTTTTGATGAGCTGATGGCTGCTTGGGGTGGACAGCTTGAGCATGCGCTTGCGGTAAAGTTCCATGGCAACGCACTCGTTCAGCATCTGTACGCGACGGACATGCCCGCCCCGTATCTTTCTCTGTTGATCGAGGATTGCATCGTGGATGGGACCGACTACAACGCTGGTGGGGCCCGGTACGACACGACGTACGTACAGGGTGTGGGGGTCGGCACGTTGACCGATAGCCTGTCGGCACTCAGGGAACACGTCTTCCACCGGGGGACGGTGGAGATGAGGGATGTGCTAGCCGCATTGGCCGATGACTTCCGCGGCCGGGAGCCACTGAGGCAGTTCCTTGTGAACAGGACCCCCCGCTACGGAAACGACGACCACCGGGCGGACGAGCTGATGAAGGACGCGTTTGAGAAGCTGTTCCGCATGGTGGACGAAAAACCAGCGCCCCGGGGGGGAACCTACAGGATCAACATGCTTCCCACCACCAGCCATATCTATTTCGGGGCCAAGACAGGGGCCACTCCGGACGGGCGAAGGGCGGGAAAACCTTTGTCGGAGGGCATTTCTCCGGTCCAGGGGGCCGATCGTCATGGTCCCACTGCCGTGATGCGCTCAGCGGCAATGATGGATCACGCCAAGACCGGCGGCACGCTCCTCAACATGAAGTTCGCTCCGGAGGTGATAGCCGGAGTGGAGGGAACGCGGAGATTGGCCGCGCTTGTGCGTGCGTACTTCGACTTGGGTGGACATCACGTGCAGTTCAACGTGGTTGGAGCAGAAGTGCTGCGGGCCGCACAAGCCCGGCCGGAGGAGCATCGGGGGCTCTTGGTGCGCGTGGCTGGCTACAGCGACTTCTTTTGTGACCTTAGTCGCGAGCTTCAGGACGAGATCATCAGCCGCACTGAACTGGGACGGGTGAGCTGACTCATCTCCAAAACTTCGTTCAGAAACCGACATCGCTTGACCGGCTTGCTCCATAGCCGTATAAAGATGCCCATACTGTAGCTGGGGGCTTGAGATGTGGGCGCTAGTTCCAGGCGTTCTAATGGGGTGGTCCCTGGGGACCAACGACGCGGCCAACGTGTTTGGTTTGGGCGTGGGAGCGCGTGCCATTACCTATCGAGCCGCGGTGCTGCTCACGGGGGCGTTTGTGATCCTGGGTGCCTACATAGGTGGGTCCCGAGGGATGGACACCTATGGGGCATTAGCCGGGCATGACCTGGCCACAGCGTTCTGCGTTGCGTTGGCTGCCGGGTTGACTGTGACGTTCATGACTGTGCGGGGGATCCCCGTGTCGGCGACCCAGGCGGCCGTCGGCGCGATCATCGGTGTCGCCCTGGTCGCCGGGCGTCCGGTTCAGTGGGGAGTGATGGTCCGCATCGGCGCCTCTTGGGTGACCTCCCCATTGGGAAGCTTCATCATCGCGTTTGTGCTACATCGGTTCTTGAGCCCGGTGGTGGAGAAATGGCTGGCTGGAGTGGCCGTCTATAACACGGCGTTGCGGTGGGGGATCATCATCGTGGGGGTGCTGGGTTCGTACGCCCTTGGCGCCAACAGCGTGGCCAACGTGACTGGGGTCTATGTAGGCGCTGGCTTGCTCACGGTTCCCATGGCTGCGGTATTGGGGGGCGCGAGCATTGCCTTGGGTGTGCTCACCTACTCCCGCCGGGTTATGGAAACAGTAGGGGAGAGGCTGGTGCACCTGGGGTTGCTGCCGGCGCTGTTCGCTGCCATCTCCCAGGCAGCCATTCTGCGGATATTCGCTTATGTGGGGGTCCCTGTATCGACTTCTCAGGCAGTGGTGGGCGCTGTGCTAGGAATCGGCTTGGTGCGCGGAGTACAGACCGTCAACCTAAGGCAGATGCTCTCCATCGCTCTGGGCTGGGTGTTCACGCCGGTGCTGGCTGGCATTGTGGGCGGCCTTCTGTGGCTTGCACTGGGATGGGCTCTACCATGGTAGCACGCAGATTGGGAAGGAACCGAGGTTGCCGCTGAGTGGGGGGCGGCTTAGAATCTCGATTACGGAGGGGTGGGCGAGCGGTCTAAACCACCGGTCTGGAGAACCGGTGCACCCGTAAGGGTGCCGTGGGTTCGAATCCCACCCCCTCCGCCAGTTTCTGGTCAGCGGTCGGAAGTTTGTGGTACGTGGTGTGTGGCTTCCATTCTGGAGTTACAGTCTCTCCTTAGGCGGCTGCTTTGACCCGGTGCTCAGCGCTCCATAAACTGCTTGGTGGATCCGTGCAGGTGGGGGGCTAGCGGTCCCCTGTACCCAAAACCCGCTATATGTGGGGCCCATGGGCTGCCCGAGAGGGAGCGGAGCCGGAAGCGGCTGGGAAAACGGGGCGTTGACGGCTGAGACCCCTACGACGCACACTGGTGAACCCCGCCAGACCCGGAAGGGAGCAGCGGTAAGCCGGTCCCTGCGGGTGATAGGGGACACCTTGGCCCGAGCTTACGATCCGGGCGCGCCCGGCGGCCCTCCCCCGACGGCGGTCCGCACGGATCCTTAACCATTCGTGGGAGCATGCCTTGCTGCTGGGTAGCCCGGGAATCGCCTGGGAGATGGTGCAGAGGAAAAACAAATGGCCCGCGTTTGGCGGGCCACACTTCTTATATACGACAGGCTGGCCCCCCTGTCAAGAGGACTGTTCCTCCTCCAAGAACCCAATCCGTGTCCGTGCATGGCGCATCTCTTGCCGGAGCTTGCGGTACCGCTCTTCCAGGTCTGGAGTAATCGAAGGCTGTGTGTCCTGCAGTGCATCGGTGAAGTGGCGCATCGACACACGTTCGATTTCCAGGCTCTCGCGCAACGCCAAGCGGCCGGCCTTTCGGCACACCTCGGCGATGTCGGCGCCGGAGAATCTGTCGCTGCTTCGAGCCAGCTGTTCCAGGTTCACGTCCTCGTCCAAGCTCATGTCACGGGTATGCACTTGGAAGATAGAAAGACGGGCCTGTTGGTCAGGTACCGGTACATAGATCAGCTCGCCCAATCGGCCGGGTCGGAGCAGCGCCGGATCCAGAAGGTCCGGGCGGTTGGTGGCACCAATCACCACCACGCCGCGCAGGTCTTCCAGGCCATCAAGTTCTGCCAGAAGTTGATTCACGATTCGCTCGGTGGCGTGGGGTTCCCCGGCTGCAGTGCCTCGCCTGGGGGCGAGCGAGTCCAGCTCGTCCATGAAGATCACCGCCGGGGCCACCTGGCGTGCCTTACGGAACACCTCGGCCACGTGTTGTTCCGACTCTCCGTACCATTTGGAAAGGAGCTCGGAGCCTTTGGCGGTGATGAAGTTCGCCGCAGATTCGTTTGCTACAGCCCTGGCCAACATGGTTTTTCCCGTTCCCGGAGGGCCGTACATGAGCACGCCCTTCGGTGGGATGATGCCCACGCGCCGGAACGACTCCGGCCGCTTGAGCGGTAGCTCCACAGCCTCGCTGAGCAATTGCTTTACTTCGGACAGACCGCCGATATCACCCCAGCTGACCTGCGGTACCTCCACCAACACTTCCCGCATAGCCGACGGCCCTACTTCGCGTAAGGCTTGCTCGAAGTCCTCACGCTGCACTATGAGCTCCTCGTTCAGCTCCTCGGGAATGCCTTCCACTTCCAGATCCATCCTGGGAAGGAGCCTGCGCAATGCGTTCATGGCCGCCTCGCGGCACAATGCCTCGATGTCCGAACCGACAAACCCATGGGTGAGTTCAGTGTACTCGTCGAGGTCAACGTCCTGGGCCAAAGGCATCCCCCGGGTGTGGATCATGAACATCTCCTTGCGGCCCTCTCGATCGGGCACACGCACTTCGATTTCCCGATCGAAGCGCCCCGGGCGGCGCAGGGCTTGATCTATGGCCTCAATGCGGTTGGTAGCCCCCATCACGATTACGTTTCGGCGCTCTTTCAGTCCGTCCATCAGCGTGAGAAGTTGAGATACCACGCGGCGTTCAACCTCACCGGTGACTTCAGCCCGTTTGGGAGCGATGGAGTCGAGCTCATCGATAAAGATGATCGTGGGGGCATTCTTCTCAGCTTCCTCGAACATCTCCCGCAGTTTCTGCTCGGACT
>PXEP01000018.1 GCA_003566155.1 Candidatus Acetothermia bacterium | reverse complement strand
CGTTGCAAGCCTGACTTGATCGCCCGTGCGCGCACCTCGGCGATGCCCTTTATGCGCTGGAGTTGGCGGTGGTTTGTCCGCTCTATCTGGTCCAGGGTGCCGAGCTCGTCGACCAAACGTTCGATGACCGGCATGGGTAGACGAGGTACTTTGGACAAGAGGCGGTAGCCTCGTGACGGGATCGCCCGCTCGAGGTCCTCTTCGTCACGGAAGCGCAATGGGCGCAGCACGCCTTCCGGGGTGAGGCGTTGTTCGCTGTCCAGGGCCATGATCTCCTCGACGAGCTCCGCTGCGGGACGAACGGGGGGCCGCTGGAAGTCCATGATCAGAAGCTCAAGCTCCTGGCGCACCCCCCGGAGCAGGCCTCGCAGCTGACGTTCCGGGAGTTCCTTGTGTGTTCCCAGCTCCACGAACAACCACCGCAGTTCCTCCTCCAGTTCCAACATCTGGATCATCTTCTGAATGACCGTTCCCACATGATAAGGAAGCACGCGCCGTTCGAACTCAAGCGGCGCGAGTTCGCTGAGCAGATCGCGCAGCTCACCCCGGTAACGGTCGAGGATCAGCAACGCCTGCGAAGCCTGTGGGAGAAGCGTGAGCGGCTCTTGCAGTTCGTGCTCCCATTCCCCTTTGTACAACGTCACCCGGCGACGCTCCTCGGAGATGGCGATGACGGCTATATCCAGCTGCCGGGCGGTTTGCTCCGCCACCCGATGCCGGGTGCCCGTCTCCGCTGAGGGAATGGTAGGATTGGGAACCAGATGGGCGTTGGCGTACAGCACAGTGCGTAGGGCGTAATCGGCCACGACCGCCCGGTCCATCTTGGCCAGTTCCGCAACCCCCTGTGGGGTGAACGGTGCGTCGAGTACGAACCCGGCTGCGATGAGAGGGGAGATGTCGTCCCGATCGGCAACCACGATCAGGCCTCCCCTGCCCAGCTCCACGATCCGGTCGATCGCCTCCCGGAGCGGGGTGCCAGGGGCGGTGCGCTCAAGGAATTCCTCTTGTTCGGGGCCTCGGGCGGTCATCGGCGTCTTCACGTCAATTCCAACGCTTGGGCGGCCTCCTCCACTGTTCGAACTTGGTTCACCTCCAAGCGTACCGAAGAGGGGATGTTCTGCACAGGGAGTATCGCTCGCCGGAAGCCGAGCTTTGCTACCTCCCGCAGCCTCTCCGGTCCCCTGCGCACCGGACGAACGTCGCCCGCCAGTCCTACCTCACCGAGTACGACCGTCTGTGCGGGGAGGGCGCGCACGCGCAGGCTGGACAGGACAGCGGCGACCACTCCGAGGTCACACGCGGTTTCCCGCACGTCCAGCCCGCCGGCAACAGCCAAATAACAGTCCTGCATGCCCATATGGATGCCCAGGTGTTTCTCCAGCACGGCGAGAAGGACCAACACGCGATTCAAGTCGAGGCCCGCTCCCCGGCGTTGTGGAGGACCGTACCCGGAGGCTGGGGTAAGCAGTGCCTGTACCTCGACCAGTAGTGTGCGGGAGCCTTCCAGGACCGGCACAATGGCCGATCCAGGCTGCTGGGAATCCTCGGAGGAAAGGAAGAACGTTGACGGGTTGGCTACCTCCACCAGCCCCGCGTTCTCCATACGCAGCACGGCCACCTCGTCCGTCGCCCCGAAGCGGTTCTTCACAGATCGGATGAGGCGCAACTCCCCGTCGCGGGATCCTTCCAGATACAAGGCCACGTCGACCAGGTGTTCCACGGTCTTAGGACCGGCGAATTCTCCCCCCTTGGTGATATGGGAGACGAGGAAGCACACCAGCCCAGCCTCCTTAGCCAGCCGGGCGAACACCGCCGCAGCCTCGCGCACTTGGGGGACCGCTCCCAAGTCCCCTCCTTCGCGATGGGCACGCACTGTCTGTAAGGAATCCACCATCAGGGCCACCGGGGTGAGTTCCTCCACCGCACGGAGCATAGGAAGGAGGTTCTGTTCAGAAAGGACGTACAGCCTGTCTTCGGGGACACCCAGGCGCTGGGCCCTGAGCTTCAGTTGGGAGGGCGATTCTTCCCCGGATATGTACAGCACGTTCCCCTGATGCGCGGTCAAGGCACCGGCAAGCTGGAGGAGGAAGGTCGACTTGCCCCCCCCGGGCTCGCCGCCGACCAAGACCACCGAGCCGGGGATGAATCCCCCGCCCAGAAGTCGATCGGTCTCTGGAAGTCCGGTGGCAAGACGGGCCTTGGACAGGGCCTCCACTTGAGACAACGGGCGGGGGGCGTGCTCCCGTTCGGCAGGCTCCTGGCCGGAGTCGTCTACTTGGACGAACGACTCCCATACCCCACAGCCGGGACAGCGTCCCAGCCACTTTGGAGAAACGTACCCGCAGCCTTTGCAGCGGTAGGGCATCCCGAGCTTTATTCCTTGCGGAAGGTCATCTCCTCACCCTCCGCCTCCACCACAATGCGGCTTGCATCGGCAAACTCCCCGCTGAGGATCTTCTCAGATACAGGGTCCTCGATGAGCCGCTCGATCGCCCTGCGCATGGGGCGCGCTCCGTATTTGGCGTCGTAACCCTGTTGGATAAGCAGTTCCCTGGCGGAGCCAGAAAGGACCAGCTCCAGTTCGTGCTCGTCGGCCAGCCGTGTGCGGAGCTCTGAAAGCAACAGGTCGGCGATGCCGCTTAGCTGTTCCTGGGTCAACGAATGGAAAACGATCTGGTCGTCAAGCCGGTTCAAAAACTCGGGAGAAAACAGCTCGCGCACCTGACCCATGACGCGCGACTTCATATCCCGGTAAGCCTCTGTGGTTTCCACTTCTTCGGTGTTGAACCCCAGGGAGGAGCGGTCGGTGATGAGCTTGCCGCCTACGTTGGAGGTCATGATCAGTACGGTATTACGGAAGTCAACCTTTCGGCCCTGGGCATCGGTGAGGATTCCGTCGTCCATGACCTGGAGTAGGATGTTGAACACGTCGCGGTGTGCTTTCTCGATCTCGTCGAACAGCACGACCGAATACGGACGGCGCCTGATCGCCTCGGTGAGCTCCCCGGCCTCCTCGTAGCCGACGTATCCCGGTGGGGCGCCGATGAGGCGGCTGACAGCGAACCGCTCCATGTACTCTGACATATCGATGCGGATCAGCGCGTCCTCGTCGCCGAATAGGAAGGCAGCAAGCGTTCTGGCCAGTTCGGTCTTCCCCACCCCGGTGGGGCCGAGGAACAGAAACGAGCCGATGGGGCGGCGAGGATCCTTGACCCCGGCGTAGGCACGGCGGATCGCCCGGCACACCGCGCGCACGGCCTCCTCCTGTCCCACCAACCTCTCATGGATGCGCTGCTCCATGTGGACGAGGCGTTCGGTATCCTCCTCTTGTAGGTGACGCACTGGTATGCCGGTCCACCCGGCTACCGTCTCTGCGATATCCTGCCCTGTGACGAGGGGGGACTCAGGCACCGATTGTGCATCCTCCTCCATGGACTGGATGCGTTCCATAAGGGACTTGCGTTGGTCGCGGAGCTCGGCGGCCAGTTCGTAGTCTTGGGCGGCCACGGCCTCTTCCTCCTGATCCTCCAGCTCCGCCACTTGCCCCATGAGCTCCCGCGCTTCGGGGGGCAGATCGGTTGCCGCCAGCCGCACTCGGGCTGCCGTTTCGTCCATCAAATCCACCGCTTTGTCCGGGAGAAACTGGTCGGTCAAGTAGCGGTCCGCCAGACGGGCAGCCTGTCTCAAGGCATCGTCACCGATCCTAACGTTGTGATGCTGCTCGTATTTGGCACGGAGGCCCTTGAGGATCTTGACCGTGTCCTCGATGGAGGGCTCTTCCATATAGAGTGTCTTGAACCGGCGTTTCAACGCCGGGTCCTTTTCGATGGACTTGCGGTACTCGCTGGGAGTGGCGGTGCCGATGCATTGAATGGCGCCTGAGGCCAGCGGTGGCTTGAGAATGGCCGAGGCGTCGATCGCTCCCTCCGCGCCCCCGGCGCCCACCACACTTTGCAGCTCGTCGATGAACAGGATGATGTTCTCCGAGGACATGACGTGGTTGAGGATGTTCTTCAAGCGCTGTTCGAATTCTCCCCGGTACTTCGTGCCGGCGACCACGCCGGCCATGTCCAGCTCCACAAGTTCCTTGTCCGCCAAGACGAGCGGTACGTCTCCCGACGCCATGCGCTGCGCTAACCCCTCAATGAGCGCCGTCTTGCCCACACCCGACTCGCCGATCACGGCGGGGTTGTTCTTCTTCCGTCGGCACAGGATCTGCACCAAGCGGTCCAGTTCGGCTTCCCGACCGATCACCGGGTCGAGTACGCCGTTCTCCGCTTCTTCTACGAGGTTGCGTCCGTACTCGCCCAGCTCGGCGGGCAAGCGTTGGGATTTGGTGCTCCGCACTTGGACCCGCCCCCGGCGGGGGAAGAAGTAGGAGCGGGCTGTCTTCAGATCCACCCCGTGGGCTCGCAGGACCTCAGCGGCGGTGCACTCGCCTTCCCGCAGTATAGCCAGCACCAGATGCTCCGGCTCAATGGGATCGGACCCCTCTCGTCGTGCCTCCTCGTAGGACAGTTTCATCACCCGGCGCAACCTTTGGGTGGGTTCTAGATCCTCCGAGGGCAGGCGCAGTTTGCCCTGCCCCTTTTGCTTCTCCAGTATGCGGACCACGCGCTCGTAGGTAAGGCCGTGCTCGCTTAAGAAACGCTGCACACGGGTGCCTTCCATCTTGAGCAGCGCCAGGAGCAAGTGTTCGCTTCCTACGTACCGGTGGCGCCATTCGCCCGCCTCGTCCTGGGAGGCGGCAAGCAGTTTCATGGCTTCCTTGGAGAACTTCTCATACATGGGTCGCTACCCTCCATCGCGTTCACATATCGATTATAACGTCAGCCGGGCCCGAGAGTACCTGTCTAGCGCGGCTGTCAGCCCGCCGTCCACGAAAGCCAGAGCAAGTTCGGCCGCCGAGTCCGTCGCCTTTTCCAGGAGCGGGACCTCATCATGTCCCGGGGGACTGAGCACGTATTCCGCTGGATCCATGCCCGGCGGGGGTGATCCGATCCCTACGCGCAGGCGTGGAACTCCTTGGGTCCCCAGCCTCTGTAGCACTGAGTTCAGGCCGTTATGCGTTCCCGCTCCCCCGTGGGGTCGTAGGCGCAATGCGCCGACGGGAATATCCATATCATCGAGTACGATCAGCAGATCCTCAGTTCGAAGACTGTATTGTGCCACCAATTGAACCACAGCGTCGCCTGAGCGGTTCATGTATGTGGTGGGCCGGAGCAAAAGGCTCCCCGGACGGGACTCTACCTGTCCCCAGGAGTAGCGTCTCCCCTTCCAGCGGCGCACCTGGAGGAGCCTTTCTACAACCCAAAACCCCAGGTTGTGCCGCGTGGCGACGTGGGCAGGTTCAGGATTTCCCAGGCCGACGATCGCCCTCAATCCTCTGGTTCGACCTCCGGTTCATCGACCGCCTGTTCGCCTTCCTCGCCTTCCTCGGTCAGCTCTAGGCCCTCTTCGGCCTCCGCAGCAGCCGCTTCTTCAGCTTCAAGCTGTGCCATGGCTAGGCCGCGCGGAGAGATAACAGTGACAACCGCGGCATCCTCGGGGACCAAAGGCTCAACCCCCTCGCTCCAGGGCAGGTCCCCTACCAGCAACGAGTCATTGAGTCCCAGCTCGGAGATATCCACCTCGATGTAGGGAGGCATCTTGCTTGCGCGGGCTCGTACATGGATGTACTCGTGCAGGGTCTCCAGCAGTCCGCCGTCTTTCACTCCAGGAGAGATACCGACGACCCGGACCGGCACAGGCATTTCCAGAGTTCTACCTTTTTCGGGAACGTACATGTCCACGTGTAGAGGACGGTCGGTCAACGGGTCCAACTGAATGTCCTTTAGGAAGACGTGGTATTCCTCTCCTCCGTCCACCAGCAATTCCAGAGCTGTGGAGCGGGTGACTTGGGAGAACAAGCGGTGCAGCGCCTGCTCGCTGATGGTTACGTGGACCGGGTGCAAGTGCGCACCGTAGACCACCACAGGTACCAGCCCTTGTCGGCGGAGCTCTTTGGGCTTTGCCTGGAGATCTCTCGGCTGTGCCTTCACAGTTGCCATTCTTCCTCCTAGCTTCTCACAAGCAGGTCGCTTACGGACTCTCCTTGATGAATGCGGCGGATCGCATCCGCCAGCAGCGGGGCCACAGTCACCACTTCCACCTGCGGGTGGTCGAGCCCCGGCCGATGGTTGATGGTATCGGTGACCAGCACCTTCTGCAACGCACAGCCTTCCAAGTGCTCCAGCGCGGCTCCGGCGAACAGCCCGTGCGTACAGGCGGCGAATACGCGTTTGGCACCTGCTTTGGCCAAGGTATCTGCCGCCTCGCACAAGGTCGTGCCGGTGGCTAGGATGTCGTCCACCAGTAGCACATTGCGCCCTTCCACATCCCCTATCACCTGCATGATCTCGGGGGCCTCTGCGGCGGAGTCCTGCCGATGCTTCTCCACGATCGCCATCTCCGAGCCCAGCTCTTTGGCCAACCGGCGGGCGCGCCACACCCCGCCTAAATCCGGAGACACCACGGCGAGATTCGCTAGCCAGTCTGGATGACGTGCCCTGAGGTGCTCCGCAAACACCATGTCCGTGCGCAGATGATCGAGAGGCACGTTGAAGAACCCCTGGATCTGGCCAGCGTGAAGATCCACCGTGAGCCCGCGGTCCATCCGGGAGGCTTCCAGGAGGTTGGCCACAAGTCTGGCCGAGATGGGGACACGTCCACGTTTCTTGCGATCCTGTCGAGCATATCCAAAATAGGGGATTACCGCACAGATCATCTCCGCGGACGCGCGCCGGAGCGCGTCCACTGTTAGCAGGAGTTCCATGAGCGAGTCGTTGACGGGAGGTGCGGTCGGTTGCACGATGAACACCGATTTCTTGCGCACCGTTTCGTGCACCTGGACGTTGATCTCACCATCCGGGAACGCTTTCAACGTGGCGTTGCAGGGTTCCACGCCCAGGATGCGCCCTACCTCTTCGGCCAACGGGCGGTTTGCCCTGCCACATAGCAGACTCAGCTCGTTCACGTCACCTCCCTGCGATCCTTCCAGCTGGGTTTGACCACTTGGGTAGCGCGGGCCACGGCCAGTGCTCCGGGTGGAACATCCTGTGTAATCACCGAGCCCGCTCCCACCACTGCGTGGTCGCCTATCGTCACGGGGGCCACGAGGGCGACGTTGCTGCCAATGAATGCCCCGGCGCCGATGTGCGTGGGGTGTTTGCTGGTTCCGTCGTAGTTGCAGGTGATCGCCCCGGCGCCAATGTTCGCGCCTGCCCCAATGGTAGCATCACCTATGTAGGCCAGGTGGCCCGCCTTGGCCCCATCGCCTAAGCTGGCGGCCTTCAATTCCACGAAGTTCCCCACCCGTGCGCGCTTGCCGATTCTCGCGCCCGGTCTCAAGTGGGCGTAGGGTCCTATGTGCGCCTCGGCACCCACCTGTGCCCCTTGCAGCACCGACCATTCCACCGTCACGCCGTCCTCCAGCTGGCTGTCGATCATCTGTGTTCCGGGACCGATACGACAGCCTCGGCCCAGCCAACACTCCCCGTGGATATGCGTTCCGGGGAAGACGACCGTGTCTTGCCCCACCAGGGTTTGTGGAGACACGTAGGTGTGTTCTGGATCAACAACGGTCACCCCGGACAGCATCAGCTTCTCTATGGTACGCTGGTTGAGTATTCGCTCCGCTTGCGCCAGGTCACGTCGGTCGTTGATCCCAATCAGTTCTTCACTGCGTGGCCAAAGGAGTGCGCTTGCGGCCCCTAGCTCAGCCGCCACGCGCACCAGCTCCGTGAGGTACAGTTCCCCCTGCGCGTTTGCCGGGGAGAGTTCATCCAGCGCGGACCACAGCTGGGGGGCATTGGACAGGCAATACACACCCGCGTTTATCTCCCGTACCGAGCGCACCTCTTCCCCAGCGTCGGCCTCTTCCACCACCGCGGTGAGCTGTCCCCCGGCGCCCCGCAGTACGCGGCCGTAGCCGGTGGGATCGGCAACCTCGGTGGTCAGCACGGTAACCAGGTTCCTGCTCTTCTTGTGCTGCTCCACAAGTTCCTCAACCGCCTGTGGGGGAAGGAGGGGTACGTCTCCCGGGAGGACCACGAACTGTGGTGCGTGGACCGCGGCTTTGGCGCACCGAACCGCATGTCCGGTGCCCGCCGGTGGATCTTGGGTCACGTACACAAGCTCACGGCCGGAAAACGCCTCCTGCACTTGGTGTTGTTTGTGTCCCAAGACAACAATCGTGCGTTGGGGGTGCACTCCGGCTACTGTGCGCAACACATGTTCGAGGAGGCACGTGCCTCCCAGATGATGAAGGACCTTAGGATACTGGGAACGCATGCGCGTGCCTTTACCGGCTGCTAGGATCACCACATCCAGACCGCTGTTCATCGGTGCGTCACTGGCACTATATCTTCCCGGGAGAGCCGATGCAAAGGGGGAGGTTGGATCGGGTCGGGGCCGTCATCTATACTTCGGCGCCGGGAGG
>PXEP01000093.1 GCA_003566155.1 Candidatus Acetothermia bacterium | reverse complement strand
TTAAGTTCAACGTTCTTCCTGTCAATTACTGGCATCTTAGGAGCTCCTGTAATCTAAGACGTAAGTCTGTTCAACTGTTGCTTGTTTGATCTTGACATCAGGCTCAATCTGCCCATAATTTGTAGATTTGATGTCATCCCTTGGCAATAAGCATCCAAAATCAATGCTCACCGGCTGTGTCAAGAGCGAAGTTACCAAGGTTAATCCTTGCTCAAGCCTAAAAATATTAGAGTAATCAACCACTGCGATCAAGACATTCAGATCCACAGTATAGCGGCGATCCGTCCTAGAAAGCAGATGTTTCGTTATCGAGAATTTACGGAACTCGATCCAGTCGCGATTGAAATTGCGAGTCATTCCCTCTGTGAAGAATTGGAAATCTCCACAATTGTCTTTGACATGTTGCATCAAGGCTTTGGAAATGACCTCAATCATACCGATGACTGCCTCTTGAGTTCAAAACTGATGACTTCCTCACCAGGATATATTGAGTAATTCTCGACGTTGTAACTATCGTTCTGATAGTTGAAGACTTTGATGCGTTGCGGCTCGACAACCAAGTCCCTAGTAAATATGAACACCACGAGATCAGCGACCTCATAATGACCACCAAAAGACTTAGATTGCCGAGTCGCAACGCCTGTCTTACGATTGAAGCTGACAACTTCTACCAAAGCCTTAGGAATCTGAACATATTGATCATTAGACTCCACTGCACCGGAGTCAAAATCTATAGTCTCGTCACCCTTAATAATAGCAGTGATCAAAGTTCCATAGACCTTAATATGTGCAGCTAAGGCTTTAGCAGGCATCGTCATAGCATTAACCCAACAGTAGCACGGCCATATCGGGATTCAAGATCTTGCTACCCATCAAGATGTCTACCGAAACTAGGTAGCTCAGCTTCTTGTGGTCATAGCTCATCATGACCCTGATGGCCAGATTGTTGTAACTGGCGATAGCGGCATTCATGTTGGCTGACGTCGGAAGCTCAAGAGGCCGATTCACGAGGGTCATGAAATCAGGGATCAAGCCCAAATTCCAATTACCATGCGGCATCAAGTTGACTTCATCGCCGTCCTCAAGTTTGGCTTCAAGCGGGTCGTCGAGCCAGATCTTGTTATCAGTCTCGTTAACAGCGATGATCACGTAAGGCCGCGAATCCTCGTTGAAGCTGACGCCCTGACCAACTTGCGGGAACTTGGTCAGTCCAGTGATCTTGATACCCTGATCGTAGCCGATAGGGTAATCGTCATAGCTGTTGTCAATGGTCCCACTCTCATAGACATAGACAGCAGCCGAAGATTCTACCGAGCTGCGCAAGCCAGGCTCAAACTTCAGTGTCGTGCCAGACGACAGGGTTTCAGTGCAACGCTGAGGAGTCATGTCTCCAGCGATCATCAACCACTGACCTTCGTCAATGTCCATTGACGCCACAGCGACTTGCTTCGCACCAGGATCAGCCGTGGCACTCGTGGCCTCAGTCGTGATTTCAATGTCACTCTCAAGAACCTCAGACTGAACCGGAGTCGTCAGAACATCGAAGCCTGAAGCCCGACCAATCTGACCAGTCAAGATGGGTGACGGCGGCTCGCCCATGTTGTTGATCTTGATGAGCTTATCCTCATTAAGCAAAGAGGCTTCAGCTTCAGGGCCAACGATCAAGCGACGTTCCTGCATAGGAACGTTGTTCTGACGCATCACCTTATTGGCGTTGACTACGGCGGCATAATTGACCGCAGAGCCAACTTTGTTCGCGACGTTCAAGTAAGAATTGAACGTCTTAGCCGCCAAGATCCTCTCAGCTTGAAGTGCAATGCTGCGCACTGCTGGAACCAAGAACTCTTGACGAACGTCGCTCAAGCTACGCTGCAACTCACGATCATGCACATTGAACGAAGCTTCAAGGTGCTGATTGAGCTTAACAGCTACAGGAGTTGAGCTGATAGCCTGCGGCGACAGTTCGCCACCATCAGCCACGCGCTTACCTTGCATCCTGTTCGGACGCCGAAGATTAACAGTCTCACCCGCCCTCGCGAAAACATTGTCGTAATCGCGATTGACGGTCTGTGCGTAGACAAGATTCTCTTCAAGCTCAATCAAAGCTTCTTCAGCCCACCACTGTGGATTGTGGGCATCGAGATCATTGTCATCATAAGTGTAGAAATGTTGTTTGGAGCAGTTATACAATTTCATCGTCTTAATCCTACCTTATCGGGATGTTTCTTTCTGGTTTCTCTGTATTTAGCTGACCCTTCTCCCAAGATTACCCCGTCTTGGTCACGGTTATTATTCGATGAGTGGATTCCACCCTTCAAATTCGACTCGAACAAGTTGCCATATTCATCAGGATTGTCGAACATATGTTTGACCGCATCCTTGACAGGCATCTCGACAGTAACATCACTACCATCATTGTCTTTGGTTCTGATCTTGGTGACAGTTTGATAATCACCAGTTTCCTTACCCTGATCATCAATAATCGGCTTGACTTCAGTCTTAGGCGCAAGTAAATCGTAAATTTGATTCGGGTTGTAAGCCTTGTGCTCATTAGCAGTCGCGGCGCTTAAGATGTCATTACGTTTGCGTTCCGTGCTGAATTGATTGCGCCAAAATTCTGTAGCCTCATTTAACTGAGTCTTCGTGGACTCGAACTGATCTTGGAGCGACTTAAGTTCCTTCTGATACTTCTGCTCCGTAGTTAATTTACTTGACTGAAGTTCTTGGACCTTTTCCTCAAAACGTTTGCGATCTTCATCCTTCAAGTTGGCAAACTGCTTAAGTTCCTCAACTTGAGACATAAGTTCGTTGTGCTTATCCTCAAACTTGCGTTTCTCTTTGGCGACGACCTTGTTGAGCTCTTCCTGAGTAAATTTCTTCTCAGATTCCTTATTCGTTGGTGTAGAGTCGTCATCGGTGTCAGAAATTTTCTCAGAGTCATCATAAGTGTATAGGTGACGCTTGGCTATCTTTACTTTTTCCTTTTCCATTTCCATTGTTGCCATCCTCATTGATTAATTGATCCTAGACACTTTGACTTCACCCTGATTACTCAGGTAGGGGTAAATCTTCAACCAAGCAACTTGGCTAGGTATCCCTGCAACCTTACGAAGATTTACCTTATCAGTGTCGTAGTTGGTTTGGAAACCCGATACTCTTTGTGAAGTTATCGAGATTTCTTCAGCTTGTAGTTCAAGATCAACGCCTTTTGCAAGAGCTAGAGCAATTTCACAGCTTGCTTCTTTAATAGGTTTGGGAACCTCAGTATCCCCGTTTCGCGGAAATTCGAGTTCTTGATCGGGATCAGTCTTACACCCTTGATAATTGAGAGCGTCGATGAGTAACGTAGATTGCGTAATGGCTTGCTCACGTTGATCCACGGGTTGTGAGAACCAGTCCGCACCGAATAAGCGGCCTGTGAAATACTCATTGGCATAAGTAATATCGACGTAAGAGTTAATCATCGGCCTCTCCACGTACTTTGCGAGACTGAGAATCGTCAAGATCCGAGGATCTCGACAGTTCTTTCTCGTCGCGACTATCCTGACGTGCGTTGCCTGAAAGGTCGTCTACGCCACGAGCACCTGCTGCTTGGAGTCCGGCCTCAGACTGGTAGAATGCTATGCGTGCAAGACGTTCGGCATGTTCGACATTGGCAACTTTTGCTTCATCAGTGTCGTAACCACGTAGTTTGGCAGCTGTAGAGTGACTAAGAAGACCATATTCGACATCTTTATGGATGATATCAGGATCAAAAGTAATTTGACCTGAATCTTCAATAGAGGCATAAATAGCGTTAAGCTGAGATGTCGAAACTCTGTCTTCAAGCAAAATTTTGGCAATAATCTTCTTGATCTCTACTGCATATTCAGGCGAAGCGGCGTCGTAAAGGCGTTCCTTATAAGCTTGAGCCTCATTGAGACGCTGTTCATCAGTTTTAGTGCTGAATGACTTCGGATAAGAGACTATATAGGGTGTTGAGGACTCATAATCAGACCAAATATTACCTATGAGGCGCTCACCACGTTCCAACTCAGCAGTTATGTAAGCTAATGACGCCTCAACAGTATTGTCCTCAGTAAGATTAAGTAGGGTCTCATTCACAATCTCTTTAATCTCTTTCTTAAGCTGCTCTTGCTTCTCCATACTGGCCTGAAGAGGATCAGGAGACGGGTGAATGAATCCTGGGCGATCTAGAAGCTTAGGATAGCGGCGACCTCGTGTCGTGCCGATCTTGACTTCCTTCTCCTTAATCTCTGACTTGGCATCTTTATAGATGTTGTCCATTCCTGTGGGGTCATACTGCTCCGTGTAGAATGGGATATTCGACATCAAGGAGTAGAACATATCTGAAGATGCAAGGTTGAGTAGCGCAATCTGATAGTCAGCAACCTCTTTGAGCAAAGATTCAGGAAGTTCGATAATTACGAAAGGCAAACGTTCGAGATCAAGAATCAGAGTCTCAAGCTCATTATAAGCAGAGTCATAAATTGTGACGTTGACTCCGTCATTAGTGAGCTTGAGGTGTCGATACTGGGTCTCGTAAGAAACCATGAGGTTGAAGTCGTCATGATTCTTCGGAATCGAGTCCTTGAGAAGGACCGAAGTATGACTCTCATTCCAAGCGATAATTTTCTCAGCCTTATAAGTGTACAAATAAGGGTGTTGATGGTTGTTCTGAGTCAAGATCTCACGTGGCGAGTCTACGAAGACTCCAACCTTACCCATAAAAAGCAGTTCGGGCA
Source organism: Candidatus Acetothermia bacterium (assembly GCA_003566155.1). Classification (GTDB taxonomy): domain Bacteria; phylum Bipolaricaulota; class Bipolaricaulia; order Bipolaricaulales; family Bipolaricaulaceae; genus T3SED10-47. The sequence goes on along the minus strand of PXEP01000093.1, from coordinate 3,765 downwards.
AGATTTCTCTGCCTATGAAGCTATTGAATGTGCTCCCATGATTATCGACGCCGCCCAAATCGCCTTTGAAAACTTGATGCATGGCTGACGAGCCGCCAATCCTTACGAGATCGGGAGACGCTATGAAGTTCTGGAAAATGGTATTACGAATCTTGTTGACTTCGATTTTGGCAAATGCAGGATTGTATGATATACTTTTACGAGTTGTGAAGCCCTCAGGATCTTCAGCAGTGCGACTCCTCAAATATTTATGTATGAACGGACGACCACCTTCCTTGATCTTCCTGTACTTCTCATACTCGTTATATAAGTATGTATATTGTGGTGAGGCTATGGAATCTATCATCATGACCAGCCTATGTTATAACTGTCGCCTTGCGTCGCCGCAAGCTTGAGTGCGATTTCCGAATAGTTCTGAGCATGTGCATAGTGATCCGCGCGCGTATTTTCATACTTATAGAAGCGTTCGCCATCATTATCCTTAAGTGGAACCTTCACCAACGCGGTAATATGATCACTGAATTCTTGAGGCAAATCGTAAGGAATCACTATGGAGTTGTGCTTGTAGCGTGCTAAGGAAGTATCTAGCCACGTTGTCCGGTCCACGCTGACTCTGAATTCTTCGTCGTTGACTGAGATGTCTCTACCTGACATGTTCTTGATGTAGAAGCAAAGATAAATGAAGCCAGGAAAACGGCGGGCAAGGGAGAGAGCGGCGCGGCGTGCGGGGTTGGCGTCGATGACCGTTTTCCTGACTTTGAAGTATTCAAGAATCTCGGGGATTTCGTCGAAAGTCTCAACCTTGTCGGCATAGAGCAATCTGGATCTGGCTTGAGCATTGATATCTGTAGACTTAACTGAAGAATCAAACTTCCAATCTTGGACTACAATATGTAGCCAATTGCCTACGTCAATGCCGCAGGTGCGGAAACCCGTCCCACCTGACGGCGTGCCGTTCCTGTAGTCACCTTTGGCAGACTCAATCATAGTGGTGTCTACTCTTGATCCCTTGACGATGTGTGGCAAGCCGAGTTTGGAGTTGTAGAACTCTTGCTCCTCGACCTCGTCATTAAGTGCCTTGAGCCTTTGAATAGCCAATTGACCAGGTGTGACCGTATAGCTATACATCTGATTTATATGGAAACCTCGGGTAATGCGTCCAGGATATTGAGGTACCCAAATGGCGTCAGCAAGGAATTCTGGTTTGGCCTCATGTGGCAGTTTGGCTCCGCACTCGCGGCAAACGTAGTAAGAATCAAGCACTGCGGGATCATTGTAATGTTCCGCAGTGATGACTAATGACTCGGGGAATGTAAATGTGGTAAAGCGCGAGCAACTAGGGCAGCGGAAAGTAAAATGCTCTTGAGTCGAGGCTTCATAGAGCAGATTAATGCCCTTATCTGGGATCCTAGGAGTCGAGATGCCCCACAATTGGAAATTTAGCTGACCTGACAACCGCTCTCTGGCTAGTGCGATAGAGCGTTGGGCGAAAAGATCAATCTCGTCCATGATGAGTAAGCCGACGGGAATACTGCGCATCTGCGCTTCTGACCTCGACCCTCTGATGTAGATGGCTCCATTGGTTGATCTCTTGAGACCGACGTTGCGTGTGGACGTGAAGATCGACGACAAGTAGGGTGAAGCTTCCAAAGCGGGATTGAACCGCGCCAAGCTGAAGTCACCAGCGTCAGGCTGACTGTTGGGTAGAATATAGAGAACATCTTTGTGAATCTGATCCACATAATAAATGGCGCGGTTGATGGCAAACTCAGTGAATCCGATCTGAGCGCCTTTCTGAGCGTAGCACTCTTGATCGTTGAGGTCGTGAAGCTCTTTGAGCCAAGGATAATGACGAAAGCTCCATTGATTATCACCAATTTTGCGACATTCCTCGGCCCAAATCGAGCATTTCTTAATGCTTCGTTTGGTGAGGCCTGTTGCTATGGTATTAGTTAAGTCTAGAGCTAAGTTAGTCATTATTGATCATCTCGGGCTACAGAATTTTGAATTATAGATTCAAAATTCTTAGCTATACGGCGTAATTTATCCTCATCGCCAATCTCTTCAGCTATACAATTGACCAGTTCCTGCCCAATTTGTACGACCTGCTGCTTGCTCATTAATTGGCCAATGTACTTGTCAACCTTGACGCTTGATTCTATGAGTTTTTGAATCGCCTGAACCAGGTCCAAAATCTGAGGCGTTGCCATTTGAAGCTCGAAATCTTCATTGCAACGTCCTAAAATATTTTCAAGCGTGATCCTAGTGATTCCAATCTCTTCACTAAGATCCCGCGTCTTGTTACTTGAGGTCATAGCATCTACGCGCTGCCCCAAACGCTTCAAAAATTCAGTCTTGTTATAATCGTATAATTTGCGCTCTTGACTGAAGTCTTTGGTGTGGTAGCTACAATGACTATGATCATCGAGCGCCAAGAAAGGGCATTGCCCATTCACTGTAGTTGCTTGACAGCGCCTGGGATCATCAGGCTCGGCTCGTATGGGTGTCTTCTTCTCTCTCATATACTATTATATACCATTATAAGGGCATATTAAAGTAACAGGAGATGTGATCATTAATTTTTTTGATCTCAAAATATAGTTAAGTATTGAAACTACCTCGACAGTTTGTAAAAAAATTTTTTTGATCTCAAAATATAGTTAAGTATTGAAACTACCTCGACAGTTTGTTTTTAGCATACCCCATCAACTATCACAAGCAAACGATTCCGTGTACTAGATTTAACCCCACCCTAAGTAATACACACACTCCAAACGTGGTGGACATATAATACAGGGCAAAGGGCGCAGACTTGGGCGAGCATCGCGGCTTAGACTTCGGCGCCAAAAAAAATTGTCCAAGCGGCTTGACAAACGGTACCCAACGTGGTACAATATAGATACAGTTGAATACGCGAGGCTAAGCGGCGGCGACACGTGGTCACCTGCCCGCACCTCGCACATTGCGCACATTGCGCACTTTGCGCACTTTGCGCACAATGGGGTCGATGGATATGTATCCATCGACACCGAATGGGAGATAGGTTATGAATAAGAAAAACCGAAAGATAGAGTATGATGCGCTAGTGAAAGCTGTCAAGGATATCCAATCCTTGACTACCAAAACTACAACAGCGCAAAACACAGTGTATCAGCACGCACTAGCAATTGCCGAGTCTGTGAACGGCAAAGCTGAACAACGGAAACAGATTGACAAACTTGAAAAAGAGGTTTGCGACACAATGGGCTGGTACCATAAGGATCTCGGCAATGCCGATGGTAAGCGCGCTAAAGATGAACCGGCAATTGCTACAATCAGACGGTACTTTAACACAATGCGCAATGCTCTTGAAATAGCAACTGTTGCGCAAATCAAGGAAGACGCTAAGCAAAAGGAATACAGCATTCCGACTGCCTGCCTGAGAATCCGACAGGCACACAACAAAGCGCTCAAGGAAAAGCAACAGAATGAACCCGCTAATGCGCACATACAGCGCGAGGGATTTACCATCCGCACATTTGCCGATGAACTGGCCAAAGTTAAAGACAATCTGTGCCTGGAGCAAATTGCAGCTAAGGCGGAGCAACTAGCCAAAATCTTGGTCAACGATAAGGATTCCAGAGAGGCAATTGCCGCCGCACTCAGGCATGCGGTAGCTGTGGAACTCGGAAAATCTGCTGAATTGGTTGATCAAATCGATAAACATTTGGTTTCCCGCGCTATCTTTTGACACTACGCGCTACGCGTCAAAACGTAACAATCCGA
>PXEP01000040.1 GCA_003566155.1 Candidatus Acetothermia bacterium | reverse complement strand
GAAGACATCCCTGACCAAATTGACTGGGACGAAGCCGCTCTCGATGAACTGGTTGTCGCTAACCGTGCTTGGTTCAACAACAATGAACCCTTCATCATCAACATCGACTCCGCCGCGAACTTCTTCATCAACTCGACCCGCCAATGGGAAGGCGGCTACACCACCCCCGAAGGCCAGATTGAAGTCGACGACCCGAACACCAAGGCCATGCTCACCTACTTCAAGGGTCTCTTCGAAGAACAGATCCTCTCGTTCCCGATCGAATGGGATGAAAGTTATGGCTCTGTGCCCTTCAAAGACGGCCGCGTTCTCATGAGTCAAGGCTCGACTGCGGGAACCCGCCACAACATTCCCGACCAGGAAGAAGGACGTTTCGGCATCTTCGAGATGGGCATCATGCCTGCCATCCAGAAGAATGCAGAAGGCGAAGGCGCCCGTTCCACCCAACAACAGGGCCCGAACATCGCCGTCATGGCCGACACCACAGATGAAGAACGTCTCATGGCCTGGCTCTTGATCGAGTTCATGACCAACCCCGAGAACACCGCTTTCTTCGCCATGAACACCGGTTATGTGCCCGTAAGGCAAAGCGCGTTCGAGACCGAGACCTACCAAGATTTCCTCGAAGTCACCTATCGTTGGGAAGACGGCGAAGAACTCAGCTATGACGAACAAGACGAACTGCCCTTAGCCATGGCTGCACGTGTCGCCTATGCACAGGCCGACGACTACCGGTTCGATCCGGCATTCGTAGGACGTAGAACCTCTTCGAGAGCCCGCCAAGAAGCGGAACTCGCATTTGAAGCGATCTATGCCGGCACCCGCACCGTCGATGAGGCCATCCAACGCATGCTCACACAACTGGGCGCCTCTTGACCACTGATCACACATGAGTTCGTCCTTGCCCCGTTCGGGGCAAGGACGGGCTCTCACCAGCAACCGATCAGCCCATTCATCACCACCCACACTGAGCAGCCATCACCGATTACGTTCAGCTTTTAAGGGGATGGTTGAACAAATCCGCAAAAGGATCTGGTTCACATGAGAAAGATCACTCTGTTCGCGTCGGCACTCTTCTTCATCATCGTTCTCGCGGGTTGTGGAAGACCTGCCGAAATCACGTTCTTGCTTCCTGATGATGTCGTCTATGAAACCCGCACTGTCGAAGAGGACGGAAGACTCGCGAGATATCCCACACCGACGCTGGAGGAGACGTATTTCCTCGGCTGGTTCCTGGATGAGGAATATGAGGAGCGTTTCCGCACGGACATGGTCTTCGAAGTGGATACCACCCTCTACGCCAAGACCCTGCCCTATGACGGTGAGACTTTGCTCACTCCGTTGACGGATGAGCTGGCGCTGGACCCTTCTGCTTATGAAGGGAAATCCTTCCGCACCGACGGCATCGGGGAAGCATCATTGGCTCAATGTATCGACGGGGACACGACATTCTTCCGTGGTCTTGAGAAAAGTGTGCGCTACCTCTATGTAGACACGCCCGAGTCCACAAGCACCATCGAGCCCTGGGGCATGGCCGCGAGCAATTATGTCTGCGACGTCTTGACGGATGCGGACACCATCGTCCTAGAACGAGAACCCCATCCGGAAGAAGGCCACCCTGCAGTGCATCCCTCGGTCGGCATCAAAGGGACGCACGGCCGCTATCTCGGCTATGTCTGGTACGACGGGAGACTATTGAACCTCGAACTCGTCGAACTGGGCTACAGCAGAGCTTCCGGCATCGGCACGAGCCAATATGCCGAGTATTTCCGTCTCGCCGAGCACAACTCCCGGATGACGGGCGCCAAAATATTCGGTGAAGACGACCCCGACTTCGACGCCGACCCCGTGGAAGCTTCCATTCACGACCTTCTTCACGACACCGAAGAGTACATTCATCGTTTCGTCAATGTGGAAGGTGTTGTAACAAGCATCGGCGATGGAGGTTTCTACCTTTGTGCGGATGGAGAAGAAATATTCTTCTACACTGGAGGACCTCCAGGCACCAGTAAAGTACAAAGAGGTTTTGAGATCCGTGTGGAAAAGGCATTTCTCACCTATTGGCCACCCGGCTCGACCAGGATTCAGCTGACAAATTTCGACCGGGGACGTGTGGATGTGATCACCGAAGATCCCGATGCGGACTGTCTCGACTGATGGAACAAATGAGATAATCGAATTTATTCCGACATATACTCACATGCGAAACACCACGAGAAACCAAAAATAGGAGGATGGAAATGAAGAAACTTGCACTGTTGACGATGTTGTTCTTTGCTTCATTCCTGCTTGTCGCTTGCGGAGACTCGGAAGACTATCAAGCGGATGTCGATGATGCCATCGCCCGGCTTCCGGTCTCGGGACTCGGCGATACCACGAGTGATTTCTGGCTTCCCCTCGACGGAAGACACGAAACAAGAATCAGCTGGGAAAGTGACCAGCCCGATTATCTGAGAGTGACGGAAGAAACGAGAGAACGCGTTCTGGAAGAGGATGCCGACGGCAATCCCGTCCGCGTCCAAGAACAAGTGAAACTCGAAGTCAACCGACCCGAAATCGGTGAAGAGAACGTCAACTTCACCTTGACGGCCACCGTCACCAAAGGCGACGCATCGGCCACCAGAGAATACTATGGAACCGTGCTTGCCGAAGATCCCGCCGACGAATACGAGACCTATGCCGCTCTGCACGCGACCGCCAGCATCAACGACCTCGTACAAGTGACCGGCATCATCGTCGCGCGTATGCCCGTCAACCTCTACATCTATGACGGCGAACATATCCTCAGCATCTATGGACCGAACATGGACGACTATGAGCTCGGACAAAAGATCGAGGTCATCGGCCAATACAGACTCTGGCAGACGCTATGGCAAATTAGCAGTGTCGAACGCGTGAGAGTCCTCGAAGAGGGTCTGGAATATGATGTGGAAGACATCATGATCGAATCTTCCGTAGAAGAGATCAACGCCATGGTCCTCTCCAAAGGCGAGAATCCCGAAGCGCCGTTGAAACACGGCATGCCCTATCTTGTCACGGGCTATATCGAAGACCATCCCGATGACAACTGGATTTTCCGTTCGGCCGATTCCGACGAGCGTCTGATCTTCACCTTCAACCAAAGCCCCGAATCCGACGATATTCTCGAGGATTATGAAGGCCAGTTGGTTGAGTTGACCGTACACATCAACGCCCGCATCACCGACGGCGTGCTCATCTTCATCGACAAAGACAACTACGTATTGAACGTTTTGGAGGAAGACTGATCGACAGCCGAGATTCGACAAAACACCGACCGGGGTTTGCGTAGAGCAAACCCCGGTTTTTTTTCGGAAGAATGACGAGATGTGCATCACAGGCCTTGTCCCGAGGGTTAAGCTTCTTCTTCCAATTCGCTATGTGACAAATGGAACCTCAGGCATATTATCCGTCAACGTGCTGTATTTTTTCGGAAAATATGTTATCCTTAAATGTTGATTGGATGAGGTGGCTCAGATTATGAAGAAAGCCCTTGTCATAACGCTTTTCTTGCTTTTGTTCACCCTTGCCGCTTGTCAGAGGGAGGTCCGACTTCCCGATCTGGAAGGATTGACGGAAGCCGAAATCAAGACGATTCTCGAAGATCGAGGTCTGCAGGTGAACTTCCTCGTTCGTCAACACATCGAGATGGAAAAATCCAACCAGTTCGTGGAATACGGCCGGAATCTTTCCCCGGGAGACAAAGTGCAAAGGGGAACCTATGTGACCGTCCACATCAGTGCGACACTCGATGAAGACGTCATCTACTTCGAACCCGCGGACATTCCCTATGACGGTCCCTATCTGGATGCGGCCTTCTTCGACATGGACTATTTCACCTACGACGAAGGGGCCGGCCGCTACAAAGGCGGCGGGGGCGCTTTCCATGTGACCTACGAAGAAGGACGCTGGGTGGAAAACCGCGGCGGCTGCATCGACGGGGACACGAGCGTCTTCACCTATCCGCCGGAAATCTATGCGCGCATCGAGTCGGGAACACCCAGTACCCGTTATCTCAATCTGGACACCCCCGAGACCTGGCCGCCCGACGGCCGCGAGGAATGGGGACAACCCGCCACGCAATATGTCTGCGACGTCTTGGCCCGCGCCGAGGAGATCGTCTTGCAGACGGACCCTGGCGACAATCTCCTCGGACACTATGGCCGCCTCTTGGCCTGGATATGGGTGCGGATGCCGGATGACGAGGAGTTCAAACTCCTGAACTACAAGATCGTCCGTCAGGGTCTCGGTGTCGTCGCCTACGAGTTTGGCGCCGGCGAGACGGATGTGACCGTCTATGACGGCATGAAATACAATGAATGGATGCATTTCGCCGAAGCCATGGCCAAGGAAGAGGAACGGGGCATGCACAGCGATACGCTTCGCGATTATTATTGGGACTATGAGAACGACGCCCCTCATCCCATCCGGTGGCCCGACTGATGTCGGGAAATGAGGAGCTCGGCCAACAAGAACTTTGACAAGAGGAGTGGACAACGATGTATCGGAAAATTTTGGACAAGATACAAGCATACGACACCATCATCATCCACAGACACATCCAGCCCGACCTCGACGCCCTCGGTTCGCAGATCGGACTCAAAAAAATCATCGAAGACAACTATCCGGGCAAGAATGTCCACGTTGTCGGAGACATGACCGTTTTCGACTTTTTGGGAGACATGGACAAGATTCCCGATTCGGCATTCGAGGGGGCACTCGCCATCGTGCTCGATGTCGCTCAGGCGGCTCGTGTGAGCGATGAGCGCTTCCGTTTGGCGCAAGAGACCATCGTCATCGACCATCACAAGAACGACACCGATTTTGCCGACCTGTTCGTGTCTCGTTCCGATTACATCGCCACAACACTCATCATCGCCGAGATGTGCAGCAAACACGATCTCTATGTGAGTGCGGACGCGGCGACCTGCCTTTTCGCCGGTCTCGTCACCGACAGCGGCAGATTCCTCTATCCTTCCACCGACGCCTTCGCTTTCCGCATGGCCGCCTATCTCTGTGATCAAGGAGCCCGGGTGCAGGAAGTCTACGATTCCCTCTACGACGAGGATCTGAATCTGAAACGACTGAAAGGATATTTCATCAACCACTTCAAAACGACATCCAACCGTGTCGCCTATATGAAGAACGCCCGCGACTTGAAATCGCGCTTCCGGGTCTCGACGTTCACCGTGAGTCGGGGTATGGTGAACCAGATGGCCGGCATCAAGGGCATTCCCGCCTGGGCGAATTTCACAGAAGACGACGACGGCATGATCCAATGCGAACTCCGGAGCAAATCCGTACCTGTCGTGGATATCGCCAAGAAATACGGCGGCGGCGGCCATGATCTGGCTTGCGGATGCACGGTCGATTCCTGGGAGATGACCGACCGGATACTGGCCGATCTCGACGCACGCTTCGAAAGGATGGAAGAAGATGGATAAGGAGAAGCTGCAACGTATACACGAAAAGATCCGCGAATACGAGCGGATCATCATTCTCCCCCACGCCCGTCCCGACGGGGACTGCATGGGGGCGGCTTTCGGTCTGAAAGACATGATCGAGACCACTTATCCGAAGAAGGAGGTCCTGGTCAGCGGCGAGGAAGCCGAGTATGTCAAATTCCTCGGCCGTACCGACGAAGTTTCCGATTCCGCCTTTAAAGGATCGCTCGTCATCGCCGTCGACACGGCGAACCCGGACAGGATCGCCGACCAACGGTATGACCAAGGTGATTTCTTGATCAAGATCGACCATCACATCCTCGTCGACTCTTTCGGAGACATCGAGTATGTCGACACCGAAAGACCGGCGACAACGCTCATCATCCTCGATCTCTTCGCATTGCATCAAGATACATACAAACTTACTCAAAAGGGTATGAAAGCCCTCTATACCGGAACCCTCACCGATACGGGAAGATTCAAGTATCCCGGCGTCGACGGGGATACCTTCCGGGCCATCGCCGTCCTTTATGACATGGGCTTGGAGACCGAGGAAATCTTCTTGAATCTGGATGTAAGAAGCGAAGAACTCACCCGCTTCAAGGGATACGTGCTGCAAAACTATAAAAAGACGGAAAACGGCGTGGCCTACATCGAGATCACCCATGAACTCATCGAGGAATACGGTGTCACCCTGGAAGAGGCCGCAAGCCTCGTGAACGAGCTCGGCGTCTTCGAGGACTGCCCCGTGTGGACACTCTTGGCCGAATACGAGGAGAAAGAGGTCCGGGCCCGCATCCGCAGCAAAGGCCCCGCCGTGAACGAGGTCGCGAACCGTTTCGACGGCGGCGGACACAAACTCGCCTCCGGAGCCAACCTCGGAACATGGGACCGGGCCAAGGAACTTCTCGAGGCATTGGACGAATTGGCCGCAAGATACAAAAGAAGTGCATCCTGACGGGCTTATCCGGGCCGTTTTACGCCGGGAATTGTCGCACTTGCAAGAAAATAGTACATGGTATATAATACATAGGCGCATTAGAAAAAAACGAAGCAAGGTGGTTATTTGAGCGGAATCCGTATCGATTTCACTCTTCGGGGAGGGAACCGTGTCGACCGTTTCCGGACCGAAGGAACCCTCCGGAACGAGCGCATGGACTTCACCGATGACAACGGCGACAAACATACTCTCGAAATGGGCGAGAAAGCGCTCGATTATCGTCGGGAAGGCGATAACGACTTGGATTTCACATTCGAGAAGGGCAAACTCCATAAAGGCGAATACCACATCCGGGACGGAACCATGGTTTTCGATGTGGAGACCCACGAACTCACGATGGACCAAGAGAGGATTCACATCGTCTACACCCTGAAACAATCCGGCCAGCCCGTCCATCATGCCGAGATCGAACTGCACTACGAACAAGAGGACCGATAGGAGGACCGTCATGGAAAACGAAGAGAGAAGCTATATAACCATCGCCGAGGAAATCTTGCGCGATCATAAAGAGCCCATGGATTTCTATGAGCTTTTTGACCAAGTCCTGAAAACCAAGGATGAGGATGCAGCCGACAAGGCCGACGAATTGAACGAATTCTACGCGCAGATCGTCGGCAGTGCCAAGTTCGTCTACACCGGATCCAACACATGGGACTTGAAAGCGCGCCAGAAAGTCGATCTTTGGACCAAGGACGGCTCCTATTACAACGAATACAAAGAAGTGCAGAATGAAGAGCTCGACAAACGCCTGGCCGAACAGGCGGATAAAGAGAAGAGACACCAGGAGATGCTCGAGAAACGCCAACAGGAAGAGGAAAAGGCGCAGGCGGAACAAGAAAGACTTGAAAAAGAAGAAAGAATCCGGGCTGAAGAGGAAGCTGCGGCAGCCGAAGAACGCGCCGCCGAAGAGGCCGAGGAAGAAATTGTGAAAAAGGAAGAGCTCGAGGAAATCACCGAGAAAGAGACGGCCGTTCCCGAAGAAGAAGTCGAAGTCCTCGAGGAGAAAGAACCCGAACACCTCGAAGACAACATGGAGGAAGAAGAATACGAAGAAGACTTCGACGAAGAGGAATATCACGACATCATGGACCAATACGAAGACGAATACGACAAAGATTGACCCAAAACCCGCCAAAATGGCGGGTTTTTTTGGACATGTCTTCAGCAGGGAGCTTGCTTTGTGTTATAATGGCCATGTGTGTCATGTGAACGCTTACGAGCTCAAGGAGGGAAACCATGTTGCAAAAGGAATTGCTCGAACGGATCATCAACACCGCGTTGGAAAGCCGGGCCGATTTTGCGGAGGTGTTCGTCGAACGCACCAAGCAGACCACGATCACCATGCAGTCGAACGCCGTCCAAGATGCTGTCAACAGACGTATTTCCGGCGTCGGCATCCGCGTGGCCGAAGGACACCGGAGTGTCTATGGCTACACCAACAACACCGACGAAAAGAGTCTTCTTTCCCTGGCGAGGGACTTGTCTTCGTCGTTCAAAGGGGAACGCGTCCGGGAACGGATCGTCCTCGGAGAGATGATATGCGGCAAGAAACACAAGATTGAAAAGCCGTTCGACCGGATCGACATCAAGGACAAGGTCGGCCTCATGCAACGCGCCGACAAGGCCGCCCGCGACTACAGCGAAGACATCAGCCAGGTCAACATCAACTACATGGACACCATGCAGGAAGTCTGGATCGCTTCGAGCGAGGACATCTATGTGACCGAAGAGAGGGGCCGGACCCGCTTCGGCGTCAATGCCGTGGCGAAAGACGAGAAGGATATGCAAAGCGGTTCCAATGGTCCCGGGAAAGCGTGCGGTTTTGAATTCTATGATGAAATCGACGTCGAAGAGGTCGCCAAAGAGGCCGCTCGCATCGCCGTGACGATGCTTCGTGCCGAGGAGTGTCCGAGCGCCACCATGCCCGTCGTCATCGACAACGGCTTTGGCGGCGTCATCTTCCATGAGGCCTGCGGCCACAGCCTGGAAGCGACATCCGTCGCCAAGAACGCCAGTGTCTTCTCCGGCAAGAAGGGCGAGAAGATCGGGAGCGAATTGGTCACCGCCATTGATGACGGCACTATCGAAAATGCTTGGGGAAGTGCCAATTT
>PXEP01000212.1 GCA_003566155.1 Candidatus Acetothermia bacterium | reverse complement strand
TGACATTTGCCATTCGGAGTCCGCGGCGCATGAACGCTGAGGTGCTAGGAAGGATAATGGGACGATGAGGAGCATGAACTTGACACTTAGGCGGTTGATCGTGCTGGCCTGGCTAATCCTGGTTGCCTTCGGGGGAGCTTTTGCCCATGGGGAAGAGCTACTCAGTTCTGCAGCTGCCGAAAGCGCAGACAACCGTCTGATCGGCGTTGAGGGGGTGCAACGCTACCGGTTCGTCTCTGTGAATGTGGAGCGATTGGGAACGTCGGTGGGTGGCGGGGACTTCGAACCGGAGCGGGTGGTCACCATTACCCTGTTTCCCGACGTCCGCGTGCGAGCGGAGCTGGAACGGGTCGGAGCGGGCAACTCCGCGGCGTGGCTGTGGGTGGGGCGGTGTACGGAGCCGCGTGGAGGTTCTGCTTTCTTTGCCGTTAGTGAGAGCACGATCTCGGGGACTGTGACGGTGGGAGACCGAGTCTACCAGATCCGTAACGACGGGGACCGTGTGCACGTGGTTCGTGAGCTCTCGCGTGAAAAGAGCGAGGAGCTCCATTCCCTCATCTTTGAGCCTGGTGGCATGACGGTGGACAGGCAGCTTTTCTACCTTCTCAATCACGAGCGCGCGCTGTGGGGTCTTCCGAGGTACGAGTGGAACGACGCGCTTGCCCAGGCGGCCCGCGAACACTCGCGTGACATGGGCCGGCGGCACTTCTTCGGCCACGTAAACCCCGACGGGCAAGACGCCGGAGATCGGATGCGGAAGGCAGGTTACGAGTGGAGTGCCTGGAGTGAGAACATTGCCGCCGGTCAGCGGGCCCCGATCGAGGTTCTCGAGGCGTGGCTGAACAGCCCCGGCCACCGCCGGAACATCATCTGTAACGCCGATGAGGCTTGTCTAACGGATGTAGGGATCGGCCATGCTCAGTTCACCAACAACTCCCTGCGGCAGTTCTGGACACTGAAACTTGCGGCCGAACGCTGAAGACTACTTGATCTCGCACAGCCATAGCTGTTGGTGGAGACAGCGGCCGTTCTACTGGACGACTGGGCTAAGTTCCTGGGGCAAGGGGGAGCGGCCAAGCCCGCCACCGGTGGGTTCCGTTAGGGTAGTCTCCAGCTGACTGTGCGTGCTATACGAGGCATTTGCTGCCAACTGTAAGGCTGCGAAGGTGGAGTGCTCTTTGCAGGAGTAAGAAACCTACAGTCCAGGTAAGCACAAGCATAACATAGTCTTTCGCCGTGCCCATTTGTCGGAAAAGCGTTCTTCTGCGAGCGATATAGATTTCGGAGTCCCGAGTGCGGGCGAGGCCAGCCGAAGACGAACTCCGAAATCGATGCCTCTGGTTCAAGCGGTTCTGTTCGGCGCGCGTTCGTATCCTACGCGGAATGTAATGTTGGGTACATACAGCGCGGATGAGAGAGGCTATTATAAGCGAAGAATGCAGTGAAACCGCGTTGCCGGCAAGCTGGAGGGCTAGCCTGGTTGCGTTTGTCCCGCGTGGTGAGGCACCCGTTTGGGGAGGTGGTCGGGTTGTGTGAGCGTGTATCAGTTGCGCGATGCAAGGGAACCGCAAGTAGTGAACGAGTGTTTGGGCGGAAACTCAGGGGACTTGCTTTGTTGATGGTTCTGTCCTCTGTTTTGCTGGTGGCACAATGTGCAGCATCTGCCACCGAGCCCCAGCTGGAGTGGACGCCGCGCCTTCCCACGGGGGAGAGCCCCGTTGCCCTGGCCCGTCTGGGCGAGGGGTTTGTGGTCATCAACGCCGGTCCCACTGACAAGGCGAGGACTGAGCTTGGGGCAGCATTGGAAGAAGCGACGGAGGGAGAGGCAGCGGAAGTGGCCTCACTGCTTGATACGGTTCGCCAGCGACTGCCTGAGTACGGCAGCGTCATGAGTTACAAGGTTTCGACCGACCGGTTCTGGCCCTGGATCGAGACGGTACTCTGCGAAAGAAGCGAAGAAACGGTTGCCGGGGTGTCGGATGTGGTGGAGCGGGCAGGTCGTCCCCAGGCTGTGCAGCCGATGATCAGAGGGGGAACTCAGGTGTTGTTGGTGGCCACCGACGAATATCTGTTCGAGCTTGCCGGCAGCGATCTGCAGATTGCCGAGATACATTCCATCGCAGGTATTCGCGCGATGGCTGCTGGGGATCTCACCGACGACGGACGCGAGGAACTCATCGTCGCCACCGGTGATGCTGTAGTGGTTTACAAAGCGATTGACGATGGGTTCGAGGAGTTCAGTAGGTGGCACACGAAGGACCCGCTGGCGGATCCAGATCCAAGTGCGCTTGGCATCCGTCCGAGTGGCGTTGTTCTGGCCGACCTATGGCAGGACGGGGCCCTGGACATCATCATCGCGCATGATGGCCGAGAGGTGTACGAGACGGAGGAGGGCATCGACCCGGATACCGGCGAGGTAACCGCCGGTGAGGTTCGTACTTTTGTGGATAACCAGCTGTTCATCATCCGTAGCTATGGTATGGGCGAGTTCTCCGATGAACCGATGAGAGTGGCTACTACCCCACAGGTGCGTTCGCTGATAACGGACGACTTCACCGGCAATGGCCAGTTAGACATCGTGGTGGCCGGGGTCAACGAGTTGGTCCTGCACCGGGGACGCGGGGACGGGCGCTTTGACTCTAGACAGGTGCTTGCCTCCGACCCCCAATACTCCAACAGCGACTTGGACCTTCCGCCAGTCGCACTGGCGGCCTTCGACTTCGATGGCGATGGGTATAAGGACCTGGCGGTTGCCAATCCCGAGACGGGAAAGATAGAGGTCTTCTGGGGAGGGAGCCTTGCTAATGAGAGCGTAGTGGGAGTACTGGACCGTCCGGTCGACCTGTTGCCGCTGGACATCGAGGGAGTCCCCGGTCTCGTGGTATTGGATCAGGCGGCAGAGGGAGTACGCGTATTCACGCAGCATGTGGGAAGGCAGTTGATCCAACTGCACGAGGCTCGCCTTGGGTGGGGGAGCGGTTTGGTAACGTTTGCCGGCGCAGAGTCCCCGGAGGGGTCTTATCTGGCGGTAGCACCCGGGATGCTGGACCCCGAGGGGGTAGCGAGGCCGGGCTACGATCGAAACAGAGAATGGTTCACCGAAGACATCTGGAGGGAGGGGTTTGCGGTAGTTGAAGTCGGAAACATGCGCTTTCAACACCATGGCGATCAGGCGCAGCAGGTAAGGCCGATCATCATGCGAGGGGGAGCGTTTGGAGGAGTCCCCGTTGGCGAGGACGAACATCCGGACTACTCGTTCTCCATCGTCAAAGACCGTGAGGACTCGCGTCTTACGACCGAAGCAGCGACCCAAGGACGGTTTCCTATGGGCGGAGCGTTCGTGGATGTGTACCCCCCAATAGCGGAACCTGCATTTGCCCCCAACTTTGATGGGGTGCTTCGTGTGGACAGGTCGCCCTGGACAGACACCGGTCGCTTCTCGTTGTCGTATTCCCTTCCGGCTCGGATCGCAGCGATAGATCGAGTCGGCGGATTCTGCTTTGCCGATCTCAACGATAGTGGTGTGTCAGATCTGGTTGTGGCTGATCAGGCACGTTCCGTTTTATGGGTCGCGTTGGCTGAACGGGACATCGAGGAGAACAGAGTCACGAGGGGTACGTTCTCTTTCGACGATGATCGATTAGCCAGGTATAGCACCGGAGGTGCGGACCCTGTGGCCGTGGTCGCGGCCGACCTCGACGCCGACGGCTACAAGGACCTGGCGGTGCTGAACGCCGGTTCCGATAGTGTCACCATCTTGTGGGGCAAAGGGGACGGGACCTTTGAGCGGAACGGAACGCAGATCTCGGTAGGTGTCAGGCCGATGGCGATCGTGGCCACCGCTGTGAGCTCTGGGGAGGAGGCTGACTCCATGCTGGCCGTGGCGAACTCCGCCTCGGATACCATCAGCGTCATCCTCTTTGAGGGCCGGGAACCTCAGGTGTCGGAAGTGGGGTTGGACGGTGGTCGGGGGCCGATGTCCCTCGCCACCGGCAGCTTGGACTGGTTGACAGGAGCGGAGGAGGACGCGTTCACTGATCTCGCTGTAGCCTGCTATGCGTCCGATGAAGTGCTCATTTTGCGAGGCGACGGGGACGGCGGGTTTGAGGTTTATCGGATAGATGACAGTATTCCCGTCCATGACGTTCTTGCCGTGGAGTTGGAGGAACGAACCGGACATGGCCCGAGAGCAGTGGTGGTAGGCGACTTCGACGACGATGGCACTGACGATATTGCTTTCGGCGTGGAGTTTCCGACTGTGAGGTTGGCTGTGCAACAGGCCGAAGTCCGAGATTCCGACGCGCGGGATGTGATAGAAGGACTCTGGCAGGACGTGTTCGTCTACTACAGCGGGGGGGCACCACGCGTTTCGCGGGTGAACAACAGCGATGTTCCCTCAACCGGGCTTGCACACGTGGCCACTGGCATGGATCAGGGCCGCAACGTGCTCGCTGTGGTGCAGCCTTCCACCAACGAGAACGACGAGAACGGCTATGTGGCCAGCGTATTTGCCATGGGGCCCCACGCTTTGGAGTGGGAGGATGAGCGAAGGGCGAGTTTGGATGCTCGCGGGGCGGATTTTGCGATGGCCGACCTTGACGGCGACGGGTTGCTGGATGTGGCAGCGGTGGATACCCGCAGTAACGAAGTCACGGTCTACTGGGGACCTGACTACGAGAAGGGAACGATAACTACGTTTGCACCTACATCTCCCGCGCCTGCAGCGGTTGCGGGTGGGAGCGCAAGTGAGGGTGCGTGGGTATTGGGCGGCGGCACGGCCTGGGTGTCTTCCAGTCCGGGCCCGTCTGTAGATGGATGGGAAAGGTTGGTTCTCGACCTAGCCGGGGGATATGTGCGGGACGCGTGGGCCGTTACGATACCTGCTGGGAGAGGGCCTCCCGACTTGGCTGTGCTTTCGTACAGAACGGACCTTGGACAACACGAGCTCCGGCTGTTTCGTGGGCAGGGCCTCCTCGAGGGTATCGCTAGTGCTTGGCGCGTTTGGGAGCTGCCCCACCGGGTTTCTGCGTTGGCTGTGGGGGACATTGTTGGTGATCGCCAACCGGACGTGGTGGTTACCTATGAAGGCCGACCGGTTGGGGATATTCTCCTTGCCAGCGGGGAGCGAAAAGAGCTGCGGGGGATCGGAGAGGATTGTGTGGCATTGGCGCTCGGGGACATCAGCGGGGATGGATTGGCTGACCTGGTAGCATTGCGTGGCCCTTCGCTCGCTCCCCGAGTGGTCTACTACCTGGGAAGTGGAGACGGCACATTCACGCGTTCTTCACATGAACTGCGGGTAGAGAACCCAATCCGAGCGGGTGGCTTAGAGCTGGCTGATGTGAATGGCAACGGCCGCCAGGACGTTCTGGTCTACGATAGGGATGCGGGCTTAGTTGTCGTTTTCCACAACGGTGGCCGTTTGGATATGGAGCGGACGGTTGCTGGACTGTGGTTGGTGGATCGCGGGTTCTCAGTGGGCTCCGCATGTATGAGATGAGCTGGCACACGTGTTGTGAGCGCCAGCTTTGGTTGGAAGGGCTATGCAGGAACGGCACGGGGATGTAGGAGGGTGACCAGGTTATGGTGACAAAGCGCATTTTGCCGGCTGTGTTGCTGTGCATCATGGTGCTCGCGGCTTCTGCGTGGGCGCAAGCGGCGACCCGAGAGGCTCACATTATCGCTCCTAGCGCAGGCGAGCGCCTCGGCTTCGGTGGGTCCATAGAGATCGCGCTACAGGGGTTGTCGCCGGAGCGAGCCGACTGGTTGCTTGTAGAAGTATGGGCACGTCCTCAGGATGGGCATGTTGGTTGGCAGCCTATCACCCAGCGGGACGGCGCATCCCTTGTGCCTGTGGCAGGTGACATGCATGCCCCGGACGAATCGTGCGCTTGGCTTATCTGGACCGATAGGAGGGCCGGAGAGGCGACTGTACACGTTCGTTGGAAACACGAACCGCGTTTCTTTGCACCGGGCACATATGACGTCAGGGCAGATATCTATGTGGATTCCCGGGGGATATTGGGCGTATGGGCGAAGACTGCTCCGCACACATTGCGGCTAGAGCCGCATGCGATTGGCATGGAGCTGGATAAGCCCTCTCCTGGAAGTGAGTACACCTTAGGCAGCGTTGTTCCAGTTGCGGGCGAAGTGGCCGAAGCAACGTTTCCAGTGCAGATCCAGTTAGAGGTCAGGGGACCGGCGGAAACCGACGTCTGGCGGGTCGTGGCTCAGGAGGAGATTAGCAAACCGGTGTTCACCTTGGAGTGGGATACGTCGGACGCCCTAAGCGAGCTGCCATCCATGCCGGAGGGAGAATACTCCCTGCGCCTACAAGCGGAGGACGCAGTGGGAGAGCGAGCTATGTCAACTGTGATCGCTGTGTTGCTCTCAGCTCCCCCTGGGGAAGTCCTCATTCTGGTGAACGGCGAGTACAAAGAGCGGGCAGAGGTGTATGTAGGCGATCCGGTTCAGTTCGGCTTGCGTACGGAACCTCAAGGGCTGCTTGATGAGCTGGTGTCTTTCGAATGGGATTTCGGCGACGGCACAGTCTCGTATGCGCAATGGCCGGAGCACACCTACGAACGCGGTACTTACTCCGTAGTGCTCAAGGCGTATACGGAGCCCAGGCAGAAGGGCCAAGAGTACAAGAGCGATCCGCTGACCATCACTGTGCTGGCCCGCCCTGCGCCAGCCGCGGTTAAGCGTAGTATCTACGGCTATCCGGTGCCCCAGGACGATGGCTTGATGAGCGTCTTTCCCAGCAGGCCCGCCGACTCGGCGTTGGGGCAGTCTACTGCGTTTGTGCGCCTGGAGATCGAACTCCGAGAGGCGGCGGTTGGGTTTTCCGTCACTGAGAAAGCACCTAGCGGTTGGGAGATCATAGACAAGACGGCGGTGGATAATCCTCTGCTTAGGGTAATCTCTGTCCTTGATGCTGAGGAGAACAGCATGACGTGGACAGTGTTTTCCTCAGAACCCAGGGTTCCGGGGGGCACGGTCATCGCCCTAGAGTACAGAGTTGTAGTTCCTCATGATGCCAGGACTGGGGTAACCGCCAAGCCGATCGAGGGAGCAGCCCACGTTCGACTGTCTGCTGAACGGGAACACCGCGTGGAGCTGGTGCCCGGGGACAGCACGCTGCAGCTTGTGGCTGAGCTGCCGGTCTGCGTAGCGATCGCCTATCTGGAACGAGGCGAGGGGGACGGATCGTTTGTGTTGCGGCAACCTGCCCCCCACGACGACTACTTGATTGGGCGCGATCAGATCAAAATAGCGGAGGAGCTTATGGAACATCGACATCAGCAATCAGTGCCTTATACGGCTGGTCGGGTCATGACCCCGGAGCGGTATCTCTTGCTGAGGTCGTTCTACGAGGATGAGGTGCCTGTGACACGCTGTCCTCTTCCATAAGATGTCCTAGCAGAGCACTAGAGCTTTGTGTTTTGCTGCTCTGCTTGCGCAATAGTGAGCGCGCTGCGACCTGTCTCGCTGCTACCCCCCGCGAGCCAGCCTGTGGCGGCACCCAAAGGGCATGGAGAAACAGATGCAGGGGAAAGCCGATGGCTTGCCTTAGAATCCCAGACGTACTTCCAGGCTGGCGCTGAGTGCCCAATGCGCGAGCGGCTGCAGGCCGTTTGCCACTGTAGGCAGCGGCTCCCGGTAGGAGATGTCGAACAGCATTGCTGCCCCGCGGGCGTACTCCACAAGAAGCTTCCAATACGTGGTCTCCTGGGCGTGCGTCAGGCCGCCGCCGGCTCTCCATCCCCAGCCGATTCCGTAAGACAGGTCTATGTCCCAGCTCAGCAGACGGTCTTCGTCCTCATCCACTGGCTGCGTGCTGGAGAAGCTGATGCCGGCGTGCCACCGGTCGAGATAGAATAGGCCATATACATCGGTTGTGGTGACCAACACGTCCTCAGGGGTGAACTCGGGACCGTCAGGACCCCAGTAGAGTTCTCCTGGCCACAGCCAAGTTTGGGAGCCACCCAGTCGGAGAATGAGATCATCGGTGCGCACAGCAAATCCGCCGCCCAGTGTACCTCCGATGCTGTAGTCGACAGGGACGTTCCACCGGGGAGCCGCCGGCTGAAGAACGAACATCGCCTCACCCCGCACATAGGGTCGGAAGGTTGGAATGTCAAACAGCCATGCCTCCAGCGACAGGCCGGTGGTCAGGCTGTCCTGATCGGGGATCCCTGGCTCGTCCAGCCGTTTTGGGGCGTCGAGCCTGGCAAAGATGCCCAGCTGCGTATCGGGCTCACCCAGGTACAAAGCAGCGTGGGCCCCCAGGTTTAGGAAGTCAGCCTGCGGCTCGTCCCAGCGGGTGAACAGGCCCGAAACACCAAGCGCCAGGTACTGCCGCTGCCAATCCTCCCAGGCGTGCTCTCCCGTGTAGCCGTAGTCTTCCTCTCCTTGCCCGCCCAACGCGACGCATGCGCTTGCCGCCACAAACAGAGCCATCACGATGGCCCCCACCCGACTATTGCATCCCATAACCTTGCCCCCCTTGGCGCGTGTTTTTGGTCCCATGGCCACCGTAGTGTTGGCAAACGGCGGGAGACAAGGAGGACGGTCCCCCCGCTTGAGGTCACAAGTCCGCCTGTCGAGGGTACCTTTCCTAGGGCTACTTCAGCTTTGGAGGCAGGGAGATGGTTCCGTAGTTCTTCTCGTATTTCTCGATGTTCTCCCCGATCGCTTTGTAC
>PXEP01000202.1 GCA_003566155.1 Candidatus Acetothermia bacterium | reverse complement strand
CAGCAGGTTATGCCCCCCCGCGCCAGCAATTTCCAGCGCCCGTCGAGCATGCTCCTGGCCGCGCACGACCTTCAGATCCACAGATGAGGGGGAAGGTACCGCCGGAGGAATCCAATGCTCTACTGGATTCAGCCGTCGCTCTCCTCGCAGAAAGCACACAACGTCTTGCAGATTATCTGCGGCATATACGTCAAGGCCCTCGACCAAGGCAGCCTCCGCCGCTGCCGCCCGGGACACCACCATTCCATGATATCCCTCCTGGGCTACGGCAAGCGCCACGGCCAACGCCCCGCGGACCGAACGCAGCGAGCCATCCAAGCCAAGTTCGCCGTGATAAGCATAGCGCTCGGCCTTATCAGCCGGGACTGTGCCCGCCGCCGCCAGAACCGCGGTTGCCAACGCCAAATCCAGCCCTGTCCCTTCCTTGCGCAGCTCGGCCGGCGCCAGGTTAGCTGTTACCCTGCCGTCAGGGAAGCTCAGCCCAGAGTTGCGCAGAGCCGAACGAACACGCTCTCGCGCCTCCGCCACCTCTTTCTCAGCCAGGCCCACGATGGAGAATGAAGGAAAACCTCTGCCAGAATCACACTGGACTTCCACCAGGCGGGCCTCCACCCCGTAGGGAGTTGCGCTAACGGTTTTTGCGTACATCCTGCTCACCAAATGCGTTTCGGATATGGCGAATGCCGCCCGGACCAACCGCAACAACGTCGAACCGTACCGGAAACGGGGGGTCTTGCGTTCTAAGATACAGGTGCGCCGCACGCCATAGGCGGCGGAGCTTCAAGCTAGTCAGTGACTCCTCCGGAGAGCCGTGCGTGCTTCCCGATTTGCTACGCACTTCTACGAACACAAGCGTAGGGCCGTCCTTTGCTACGATGTCCAACTCTCCAGCGCGACATGCCCAATTGCGCTCTAAGACAATCATCCCCTGCTCGACCAAATATCGGAACGCGTACTCTTCTGCTTTGTGCCCCTCTATCATGGTAAATCCATCATAACACATCCACGAAGTGGATGTACGGGACCACATGTATCCGCAGGCATCTCACATAACCCGCTGCTCTGTGAAAGGCCCTGCAAGTGCTACAACTGGCCAGACATGTCCCTTGGCTCCTATACTGCTCTACCATGCGCATGTTGATAAGCAACACCACAGTGATCGGCGAAGGGGGCGCTGTACTTCCGGCTACCGACGTGATCATCGACGGCGGCAAATACGTCGGCCTCCTTCCAACAGGCAAGGCACAGGGACCCTTCGACAAGTCCATAAGTGGAGAAGGAAAGATCCTCGCCCCGGGGCTGTTCAATGCTCATACGCACCTGGCGATGACCCTGTTCCGCGGCAAGGCGGCCGATATGAACCTCATGCAGTGGTTGGAAGAGGAGATATGGCCCGTGGAGAAGAAGCTCACCGCAGAAGATGTCCATTGGTTCTCTCGTCTCGGACTGGTGGAGATGATCCGCTCGGGAACGGTGGGGTTCGCGGACATGTACTTTTTCATGGACGAGGTGGCCCAGGCAGCGGAGGAGGCA
The DNA here is from genome assembly GCA_003566155.1 of Candidatus Acetothermia bacterium. Taxonomy (GTDB): domain Bacteria; phylum Bipolaricaulota; class Bipolaricaulia; order Bipolaricaulales; family Bipolaricaulaceae; genus T3SED10-47. The sequence goes on along the minus strand of PXEP01000202.1, from coordinate 7,213 downwards.
GGCCTACGTGCACTCCTCTCTTACGGCATCATCGCTCCTAGCGCTGACCGGGTGGAACCTGAACTCCGCAAGGCAGAGGAGTTTGCCAGTGCATGGAACGGGACTGCCGACGGAAGGATAACCACGGCATTTTCCCCCCACGCCCCATACACCTGCGGCCCCGAGCTTTGGTCACAAGCGACGAAACTGGCCCGAGAACTCAAGATCCCTATCCACACGCACCTGGCGGAGACGAAGGAGGAAGTCGACCGTATGCGCGAGCAGACCGGGCGCACCCCGGTGGAATGGTTGGAAGGCCTGGGGGTCTTCTCCGTGCCAACACTGGCGGCGCACTGTGTGCATGTCACGGAGAAGGATTGCAATATCCTCGCAGCCCACCGAGTGGCAGTGGCCCACTGTCCCACCTCTAATGCCCGCTTGGCCTGCGGCATCGCCCCCACCACGGACTTGTTGAACGGCGGTGTGTGTGTAGCGTTGGGGACCGATGGTCCGGGGTCCAGCGGGAGCCTCGATCTGTTGCGCGAGATGCGGATGGCGGCGATGCTGGGAAAGCTGCGTCAAACTGATCCCCAGGCAATAGGAGTCGATCAGACCCTGGCCATGGCCAGCAAGAACGGTGCGGCGGCACTTGGCTTGAGAAATGAAACAGGTACAATTGCGGAAGGAAAGTGGGCCGACGGAATCCTTGTGGCTCGTCGCAATGCGCATATGATCCCCGGCTACAGTCCGCTAACGGATTTGGTCTATTCTGCCGAGAAGGCAGATGTGGAAGCGGTGTTTGTCAAGGGGAACATGCTTATGGAAGGGCGCCGTCTGCTTACCTTGGATGAGGAACGCATCACGGCCAAATGTCGTGAGCTGGTAGGCAAGTATCGTTGACAACCCTTTCCGGGCGCGTGTCCGCTCGGGAACGGGCGTTTGGGGAGGTGTGTATGGCACTGTCAAAGCAAGAGAAGCAGGAGATCATTGAACGTTTCGCCCAAAACGAAGGGGACACTGGCTCGGTGGAGGTTCAGGTGGCGTTGCTCACCCGGCGTATCCGGCAACTAACGGAGCATTTCGGGACACATAAGCAGGACTTTCACTCCCAACGCGGCCTTCAAAAGATGGTGGGCCGCCGACGCCGGCTGCTGCAGTATCTAAAAGACCGGGAGCCACGCCGTTACTCCCGGCTTATCCGAGAATTGGGAATCAGAGGTGTGTGACAGAATGCAAAGTGTGGAGATGGAGCTAGCGGGAAAGAAATTGCGTTTGGAAAGCGGTCGCATGGCCAGGCAGGCCGACGGGGCAGTGCTGGTAAGCTGGGGAGATACACGGGTACTGGTGACAGTCGTATGTGAACCCAGCGATGGCACGCTCGATTACTTCCCCTTAAGGGTGGATTTCGAGGAAAAATTCTACGCCGGAGGGAAGATCCCGGGAGGGTTCTTCAAACGCGAAGGAAAGCCCTCCGACGAGGCGGTGCTGGCTGCTCGGTTCATTGACCGCCCGATCCGGCCACTGTTCCCCGATGGATATAAGGACGAGGTACACATAGTGGCCACGGTGCTCAGCGCCGAACGGGACAACCCGCCGGAATTCGCAGCTATGCTGGGTGCGTCTGCGGCGCTGTGTCTCTCTCCGGCCCCGTTCGCTGGCCCGATCGCCGGCGTGTATGTGGGCATCGAAGATGAGGAGATCAAGATCAACCCCTCCAACGCCGTGCTCGACGAAGGCCCCATGGACATTGTGGTCGCCGGAACGAGCAAGACGGTGACTATGGTCGAAGGATCAATGCGAGAAATCCCGGAGGAAAAGGTCATTCAAGCAGTACAACACGCCCATGAGACCATAAAGCGTCTGGTCTCCTTGCAGGAACAGTTCGTATCGGGTTTCCAGGTACACAAGCGCCAAGTGCCGGAGAAGTCGGCCGCCTCCGAGGAGCTCAAAGGGCAAGTTCGCCAGCTAGCCTGGGAGCGATTCGATGAGCTCAAACAGGCATCAAGCAAGCGGGCGCGCAAGGAGACCGAGCAGGCTCTGCTGGAGGAGATCACCCAGAAGTTGACAAGCCACGTGGAAGACGAGGAGACCAGGGCTGCGCAGGAAGAAGACATCGGCACTGTGTTTGAGGAACTGCTCAAGGAATACAGCCGCGGTTCGATTCTGGAAAAACGTGAGCGCTTGGATCGCAGGGCACCAGAACAGCTTCGACCGATCTCCATCGAGACCAGCATACTACCCCGGGCCCATGGGTCCGCGCTGTTCACTAGGGGCGAAACGCAGTCTCTGGGAACATGTACTTTGGGGGCAACCCGCAGGGACGCCCAAATCGTCGATCTCATGATGGAGGACACCCTCAAGAGGTTCATGCTTCACTACAACTTCCCCCCATTCTGTGTCGGTGAGGCCAGACGGATGGGCCCTCCGTCCCGACGGGCCATCGGCCACGGTCGTCTGGCGGAGAACGCTCTCCGTGCTGTGCTTCCCACCGAGGAGGATTTTCCGTACATCATCCGTGTTGTGTCAGAGATTCTTGAGTCCAATGGCTCATCATCGATGGCCTCTGTGTGTTCAGGCTCCCTCGCCATGATGGACGCCGGGGTCCCCCTGAAGAAAGCAGTGGCCGGAATCGCCATGGGCTTGATAACGGACTCCGCAGGGAATCATGTGGTGCTTACGGATATCACTGGTCAGGAAGACCACTTCGGGGACATGGACTTCAAGGTGGCGGGCACCCGCGACGGGGTGACGGCCTTCCAGCTCGACGTGAAGACCGGTGGCATTGACGAGGAACTGATGCGCAAAGCGATCGCTCAGGCGCAACAGGCCCGGATGCAGATCTTGGAGCTTATGGAACAGGCGTTGCCCACAGCTCGCCCCCATCTGTCCCCGTATGCTCCTATGCTGGACATGCTCCGGATAAATCCGGAGAAAATCGGCGTCGTTATCGGTCCGGGAGGGAAGATGATCCGCAAGCTCCAGGAGGAGACTGGAACCGATATCGATATCGAGGATGACGGCTTGGTTAAGATCGTGGGAGAGTCCGCCGAGGATGTGGCGGAAGCCCGCCGGGCTGTGGAGGAACTCACGGAGGAGATAGAGGCCGGAAAGACGTTCAACGCGAAAGTCGTCCGGCTTGTCCCGTTCGGTGCTTTCGTGGAACTCAAGCCCGGCATGGACGGCCTCATTCACATTTCCAACCTGTCCGACGGGTACGTGGACAAGGTGGAGGATGTGGTCAAGGTGGGCGACGAAGTCAAGGTGGAGGTTATCGGCACCGACGACTCGGGAAAGCCTCGCCTGAAGCTTCTGCGTGAGACTCCGGAACTAAACCCTGGAGACGTCATCCGCGGGACGGTCACCCACACCACCGACTACGGGGTGTTCGTGGAGATCGCTCCGGGCATACGCGGCTTGGTACATGTCTCCCGGCTTGGCGAGAAGGCCGACCCGCGGCACGTAGCCAAGAAGGGAGACGAAATGACCGTGGAGCTTGAGGACATTGAAGAAGTGGGGGGGCAGACCCGATACAAGCTCCGGCGGGTGGTGTCCGAAGACAAGGAAACTCCAGTCCAGGAAGACGCATGAGGGAAGTCTTCCCCGGGTGCTACGAGTGCCACTTGCCCAGCGGCCTTCGGATCCTATCCGTGCCGATGGAACACGTGTACTCCGTATCCTTGGGGCTGTGGGTTCGGGCGGGAAGTCGGCAAGACCCGCCGGGTCGGGGCGGACTGGCCCATCTCTTGGAGCACATGGTGTTCAAGGGAACCCAACGACGCTCATCTCTGGAAATCGCCCAGATCATCGACGCTCTTGGGGGGCAACTCAACGGCTCAACCAGCAAAGAATCTGCCTTCTACTACACCTCTGTTCTGGACGAAGGTTTCGGCGAGGCGTTGTCCGTGATCGCCGATCTGGTGACACAGCCCAGACTCGACCAGAAGGACCTAGAGCGGGAGCGACTTGTGGTCTTGGACGAGATCCGTGGCGCCTTGGACATGCCGGAGGAAGTTGTGTTCCTGCTTCTGGCGGAGCAGATGTGGGGCGCGGACCATCCCTTAGGCCTACCCGTGATGGGAACTCCGCAGGCGATCAGGGAAGCGACGCATGAAGAACTACTGGAGCAATTTGCTTGTTCCTATGTGGCCGCACGTAGCGTGCTGGTTGCCTCGGGCCGACTGACCCCAGAGGAAGTGGAAGAGGAAGCCGCACGAATTGCCTGGAATGGGGACAACAGAACCTTCCCTCCCTCCTCTCCGCCCGCGCCCGGTGCAGGGCTACGCATTGCGGAAAAGGACGTGGAACAGGTGCACCTCGCCCTCGGGTTTCCCACGGTCCCCGCGGCTGACCCGCGAAGGTACACGGCCGAGGTGCTCTCGTCTCTCCTCGGAGGCGGGGTTAGCTCTCGGCTGTTCCAACGGGTGCGTGAGGAACGCGGGCTTCTGTATACGGTGTTCTCTAGCACAAATTACTATACCGATGCAGGAGGGCTTATCGTATACGCGGCGTGCGAAGCCGAGAACCTCGACCCTGTCCTGGAGCTGATTTGGGAAGAGCTGGAGGACATGTCGCACTCCCCTCCTGACCGCTTCGACATGCAGAGAGCCGTCCAACGCCTGCGCAGCGGATTTCTCCTGGGCCAGGAGGATCCATCAGGACGCATGGCCCGGTTGGGAACAGCCGCGTCCCTTGATCTGCCACTTCTGAGCCCCGAGGCTGTGGTATCCCGCCTGGAAGCTGTCACAGCGGAGGATGTGCAAGAACTGGCCCGGGACACATTCCAACGCCCCCGAGCGACGTTGGCCTTGGTGGGACGATCCGGCGACCGTATTCGACGTACAGCTGAACGAGTGCTGGAGGTGCGCCGATGACGAAGGCGCTGTACCCCGGAAGCTTCGACCCTGTGACATACGGGCATTTGGACGTAATGCAGAGGGCGCAGAAGCTATTCCCACACTTGACCGTGGCGGTGGTGGAGAACCCTCGCAAGGCGCCTCTGTTTGGCACTGCGCAGCGCAAGGCGTTGGTGGAACAAGCGCTGGAAGAGATGGGGATAGAGCGTGTTCCGGTAATCACGTATTCGGGGCTGCTCATCGAGTGTGCCAAGGGCCTTGGGGTCACTGCAGTTGTGCGGGGAATGAGAGCGATGTCCGACTTTGACTACGAGTTCCAGATGGCGTTAACCAACAGGGACTTGGACTCCGGTGTGGAATCGGTCTTCCTGATGACAGCAGGCAAGTACTCCTTCCTGTCTTCTTCGATCGTCAAGGAGGTCAAGCAGTACAACGGGCAAGTGCACAAGTTCGTCCCCCGCTGCGTGGAACGGGCTTTGGAAGAGAAGTTCGGGCTGGCTTAAGCGTCATTGCCCCTCCGACCCCGCTATGCTACGCTCAGGTGTGAGTCGCCAATATGAACAAACCTAGAGAAGTGTTGTTGCGAGTTACCGACCTCAAGAAATCCTATGGATCGGTGCAGGCCGTGCAGGGGGTGAGCTTCCAAGCGCACCGGGGGAGCGTGTTCACCATACTCGGCCCCAACGGGGCGGGAAAAACGACCACCCTGGAGATACTGGAAGGCATTCGCGTCGCCGACTCGGGGAGGATAGAGCTGTTTGGGCAGACCGCTCGCCGGGTGACCGAGCAGATGAAGCAACGGATGGGCGTGCTCTTGCAGGACGGGAACTTCGAGCCCTACCTCAAGGTGCAAGAAGTGCTCAAGCTGTTCTCCTCCTTCTTCCATAATGCGGTTTCCGTGGACGAAGTTTTGGAAAGAGTGGCCCTGAAGGACAAGGCGGGAGCTTTGGTCAGTACCCTCTCCGGAGGGCAGAAACAGAGACTGGCGGTAGGCGTGGCGCTGGTTAACGACCCGGAGCTCGTGTTCCTCGATGAACCGACAACCGGGCTTGATCCTCAGGCCCGCCGGAACCTGTGGAGCATATTCCAGGAACTACAGGAAGCCGATAAGACCCTAATATTGACCACACACTACATGGAGGAAGCAGAAGAACTGTCCAACCATGTGTGCATCATGGACCACGGAGCGATCATCGCCGAGGGGTCTCCGGAAGAGCTGGCCCGGGGGTTGGCGCAGGACTCGATCATCGAATTCGACGCCCCCCAGCTCGACGCACAAGCCACCTCCGCCCTCGGAGGCGACGGCATGGCGGTCGAATACGACGACGGCACAGCTGTTCTCCACGCCCCTGAGCTCACCAAGGCCATGGCAGGGCTGCTCTCCTGGGCAGAAGAGTATGACGTCCCGCTGACGAACCTGACCGTGCGGCAACCCAACTTGGAGGACGTATTCCTCTCCCTTACCGGGAGGAGGCTACGAGAGTGACTGCAGTCCTGCGTCTTTCGTACTTCAGCCTACGCACATGGCTCCGGGAACGGATCACACTTTTTTGGAGCCTGTTCTTCCCTGTGTTCGTTCTGGTGCTGCTCAGCGCGATATTCGGTGGAGGGGACGAGGAACGCCACATGCGCTTTCACATCGGCCTGGTGAACCTGGACCGTGCGGCGGAACAGTCGGACTTCAGCGACGTCGTTGAACGGACATTCTTCCAACTGGCAGAACCAAGGGCCGAGGGCCGGGAGCAACTGTTCGTGCTGTACACCCCCGGCGAGGAGGAGGACACCGAGGAGTTCCTCTCTCGCGAACGCGAGGCGCTTCGCCAAGGATACCGGGCCGCCGTCGTGGTGATCCCCGCAGGCTTCAGCGAGGCCGTCGGCGGCGCTCTGCACAGACCCAACCACGCTGTACGAGCGAAAGTGGGACTGCTTTACAATCACGGCGACTCAGGCTCAGAACTCGCGGCGAGCATCGTCGAACAGGTCCTGGCAGGGCTGAACCGCGAGGTCTTGGTTCGAGCGAACCGGTACGACCCGGAGGAAGAGGTCCCAACCTCCTCCTCATGGGTTGGGACAGCTGATGGAGCAGTTCGCTACGTAGATTTCCTGCTGCCAGGGGTGATCCTTATGGCCTTCCTCACAAACGGGCTGTTCGGTGTCCCCGGCAGTATCCTGTACGCACGCGATGAACGGATCTTGAGACGCTATTGGGTAACACCGTTTACCGTAAGCAAGTACCTGGTAGCGTTCAGCCTGGCCTCGCTGGCCATGTGTGCTCTGCAGCTGGCGCTGCTTTGGGCTCTGGGCAGCGGCGCCTTCGGTGCGCGTGTTCAGCTTGCCGCCCCCCTTCCGGGCCTCTACCTCCTGCTTTCGGCAGTCACGTT
>PXEP01000158.1 GCA_003566155.1 Candidatus Acetothermia bacterium | reverse complement strand
TGGAGATCGTGCTCAACCTGTTTGAGGATACAGTGGTCCGTGCCACGCTGGAACGCATGGAACCGTCCCCGGTGGAGGGCTGGTTGTGGTTTGGGACAGTGAATGCCCCTTATGCCGGCTCGGTAATACTCGCCTTCGACGAACGCACCCTGTCCGGCACCGTAGAGGTGGGCGACCAGCGCTTCCAGATCCGAAACGACGGGGCCCCGGTACACCTGGTGCGTGAGCTTAGCCCTGAGGTAAGCGCGCATCTGGCCGCGCTCCTTGCCACGCCGGCGGCAGGCTCGACGGTGGAGATGCAGGTCTACCAGCTGACGAACCAGGAACGGCAGGCACGTGGGTTGTACCTCTACGGGTGGAACGACACCCTGGGTAGCGCAGCCCGGGCCCACTCGCGGGATATGGGAGAGCGGCAGTATTTCAACCATGTGAACCCCGACGGACAAAACCCCGGCGACCGCATTACCGCGGCCGGGTACGCCTGGAGCGCCCAAGGGGAGAACATCGCCGCCGGCCAGACCTCGCCCCAGGCTGTGATGGAAGCATGGATGAACAGCCCCGGCCACCGCCGCAACATCCTCCGGAACGTGGACGATCCCGACGGCATCTACTACTGCGACCTGGGGGTGGGCTATGCTCAGGTGTCCGGAAGTCCCTACACCCGTTACTGGACGCAGAAGTTCGGCCGGGCGCGCGGGGTAACGACCTGTCCTCCCGTGGAGCCGCCGCCGAGCGATCCCGTGCAGCCGGCGCTTTCGGTCAGTCCCTCCAGCCGTAGCGTAGGAGCGGAAGCCGGGAGCACCACGTTCTCCGTTTCCAACACCGGCGGAGGTACGCTCAACTGGACGGCGTCGGTGACTTCAGGTGGGGCCTGGCTACAGATAACCTCCGGGTCAAGCGGCACGAACGCCGGGACGATCCGCGTTTCGTACGCTGCAAATACGGCGACCTCCTCCCGCACAGGGACGATCAGGGTCAGTGCGTCCGGCGCCGCAGGCAGCCCGATCACGGTGAACGTAGCCCAGGCGGGCAGAGGGCCTGCCGCCAGCCACTCCCACACCTACGGAAACCGCGCCGGCTGGTACATGATTTCCGTACCCGTCGCCGCAGGGGCGCCGCAAGGGGTCACGATGTGGCGCTGGAATCCAAGCACAAATTCCTACGTGCGTCCGAGCACGCTGGAGCCGAACATGGGCTACTGGGCGCGCTTCCCGGCAGAGGCGCGGGCCACCGTGCATGGATCGCCGCCCACGGGGACGGTGACCCTGAGTGTGAACGCGGCCGGCTGGCACCAAGTCGGCGTGCCGTGGAACTACCCCAAGGCGGCGATTCAAGTCGTCCGTGGAGGCGTGACCAGATCCTGGTCGGAAGCGGTGGCCGCAGGCTGGGTGCAAGACACGTTGTGGGGGTTCAAGGCCACGGATAACGCCTATAGATCGGCCCACACGTTGGAAGCGTGGTACGGCTACTGGATGCGAGCGCGGGTGTCCGGTCTCAGCTTACGGTTTGCCTACACGCAGCGCGCCAGCGTCCTGTGTGCAACGTGCGCGGCGGGGCCGGAAGCGCTTGCTGTGGTTCCCCACGACATCCCGCCCATGCCTTCGGCGCTGGAGACGGCTGCCGCGGGGTTGACCGTGGACACCTACCCCAATCCCGTAAGCGATACCAACAACACGACATTCCGGGTCACGGGTCCGTTGGCCGATGTGACAACCCGGATCTGGGTGCGGGTCTATGACCTGGCGGGGAATCTGCTGTGGGAAGGAGGAAGCGCCGGCGCCCAGCTTGAGTGGGACACGCGCGATCGCCTCGGACGGCGCCTGGCCAACGGCGTGTACCTTTACCGCCTGGAAGCCGAGGTGCTCGGCCAGTGGCGGGAGAGCGACACCCACAGACTGGCCATCTACCGGTAAGCGATAAGGGGGACAGTCCCCACCCTCAGCTGGGGAGGGACTGTCCCCCTTTGCTGTAGTCTTCTGACGATCACGCAAATGCCCGAGCAACCTGGCGGTAGTCAACCGCTGCAGACTTCCTGCTCGTACGCACGGCCCCTCTGGCCCGAGTTTCAAGGCGTACGACCAGTTCCTCCTCCACGAGGAAGCTGATCACGCCGTACGAGGCACAGACCTTGAACAACTCTTCGGCTGCAATTCGATCCGAATCGCTAGGCATGGAGTTTCCGCTACGGGGCGTGGTGGAGAGATTATCGTCCTCCCACGCTCCGATCGCCCTACGGAAATCCTCTAGGAGCTCGTTTTCCCTTAGCCACTGTTTCACCGATTCATGATGTCGGAGTAGCGACTGAGCGAGCATTTGCCCCCAAGCATCGACGTCCGAAGTTCCAAAAGCTTCCTCAGGTGTTGTCGTCATCCTCGCCCCCTTTCGGCCATGGACTGGACTCTTCACGGCCCGCGTACAGTGCAGCCACCTGCTTCAGCAGAGTCCGGAGCCGGTCCTCCCCCGCGCCGCTGTTGAAGAAGTTGTTCATAGGACTACAGGCCCATCTGATCCGCCATCAGGAGGCGCTGTTGGGGCGCCAAGGTTAATTGCTTGTTCCAGACTTATCTTGCCTTCCAAAAACGCCTCAACCCGGGGCATCACGGTGTCCAACGTTCGTGCTCCCACATCCATGGCCCAGGTTATCTGTTGCGGGGTCGGTATGGCGTCCCGGTATGGGAGGAACACCCGAAACGCAATCCCTCCCGAGGAGTGATCCAACTCGAAGCTGCCAAATATGACACAGTTGAAATGCAGCAGAACACGTGCCGCGTTGGCAATCTGCGCGTCCGAGTACCCCTGGTCAGTATGAATTTTAAACCTTCTGTCATGTAGAGACCCATGACTCGCCGACAGTGGAAGGAAGTAAAACAAGAGTCTGCCTATGCCCATATCGTGCCGCACGATGATCACGGTTTGCCGTTGCAAGGGTGACAACACACCTGTGAGGATTGTGCGATCATCTTTTCTCTCGTACCTCCAAGCCCGATCGCCTAGCAAGCTTTCCACAACCGCCATTGGATCCCGAGCATTGTGATGATTCACTATTTCCTCCTTATGCCCCTCGCCGAACTCTCTGCAGGTAGCGCCTGCTGCCGTGGCTGCACAGGCCGATCATACCCAGTTGCTTCGGCTGAACTCAGCTAGGGAATCCGCGTCAGCCAGATACTCGCCTACCACTTCACTGATCGGTGGCATGAGCGCCGAAGGCCTCGGATCTTCCTCCCCCGACGCCTCTGCCAACTGGCTCAGCTCCAGTCCATGCACATCCGTGAGGTCCACTCGGCCAAGAAACTCGCTCACAGGTGCGAGCCGATTGAACACCAGCGAGGAGGGCAATGCTGACTGCCAATGTGGGATTGTGAATTCAGCGTTGAGCATCTCACAGTGTTCGGGAAGCTCCATTCTTCTGCCCCTTTCGATCTGCACCGTTATCACCTCCTTTTTCTTATTGGACGCCCAGCGTGAATTTGGTCTGCCGCCTTCTTTTATCCTGATCCTCACGTTGGGCGAAGATTTCCGCAACACGCTGAAAGAGCTGATTGGAAGACGTTTCTTCGGCTGTGATCTCCACCTTGTTTGCTCCGGGGGATAGCTTCAACAGCGTCTCGTCACCCCGACGGATTCTCCAGTATGCAAGCGGGGTCTCCACCAAAGCCTCGAGTACCGCAGCCAACCGACGGCAATCCGGCCTTTCCTTGCATCTGTCCACCAACCACTCGGCGAGCTCATCCTCGTACTCAAGCAACACCAAGTCTTGGATCGCCATGCGTTCTCGTAATTCGGCGAGCTGGAGCCGGGCAATCTCAGCGAGCTCGCTCCTTCCGAGCGCGTTGAACAACGTGACGTGTGGGATACGACTGAGGAGCTCAGGGGCCCATCCTTGGTGTGTCCGGAGTTCTTCTTTGAGGCTGTCCACGTCGTGTTCCGCTGCGCTTACGGGCACCTCTGTCTCGTCGGGCGCATGAAAGCCCAGTTTCGTACGAATCGTGTCCCACAAGGGCCGACCTGCGTTTGCGGTCAGGATGAAGAACACGCCACGAAACGAGACCACTCGGCCCCGCCCATCCTGGATCCAACCGTCGTCGAAGATCCTCAGGAAGATGTTTCTGGCATCTTCATGGGCCTTCTCAAATTCATCTACGAGCACTACGGACATCGGATGCTGCAAAGCGTGATTGGTCAACACTCCACCGGTTTCCCATCCGACATAGGGGGGAGGTGGCCCGACAAGACGCCATCGCGCGTGTTCTCCCGCGTGTACCGTCCTTCCGCTGAATTCGGTCATGTCCAAGGTGAGTAGACAGTCTCTCCCGGGGAAGAGAATGTCCGAGAGCACCTGAGCCGTGTAGCTTTTGCCCACTCCCGGAGGGCCCAAGAACAGAAGCAATGCTCGCGGTCCCTTGCGTTGTCCCTGGGTGTATCCCGCCGAGGACAGGATAATGGCATCGGCCAACTCGTCGATCGCATGGTCCTGGCCGACCACCTTCTCCTTCATCAGCGCTGCCAGATCACCGGGAACACATGTGGACTCCACACCCCACTTGCGCGTGACAAGCCTCCGGATGTCTTCGCTGTTGATCACTGGTTTCTGCACAGGGTCCATCACATCTTGATCCCGTCGAGCCCGCAGGCGTGCGATGACCCCAACCTCGTCCACCAAATCAACGGCTTTGGAAGGGAAAGCTTGATTGGGGAGGTAATTCCTGGCCAACTCGTAAATGCTCTCCAGCGTGTCTCGGGGGTACTTGACCTGGTGGTGTCGCTCGTAGTGGGGAGCTACCTCTCGCATGATCTTGAGCATGCTGTCCTTGTCCGGCTCCGTCACCCGGATCTCCGTGAAGCGTCGGGCAAGCGCGCGATCTGCATCGATGTACTGGCGGTACTCCTCGGGTGTCGTTGCGCCGATGATCCTCACTCGATCGTTGACCAACAGTGGTTTTAGGACGTTGGCCAAGTCCATCGCCCTACCCTCAAGAGGCAGTCCTACCACCGTGTGGAGCTCGTCGATGAAGAGGATGATGCGGTCGGCATGTGCCCTGAGCACGCTCGTCAGTTCCGCCCAACGCTCGCCTCGAGAGCCCATGTGGTGGGTTCCGCGCGTAAACAAGGCCAGATCAAGCTCGAAGACTTCACAATCCCTCATCTCCGGCACTTCTCCCTGTGCAATACGAACGGCCAAGTCTTCGGCTAGTTTTGTCTTGCCAACCCCTGCAGGCCCGGTGAGCACAATGCTACGTTTGTCCTTGCGAAGCAGACAGAGCACCATCTGCTCACGCAGCTCATCGACCCCGTAGGCGGGGGTGATCTCCGCTTGGCGAGCAAGCTCCGTAAGGTGTCGGTGGCAGTACTGTTTGAGCACGCGGAGTTCCGCAGGCTTGATCATGGAGCGGCGCGGCGGGAGTAACATCCTTGCGGCATCGTTCAACGCTGCAATGTGACGGCCGGCCCACCCCCTGTCCTCAAGCCAAGGCCCCAGTTCGCCAAGCCGAGCGCATACACCCGCCCAAAGGTGAATCGGCATCACCTTGCCCCCCGCGTCCCCAGGGTGCTGTTCAGCATATTCCTTTGCTTTACTGAGGATAGCTTCCCCCTCTGGGTCCACTTCCATTGGGGGCAACTCCCCTTCGGGAAGCACCACATCCGGAGCTATGCACCGAACGTTGGACGCAGCTTCCTCCTCGCTGGCCCCTGCTGCGTGCAGCGTGCGCAGCACCAGTTCGTTGCCGACGGCGCAGCAAGCGCGGAAGAGGTGTTGGCTCGAGAGCCGTCCGGCTCCTTCCGCTTGCGCGATCGCTTTGGCCCTCTCCACAATATCCCACGTTTCCTCGGTCATATACGAAAGTCTAGGCATCCCCGAGGTTCACCTCCTGAGGCCGTTGGTGTACCACCCCCGAGCCGAGCGGCCAGCACAGGTTTCCAATGTGCTTAGCGCCTCCTGGCTTCTATGATCAACACGCACCATTATAGCGGGCGGAGTGTCCACAAAGCTGCTAAGCCCTATTGCAGATAGGGACAAAAAAGCACGCCGACCACCGCATAGCCGAGTAGGACTAAGCGGTAGCCGGCGTACCGTTTCAGCGAGGCGTGGCTCCACAGATGAGGATGCGCTAGGAGACAGCGTTCATTCATGACCTTGCGTCGTCCCAGTCGATCCCCCACTGCTCCAGCCAGGCCATCAGCTCAGCGACCTTGGCCAGTTCGTCACCGTGCGTTCGATGCAGGATCTGTTCACCTCTCGAACTGGTGAGTTCCTGTCGCGCGCCGGCTATGAGTTGGCCGACCGAGGGGTTCTCGGCGGAACGCTCGAGTTCCCGCAGTGTGGCTTCCCAATCCTCGTTCAGGAGGATCAACGAAGCGATGATCTGCAGAATGCTGTCATAGTCCTCCTCAGCTATGCCTCCCGGAGGCTCCAACTCTTCCTCGAGGTAGTCGCGGATGAGTCGCTGGCGGGCCCCGAAGAGCTCGAAAGCAAGGGCGAATTCCACCTCCGTGGCCGGCCAATCCGCCCTGTCCGTGTGGTTCCACACAATGAGCGAGAACAGTTGTTCCCGAAGGGACTCCGGCAGAAAGACGAGCGTATCCCACTCTCCGGTCAACCCGAGTTCAGCAAGCCGCTGGGCGTGAAGCTCCAACGTCTGCAGGGTCAATAGCAGGGCGATGAGCTCGGCACGCTCCCCATCCGAGCTGTCACCTAGCTGTTCGATGGCAAAATCCGAAAGGCCGTCCGCCGGTGGACGCTCCTGGTAGTCAAGGCACACCGCGGGAACGGTCTTCACTCCCGGCTCCGCGACCACGAAGTGTTCGACGCGGTACAGCCCCATACTCTGATAGTTCTCGCCGCCCGTGTAGCGAAGGATCATGGGCAAGATGACCACGCGTATGGGCTCCGCTACGTAGGTGAAGTGGATGCGCATCGCCCTGTAGTTGCCCGTTCCCTCCAGATTGAAGCGCGCCACATGAGGGTGGTCCTGGAGCTCCGCCAGCGTGAACAGTTCGGGCGCGCCGTCCTCGCCCATTGCCATCGTCCACGCCTCCATGTACGAAAGCGAGGCGTCGATATTGTCCAGCAATAAGGCAAGGAGGCTGAGTTCCGCCAGGACTGCAGTACGTATGGCACCCTGGCAATGGCCAAGGCTTGCCTCCTGTGCGGTGTATAATCCAGCTACAAGTGATCGCAGCTCCGGGGTCACCTCGGTGGCGTCGGCCACAGCCACAGCCTGCTCTAGCAACGCGGCAAGCTTGGTGATGAGCGCGTCAGAAGACTCGTCGCCTTCCACGGCAACCATGATAGCCACGTTTGCACGCAACTCGAAGTACTCCGGAGTAAGCTGTTCCTCGAGGGCCTGCCAAGGTACGTTGAGCGCGTCGATCAGTCGGTCGGCTCCTCCCAGTACGGCGTCGGCTGCGCCCCATGCCTGTTCCTCCGCAGCTCGAGCACCAAGCGTCAATGCAGTGTCGATGTAGAGGAAACGCAGTGAGGACGCATCGTTCGCCTGCAACTCCCCCCTCTCGGCCGCAGCCAACAGAGCCGTCGACGCTTCGTCAAAGGCGGTTAACGACTCCTCCAAGGGAAGCTCTTCAGAAGTGATTCCCTCCAACAGGCTCCGTAGTTCATCCGTCGAATTCTCCCTAGGGTGAGAGATGAAGACCAGCGTGAGGCTCAGCACCAACACCCCCAGTATTCCCAGTACCCGCATGTGGGTAAGTTCGAACATGATAGTTACACCTCCTTAACAATATGTGCTTCACCGCAAGGTTTGCGTTGCACTAGCGAGATCAGCGTTGCGGCCACTGCCAGCGGCCGACTGAGGTTCACAAACCAGTAAAAGCGCTCCGGACGTGTGGTCGGGTAAGATAGGCGATGACAGCGAACGCAATTCCAAGCTGCAGCAGCCCCGCAGGATTGCCGTTTGTCAGCATGATGAACCCACCTACGGAGTTCAGAGCGTAGCCGACGATGGCCAAGATGCGGGCCCAGCCACGAAGGTTCAACAGGCCAACTGCAACCACCACGGCAAACAGTGCCGGGAGCAACAGCATCAAGCCGTATCCGAGTCCGACACCGACGGCGAGGGCTACACCGCCTATACCAGCGATTACGCCGCCGATGATGTTGAGCACGGCCACCAACGTTACCCCGCTGGGCCGCCCCGATCCTTCAGCCCACTCTGCGCCCGTCGATTGACCGACCGCAGAGAGCGTCTCGTTTTTCTCCAGGCCATCCATGTTCTCCATTTCAGCTAGCACCTCCTTGTCTTTCCAAGCTTCACACAGGCCTCTTCCCGCAGGTTGGTGGTCATGGGCTGTTCCCCACTTCACCGGTCAATACAGAGGAAGGCCGCTCTGCCGCTTCGTCCTCGGGCGAGATGTGCCTTCGGACCAACCAAGCCACGGACGCTCCAACGCCGAGAAACAGGAGACCCCAACCCGCGGTAGACAGGATCTGCCCCACCTGTACGTCGGTCGGCCCCGTCGGAACCACGTAATGCCAACTCAAAACGGCCACGAGATTGCCAAGGGCGTGCGCCAACATGGCTGGATAGACCGATCCGGCCATGTGGCGGATGTAGCCGAATACAACGCCGGCGATGAACACGGGGATGGCCTGGTACAAGTTGATGTGTACAAGAGCAAATAGAAGCGCAGTAACTACGATTCCTGTGGTCGGTCCATAGCTACGCACCAGATGTGGCTGGATGACCCCTCGGAAGGCAAGCTCCTCGAACACCGCCGGCACCAGCACGACGGTCACTATTGACACCCATAGTGGAGAAGCCAGCATCGGCTCCAAGAGTTCCAGATACCGGTCGGGTCTGACCGGAATGGCCTGCAAGGCCGCACTTTCCATCAAGGTGGAACCAAGAACCAACATGAGCACCGGGAGAACGAAGTACAGCGTGCTTCGCGCTGCGCTCGCTTTGGGCAGCCATGCGGTCTGCTCGTCGTCCATCCGGAGCACGACAAGCGAGGCTACGATAAGGGCCGCCGCGTTGAGCCACGG
>PXEP01000069.1 GCA_003566155.1 Candidatus Acetothermia bacterium | reverse complement strand
CTGTTCCGCGGGATTCGCGAGTACGTCCGGACCGAGTCGAACGCGAAGGTCGCTGAGAGGTACCCTGCGCTGCGTCCTGAGACGCCCCGGGTGTTCGAGATCTACCCGTTTCTCGGGCTGAATCCGGGGAACTACACGAGGGAGAGGATCGAGGGGCTCCTTGCGAAGTATTTCGGGGTGTACACGGGCCGCCGGGAGGACTTCCGCGGGCGCCTGGGGAAGTTCGACGGGAACATCGAGCACATGGGGAGCCACTCCTTTGCGGGGATCAAGCTGTACCCGCCCCTGGGGTTCGATCCCTGGCCCGAGGGCGACCCCGAGGCGATGGCGAAGGTGAAGCTCCTCTATGCTACGTGTAGCGAGAAGGGGATCCCCCTCACCACCCACGGGGGCGGCGGAGGGTTCGTGGTGGTCGATCGGAAGCGGCTGGCGGAGATCACCGATGTCGGCAAGTGGGCGCGGGTGCTGGAGGCGTATCCTGATCTGAAGTTGAACCTGGCGCACTTTCCGACGGGAAGGCGCGAGCGCAAGCGGCGGGAGCGGACGCTCGAGCTCGTGCTGAAATACGAGAGCGTCTACGTGGACATCTCGTGCCGGGCGACGAGCGAGAAGTACTACCGAGAGCTGCGGAGGTTGCTGGACCGCCTCCCCGCCGCGGACGCCGAGAAGCTGAGAAACAGGATCCTGTTTGGCACGGACTTTGCTGTGAACCTGATGTGGATCGACTCCTACAACCGCTACCTCAGGCTATTCTCCGAGACCTGGGCGCTCAGCCCAGAAGAGAAACATGCTATGTGCTCCACCAACCCCGAGCGGTTCTTGTTTCGGGGGGTAGTGGAGGTGTCCCTCTCCCACGAGGGAGATGCGTGCGGCTTGACTAAATAGGCCCACTTGACAACGTGCTCAAGCCTTGCTGCTTCCCAGGGATGAGGGGGTGCTCCATGGCGTGCAGGAAGTGGATGGAGTCCACTCTGCACACCCGGTACAGGTCGATGTAGATCTGAAGGGGCAGAGGCGGATGTCGAAACTGTCTTCTTGCAACCTCGGGGGGGTGCGGTCGTCCGAGTCTTCGCGTGGTAGAATCGGTGTTGGAGGTGGCCTATGGAGTTCACACGGATCACGGTAAACCCCCAGCAGATGGGCGGAGTTCCGTGCATCAGGGGGCTTCGCATCCCGGTGGCGACGGTAGTAGGGATGGTTGCCGATGGAATGACACACGCGGAGATCCTCGAAGCGTATCCTGATCTGGAGGAGCAGGACATCCAAGAGGCCCTTCTTTATGCCGCTACTGTCCTCCAAGAGCGCGAACTCCCTCTCGTGCAGTCGGGATGAGGATCTTGGTCGACAACGCCCTGTCGCCCATGCTGGCCCGTGGTCTGCAGGAGGCGGGCCATGACGCTGTACATGTCAGGGACTACGGACTGGGGGATGCCTCCGATGAGACCATTTTCCTTCGTGCTGCGGAAGAAGGTCGGGTGATTGTGTCGGCCGATACGGACTTCGGAACACTTCTGGCGGTTCGTGAGGAGGAAGCCCCCTCAGTGGTCTTGCTCCGTCGCACCTCCCAGAGGCGTCCGAAAGAGCAACTCGCCCTACTCTCAGCGAATCTCCCTGCTGTTGAGGACGTTCTGATGGAGGGAGCCGTTGTCGTTGTCGAGGAATCGCGTCTTCGAGTCAGGCGTCTGCCGATAGTTAGGCGAGCCAGCAACTAGCGATCACCGCGGAGAGCAGGAATCGTGTGGTCCCCTTCACATAGTGCGAGCAGTTCTTGTCTTAGGCTGCATATACTGGGGGAGAGGGATGAGCGATGGAGAGAATCCCGATCGACCGCCGCCGTCTAGAGGAGTTCTGCCGGGGGCGCCATATCCGGCGTCTCGCTTTCTTTGGGTCAGTGCTTCGCGACGATTTCCGGCGGGAGAGCGATGTGGATGTGCTTGTGGAGTTCGAGCCAGGGCATGCCCCTGGACTGCTCGAGATCGCACGAATGGAACGGGAGCTCTCCGATATCGTGGGTGGGCACAAGGTCGATCTGCGCACCCCCGAGGACCTCAGCCGCTACTTCCGAGACACAGTCCTAAGTGAGGCCGAGGTTCAGTATGCATCGTCATGATCGCGTTCGACTTCAGCACATGCTTGATGCGGCCTGCGAGGCAGTCCAGTTTGCCCGGTGCAGGAGTCGCGTGGATCTTGAACAAGACCGTCTTCTGGCGCTCGGCTTGGTCAAGGCCTTAGAGATCATGGCGGAGCCGTCCATCAGGTAGGCGAGGATACGCGCAAGGTGCTCGGCGATATACCGTGGGACGACATCTGATCGAGAAGCTCAGAACATCTCTCGCACGAGAACAGAGCGAAGGGTCGTAGCCACTGAAGGGACGACTGCGTCCGGCGTATGTGATGCCTCGGCGGGGACGGCCCTTGCGTCGCCCCGGAGGACGACGAAGACCTGGTGATGAGGGCCATCGTTGAACGGATCAGCCAAGGGCTTGCCACAGGCCGCTGTTCGGATGGATTTCCGTGGTTGGCTGCGTCAGCGAGTTGTCCCGTACAGTTCCGCTCGCTACGATCATCCAGGATGGTCAGCGTGTGCGGCCGAGCTGCGAGCTGGGGTGAGGTCTGGAGGAACCGGGCTATGACGGTTGATGAGCTCCTGAAGGGCAAGCGCGAAGGCGTGTTTCGGATCTGTGCCAAGTACGGGGCGCGCAACGTGCGCGTGTTCGGCTCGATCGCCCGCGGACAGGCCGATGAGGAAAGTGACGTTGACGTGCTGGTTGAGCTTGAGCCTGGGCGCAGTCTGTTCGACTTGGGAGGCCTCCAGTACGAGCTGGAGGAGCTTCTCGGCAGACGTGTGGATGTGGTGACCGAGCGTGGTCTGAAGGCACGTATCCGAGACCGTGTCCTCCGCGAGGCTGTCCGAGTATGAGGGACCCGGAGGAGCGTCTCCGCGATATCCTGGAGGCGATAGCTGCGATCGAGCGGTATCAGGATCGAGACAGGGCTTCGTTCGAGCAGGATGAGCTTCTGCAGAATTGGTTCCTTCGACATCTACAGATCATCGGCGAGGCTGCCCGCGCTCTACCCGAGGGGGCACGCGCCCTGGCCCCCGAGATCCCCTGGCGGAGCATCATCGGGATGCGGAGCGTTCTGGTGCACGGCTACTTCGAGATCGACACGGATTTGGTTTGGGATACGGTGACCCGCGATATACCTCTGTTGAAGCCACAAGTAGAGCGGCTCCTGGAGTTGCTGGAGTCGAGGCGCAAGGGCTGACTTCCGTCGCTGGCAGCATGGCCTGGATGTGGAATTCGCTCTGAATATCCTAGAGCAGGAACTCTACAGCGGTATCTCCACTTGACGAAATCGAGATCGATGATGCCGCGGCGTACATTCGCGGGCTTGAGGAGCAAGGCTGCGTGCGTATCTACTTCTAGCCTTCACGTCCGCGCGGGATCCCCGAGGACGACGAAGACCTGGTAATGCGGGGCATCGTTGAACGGATCAGGCAGGGCCTTGCCACGGGCCGCTACTCAGATGGGTTTCCGTGATTGGATGCGTCTGGTAGGTCAACAGGCCGATCGGCGGCACGTGTTGACGGTTCGGTGGAGTGGCTGGACATGCTTTCTTGGCGATCCTTGGCCTCGGGGTGGCCAGAGCCGGTCTGTCCCGTCAGGTGGCAGATGATAACACGTGGCACTACAATGTTATCACCATGGTGCGGACGCAGATCAGCCTGACGGAAGAGGAGTACCGGGCGGCCAAGAAGGAAGCCCGACGACTGGGCATATCCCTGGCGGAGCTCCTGCGGCGGTCGCTTCGGGCCACCCTGCCGGTGGACGAAGAGAAGCCCTGGATGAAGTACGCCGGGATGGTCGAGACCGGCGATGCGATGTCCAGCCGACGGATCGACGAAGTGATCTATGGCCACAAGGACTGAGGCCTACGTAGATACTTCGGCGTTCATCGCGTTCGCCGACCGCTCCGACACATACCACCCGTTGTTTCGACGGTTGTTCTCTGCTCCACCTTCCTTGGTCACCTCGCCGTTGGTGGTGGCGGAGGGGCACGGCTGGTTCCTGAAGCGCTACGATCGGACGAAGGCCTTGCAGTTCCTGGCGATGCTGGAGGAGATGCCCATGCTGAGGGTGGCTCCGGTGGTGCACGCACCGCTCGGAAAGTGGGCCATCCACTGCCTTGGTCCACTTTGCGAGCGTTGCCAACAAGGGACAGCGACGTCCCGCAAGAAGCGGTGCCCCTGACGGTCCGATCCCGACTCGAAGAGCCGATGAACGGTACTTGCCAGCACCGCCCGCTCCACCGGGAAGGAGAACTTACGGCCCGAAAGCTTCTCCTCCAGGATCTCCCGCAGCCCCAGCTCCTCCCACAGACGTCCGAACACAAGCGATGGCCCTACCGTGTGTTCCCCAAGCGCTGAAAGGCTGCCCTTCTCGTAGGCCTCCTGCACCTTCACCTTGTCCGCGAACCGCCCCAGCGAGCACAGCAACGCATCCACGCTACCCTTCTTCTCAAGGACATCGGCCCGTCCCAGCGTTGCTACCACGCGCTGGCGGCTCTTGCCGTCCACCCGACTGTTCTCCACCAGCTGCAGGTACGTGTAGCCTCCGACCCGCTTTTGTCGTACGAACATAGGGTTCCCCTTACCATCACAATACTAGCACCGCTAGCGTTACAAGGTAAGGGAACACCCGTCACCTATTGGCACCACAAACTCGCGTTTTTCCAACCCTCGGTGCCAACAGATCTGCATTCTCAGTGTCGACTACCCCCGCAACTGTAGAAGATGAGTCAAAGTCGGGGAGTTCCGGCCGCAATGGCCGGACTCACATAAAAGGGTCTCCGAAAAACTCGAGGCGGTTCACCCCCCGAGTCCCACTTAGCGCCGCACACGTAGAACTTCAGCGGTCGCTCTTGAGCAGACCAGTAAGGCTTTCCCGGTCCATTTCTTACTTAGGCGCTCCTTGGAGAGTCGTACATGCCCCAAGGCAGGATCTTTCAGTTCTGCATACTTCTCTGTGCAATCCACAAGCAACACGAGGTGATCTAATGGGCCTTGGCCATAAGGAATACAAGACCCCCTAAGCACAATAAGAGGGTGTATCTTGCTGTGCTGGAGTAACAATTCACGCAGTTCATCTAACGATGAGAAGTGCATGCCGACGGCTTCCAACTGCAAGTCCTTGAACAACTCAGCTATCTGCAGCAGAGTCAAAGCTTCTGCACAGAACCGTACTGGCTTCTTGTCAAGCTCCCCTCGTCGTTCAAGACAGCATAGGGTCATTTCAACGCACGCCCACCCACAGTCGTCAAAGCGCTCCTGAAACACAACATCATCACTCAGCCATTCTACCCCTTGACACCTGCAGATCAGTTTTCGAGCCAGCAATGGCAGCCTCATCACGAATCCGAGATTGGCACCTCGATAATCTCATCTATCGCTGGTGTGGGACAAAAAATGGAGAACCCCGATTCAGCGTCTAGTTCAACAATGACTCCTTCCCGATGATTGACTCGAATCCGCTCCACGACTCTGCCAGCGAAACATACTTGATGACACGTCCTTAGCACCACTCTCTTGCCTATGCAAGATTCATGCGACAGATTCCTCTCTTTCATTCATTCCTCCTGCCAGAGAAAATCACGCTGTGGAACAATTACACCCATCCCAAGCATTGCCTCGAGAGTTGCGATTATCAGGTCCTCTCTGTAACGAAACCGGAGGTGCGCCACAATCTCTTGCGCAGTCCAGTTGCCATCGGCGATAAGAAGCCAGATGGACCTACCAGCTTCCGTCAGTATTATCTCTCGAGTGGGCATAGCTTGCATCAGCCTGATAGAATCGTGCTCTTCATACCAGGATAACGTTGCCACTTCAAGTACACTGTCTAAATCTAAAACGCTTTGCTTCTTGTCGGTCATTTTCCTCTCTTCTTGATGAGCAGCTCTCCACTCGCGAAAAACTCGTCATAACTGGTCTTGATTGCCTCACACATTATATCCGTCCCAGCTAGGGAACCTGACCTTGCCCGACACCCTCCGCCGCAGAAATAGCGGAGGTGGCAAGACTTGCACTGTTGGTGGGCATCCACTGAAAATACAGATTCATTCCATCTTCGTGCCCAGGCGTATAGCTCAGACAGATCTCTCTTCTCCAACCAGTTCCCTATACGTGTTTCTGGAAAGGCCTGCAACGGTGCGCAGGGGTAGACATCTCCATTCTCGGTAATGGACAGGATGGTAATTCCAGCTCCACAATTGTGTTTCTTCAACAGACTGAATAGGGACTCGTACGGTGCGAAACTCCGGTCTACAGAAACGGGTCTTCCGCCTCTCCTCAATACATTTCCCTGGAGGTCCTTCTCAATCCTCACAGTGAGTTTATCAATGCTCTGGACACACTTCTTGAAGAACTCCTTGCTAATTTGCTCTTCACGCTTACGCAGATCGGTGAAGAACTTAGTTCCGGGCTTTAAGTGGTTGAAATGGACGAAATCCATACCTTGTGCGTACGCCCATTTATGCATCTCTTCTATCTGGCTGATGTTCTGTGGGAATGGTGTGAACCCGATTCCAACTCTTGCTCTGTGCCCATACTCGCACTCAGTTAATGCTTTCAACAATGCAACTGCACGTTCGAAGGCTCCCTCCCCACGTATCGGGTCGTTGGTATCCTTGTCTAGGCCATCAAGAGACACCTGAACAATGTCGGCGTTGCCCAGAATGGGATCCACGATTTCACTACTTGGCGTCCGCCCCCCAGTAATCACCTTGATCGTCCAATCAGAAACTGCACGGGCCAATGTCATCAGACGAGAAAACTCTGGGTGAAGCAAGGGTTCACCCCCAGTTATGATCAGATTAGCTGTGCCCAGAGTTTTCGCTTGAAGGAGCAAGTCTTCTAGCTCGCTTAGAGGAAAGTGATGGGGCCCGGTCTGGGGCTTGTAACAGTGCTGACAGGCGCCGTGACACAAAGCAGTCACATCCAGCCAGAGTTCTTGAAGACCTAACTCAGTTAAGGTCGCCACTTGTGAACTGATAGAAGGACACGCATTATCATAAGCATGCTCCGCGACCAGGAACTCATTACGGACCATCTCGTTCAGGAACCGAATTGTGCTTTCCGAAACAACATGTGCAGGTAAACTGTAATGGTTCGCGACTGCAGTTAGCGCTTCCGAAATGGTGCTGGGTATCTCTTTGAGATATTGAAAGAGCCACAGTCCCGTGCTCGATGACCGAACCCAAGTGGGGAGTTCAGGGTTAACGAATACCACTGAACCATTCTCGTACGCACGTATCTCTACAGGTATCGCATCATTGACACTCATTCTGACTTCTGGACTAAGCACTTAGGGACTCCCTGCTCCGCAAACTGCGGGCAAAGTTTTCACGAATGAAATCGATTTGTTCCTGTGATCTTCCGGACAAGCGTGGATTGCTGTTCTGCTGCCTCTGGTGCTGCCAATACGATATGGCTTTTCTCAGATCATTGAACTTGATTCGTCCGGTTTCATAAATCGGTGTCATCGTATTATATTTGCCCCAGTCCCTAACCTTGATCTGAATCCCCAGCCTCTCCGCCTCCTCCCATAGGCGCGTCCCTGGGAAAGGTGCGCTGATTCCAAACACGCACGTGCCCATACCCAGATTGTCAATCGTATCCGCAAGCAGAAGTGTTTCCTCCATTGTTTCTAGGCTGTCACTCGGATGCCCCAGCATGAACGAACACTCCACCTCTATACCATATTCTTTCAGAATCTTCAGTGCTTCGAAAACTTGAGGCAGTGTAATGCCTTTGCCAATGCTGTCCAGAACCTCCTGTGAACCACTCTCTAGTCCAAGATGAACGGAAACACAACCAGCCTCGCTAATCAGTTGCACGGCAGGTTCGTGTATCATGTCCACCCTGCTCTTGCAAGCCCAGCGTAATCGTCCGTCACGAGGCCAGTAGTTGATCATATAATTGCAGAAGCGCATCAGCCGGGACTTGTTAGCCAAGAAAGCATCATCAAAAAACCCGAACCGCCTGAAGCCATACGCCTTCTGCTGGCAGTAGAGCATAGAAAACACCCATTCCGCTGAATGAAAACGATACTTGCTGCCAGAGAAGGCCCGGGAGGCACAGAATATGCATTGTCCCGGGCACCCCCTCGATGTAACGAGGGAAAATATTTTGGGGTAGTGCTCACCACCATATTTCCAGGCGGGGTAGTCCGGAAACGGTAAAACATCAAGGCGCGTGACAGGTGAGGAAGG
Source organism: Candidatus Acetothermia bacterium (assembly GCA_003566155.1). Lineage (GTDB taxonomy): Bacteria > Bipolaricaulota > Bipolaricaulia > Bipolaricaulales > Bipolaricaulaceae > T3SED10-47. Next base: position 977 of record PXEP01000069.1, on the reverse strand, counting down.
TTTGGTCACCTGCACACTCTGGTCGCCATCCACTTCTTGCTTGTAGGCAATGCCACTGATCGCCTGCAGCCGAAGGCTGTCTGGATAGGAAATGTACTGGAGAAGCTGGACGATATTTGACTCGCCCTCGCCTCGAACAACAAAATCGACACACTGGTGTCGAAGCAGTTCGTCGTAGCAGAAGGCGGCATGCGGCCCACCAAGAACGACCTTTGTTTCAGGAAAGGCCTGCTTTGAAAGAGAGGCTATCTCCAAGGTTTCATTGGCTGCTTCGGTATAAACACAGATCCCCACTATGACAGGTGCTCTTGCCAGGCTTTGCAGATGACTCACAAATCCAGCGCGACTAAAGTCTTCAAACACGAGGTCACATATCTCGACCTTGTAGCCATGCAACTTAAGCATAGAAGAGAGGCACAGCAAGCCAACGGGTGGATATGTATGTCTTTCTCTGGACGCAACCCGGCATGACTCGCCGCTGCTCGCCAGTACTAGCAAAATCTCATCGTTCACAATATCCTCCCCCAACACCAATCTTTTACGCATCCCTACCATGCTATCATTTAGATTCAATGACTCCTCGGATCGGTTCGAACTTGAGACAGTTGGGATGAATCGTAGAGCGCGCGAGAGAGAGGGCACCCCTACCTATACTTGCTTGAACACTCTAGGGCCTGCCAAGTTGCTCCCCAGAGTGTAAGCTAGACTACGCAGACGATAACGATAGCTATACCGATTGCTGCGCCGAACCCGGTAGGCTCTGCGGTAGCTCCCACTGTGAGGACAGCCAGTTCCCCTTGATCCAGGACCCTTGGAGAAATCGGGGCAGGGTCAACAAATACTTTGCCCATATGACACCTCCCTTGTGCTTAGGCTAGTTCCCGGACAACAAAAAATAAAGGTAGGATGCCCTTCCCTCTTGTTGCCTATCTTGCCTGTTGAATTCATAAACTTCCTAATAGCTTCACCTACCCTAG
>PXEP01000172.1 GCA_003566155.1 Candidatus Acetothermia bacterium | reverse complement strand
TACTACCAAGCCCTTCGTCGACAGCGTCATCAATGCCTGTACGAGGGTTACCGTGCCCTAAGTGACACCGACGTCAGCGAGGCCACCGCCGAGGCCCGCCAACTCGTCAGACAAACGATCAGCTGGCTCCGTGAACACCATCCCCTGCTTGCACCAGATGACCTCTCGGACATCGAGTTCTGAGGGCGAGCTTCTCGAACTTGGAACTTGGACGGCGGGAAGCGCAAGTGACAGCCGAACCCACGCCGGAATCCTCCACATCAAGCAACTTCGTGACAGTTCAACTGTCTCGAAGTTGTCGGAGGCTCGGCAGTCTGAGAGGATGGGAGGGCATGGGCTGTTGAGAAAGGCAACGAAGCCGAGGAGATCAGTGCCAGACTCATTGAGGCTGAACCCACGAGTCGGCCGTAGATTGCGAATGAGTGATCCGTGTTCATGTGTTGACTCCAGCCATCAACAACCACTACACAGGAACGGGCATCCCAATCGCTGTCACGCCCGAGTGGACGATTTTGGAACTTCGGCTTGGCCAAGGACTGAGGGTGTCAAGACTTAGGTGCCAGCGTTACGGTGTCAGGCGTTGAGGTGACCAACCACATCAACTGCAACCCTCTTCACAGCCGCAGGACTCAAGCAGGAAATCCGCCGCCGATCCCGGGGCGGTTCACTCTCCTCCAGTGATCGCTTCTATCCTACTCGCGGGAGACCTCTCTCGACAGGTGGGAGTAGGCGAGGGTCTTGGTTGAGAACTGGCGAAGGCAGTACAACGAGAGACCGGCCGCCATGGGAGCCTGGGGTACAGACCGCCTGCACCCAAGACCAGAACACTCACACCGGTGTTTGCCCTTGTGGGAGGCAGTGGACTAGACTGGCTCTGCAAGTGAACCGGCCACTGGGGGCGGGTCAGACGATCTCATGGCACAGGACCCTAGCGACATAGAGGACACCATCCGGCGCGTGCTTGAGCGGAATCGGCTTGCCGTGCTGGCTACTCAGCGTGACGGTCAACCACACGCCAGCCTGATGGCCTTCACGCCGCTGGAGGGCTTGCGGTTCCTCGCCTTTGCGACGTACCGGGCCACACTCAAGTACGAGAGCATCCAGCAGGACGGAAGGGTGGCGGTTCTTGTGGAGGACCGAGAGAGAGATGCCATACATTCAGGAAAGCGGCTCGTCCTCACAGCGCTTGGCAAGGCGATCGAGACCCCTGAACAGGAGCGACAAGCAGATGTCGCGACGCACTTAGCGCGGCACCCTGACCTTCAGAAGCTCCTCAGCTCGCCGGAGTGCGAGTTCATTCGTGTGGCCGTTCACGCCTATCAGGTGGTGAGCGGCGTTGACGATGTACGGTGGTACGAGATCGGAGAGCACGCTGCCACCTAACTTGTGCATGCAGCCGAGACCCGGTTCAGTCACTCTGTCCTGCCCCCCTGAAAGAGGTCCAGGTTGAGAGCTAGGTCTCGGACGACGCCCCCAGGGTTCGGCCCAACCGCAGGGACGAGACCGACCCCGTAACGAAATCCTGGTCGAAGAACCCTGTTTTGTCGGGGTACGCAAGCAAAGCCTGTTCAGTTCAAGCGTCTGTACGCCCGGCAGGATTCGAACCTGCGACCTCTGCCTCCGGAGGGCAGCGCTCTAATCCACTGAGCTACGGGCGCTGGCGGAGGGAGTGGGATTCGAACCCACGGCTGAGTTTTACCCCAGCAACGGCTTAGCAAGCCGTCGTCTTCGGCCGCTCGACCATCCCTCCGGATTCTTCCCATTCTAGAGGGGCTGCAACGAGGGTGCAACGGGCGGTACTGGCACAGGTGGGCTAAGATCACCGGCCATGGAACTGGACAAGTATGATGCGTTCGTGCTCGATATCGATGGGGTGCTGGTGCGTGACCGGGAGGCACTCCCGGGTGCAGCACAGGCCGTGAACGCGTTGGCACGTCGAGGAACTGTAGTCCTGTTGACCAACAACTCCACCCGCGAAAGGGAGGTCGTGGCCGAGCGGTTGCGTGAGGAAGGATTCGCTGTCGGCGCCGAACAGATTGTTACAAGCGCGTTCGTGGCAGCGCGCTACTTACGCGAGAGGTACGGCCCGGTGCGTGTCTGGCCCGTAGGGGAAGAAGGGCTGTCCAACGCACTGAGGGATGCGGGACACACGATTAGCCCCGCAACGGAGGCACAGTGGGTGGTGGCGGGGATGGACAGAAATCTCAACTACAAGAAGGTCTCGGATACGCTACAGGCGCTCCTCTCTGGAGCGAGGTTTCTGGCGACCAACCGTGACGCGACGTTTCCCACCCAGTGGGGACAGGCACCGGGTGCGGGCGCCGTCATCGGGGCCTTGGAAGGCATGGGATTCCCCCCTGAGTTGGTGGTGGGAAAACCGTCGTCTACAGCCTTTCAAGCTGCGTTGGTGGTAGCCGGTAGCACGGCCGAGCGAACCCTCACGGTCGGGGACCGCCTGGAGACCGACATCGCCGGAGCACATGCGGCAGGCATGGATACCGCATTGGTACTGACCGGTGTAGGCAACGAGCAACAGGCCCGCCGACGAGGCATCCACCCCATGTGGGTAGCACATGATCTGGGTGCCCTGGCCGCTGGGCGGGCCTGGTCCTTTTCCGCGTCCTCCCTGGACTCATAGCGGAACGCGCGGTGTGCTGGGCTTCGGAGCCTGCCCTCCCAGACAAGCTGGGACGAAGCAAATCAGGGACTTGGCTGAACGGTACAAGACAGAGTCTTGGGACTCCATGCGGCTCGCAACCCTTCACCTCCCACCCTTTTCTGTTGACGCCCACATTTGCGCAGCTGTTGACAAAGGGAGCACTGCCATGGTATAGGTAGTAAACGTTTACCGTAAACGTTTGCTATGGCCACCATACGTGATGTTGCGGAGCGAGCCGGGGTCTCCGTAGCGACGGTATCGCACGTCCTGAACGGGACCCGAAAGGTAGCGGACCAGACTGCCTGCCGTGTCCGCACGGCCATGGATGAACTCGACTACCACCCAGACGCCTCGGCACAGTCGTTGCGTCGGCGCACCACCAAGGTGGTGGGCGTGCTGGTCTCCGATATTGCCAACCCGTTTTTCGCCGCGGTAGTGCGCGGAGCGGAAGCGAAAGCCAGAGAAGAGGGGTACAGCCTCCTCATCGGGAACACCGGCGAATCGCCGGAAGACGAGGAGATCTATCTACAATTGCTGCGGCGCAAACGCGTGGATGGAGTTCTGGTAGCCCCTACCGGTAACTGCGAACCCATCGAGCGCATGGTAAGGCGAGGCACACGTGTAGTGCTGATCGATCGCAAGTTGCCCGGCATCGAGGCGCCGGCCGTGCTGTCGGAGAACCGGGCGGGCGGACATCATGCCACGGATTACCTTCTGGCTCAGGGACACCGCCGGATTGGAATCATCCTGGGGTTGCCCGAGGCTTCTACCACCACAGAGCGACTCTCCGGGTACAAAGACGCCCTTGCCAGCTACGGCGTTTCCTTTTGTTCCGGACTTGTGGCCTGCGGTTATTCACAGGTCCGAGAGGGCATGGAAGCGTGCCGAGCCTTGCTGAACCAGCCTCGGCCTCCCACGGCCATCTTCGCCACCAACAATCTGATGACCCTGGGAGCGCTACAAGCCATTCACTCGTTGGGGCTGCGCTGTCCAGACGATGTATCCCTGGTGGGCTTTGACGATTTCGAATGGGTAGAGGCATTTGATCCGCCGCTTACTACCGTGGCGCAGGACCCTTTCCAAATAGGCCAAACGGCAGCCAGTACGCTGCTGGCATCTCTGCGCGGGGAGGATATCCCTAACGCCGAGCTGAGGATCAACACCGAGCTGCGAATACGCGGTTCGGTCTCCCCGTGCGATGCGGGGAGCGATCCTTCGCCAAAGGGGGTGGTAGATGGGTCCAGTTCTTCCCAGGAGCACAATGCACCTCAGGATTGATCGATCAAGGAGGAAACATGCGTAAGCTATTGGCAGCGCTTTTGCTGATCGGAGCGGTCGGCCTGTGGGCATGGGCCGACGCTGTGGAGATCGAGGTTTGGTGGCATACCGGCAAGCCCGAAGAACTGGCGGTCATGACAGCCCAAATCGAGGAGTTCAACGAACGGCACGCGGGGGAGATTCGAGCCCGCTTGGTGAGCATCCCCGAGGGCGACTACACGGACGAAATGCGGGCGGCAGCACTTGCCAATGCACTACCCGACGTGGCCATTTTGGATGGCCCTACGCTGGCGAGCTTCGTCTGGGGAGGCTACCTGCAACCTTTGGACGGCTACATTAGTGACGAGTTACTGGATGATCTACTTCCCTCCGTCGTCGACCAGGGGACCTATCCCCCCGACGGCAAGATCTACGCTGTCGGGTCATTCGACTCCGGGCTGGCGATGTGGGGAAACAGAGAGTACCTAGAGGAAGCCGGTGTTCGGATCCCGGAGGGCGTGGATGACGCTTGGACGATGGACGAGTTCAACGATGCACTGCGGAAACTGGCTGAACTCCCCGACGTCCGTTGGCCGCTGGACCTGAAACTGAACTACGGGGCGGATGAATGGCTGCCGTATGGCTTTTCGCCGATCATGCAGAGCTTTGGCGGCGACCTCATCAACCGTGACACCTGGCAGGCAGCGGGGACGATGGACGGAATCGAATCGGTGCTGGCCATGACCCTGTTCCAGTATTGGATTGACGAGGGGTGGGTCGTCCCGGCCGGTCGCGGCGACGACGCCTTCTATGGCGACGCCAGGGAGGCTGCGCTCGCTTACGTCGGTCACTGGATGTGGGAGCCCCACAACGAAGGGCTGGGCGACGACTTGGTACTGCTCCCTGTTCCTCAGTTCGGCGCTCACCACGTAACGGGCATGGGATCCTATGCCTGGTCCATGCCAGCCGGCACCGACTACCCCGACGAGGCGTGGACGTTCATCGAGTTCCTGCTTGAGCCCGAGGAAATCCTCAGGATTACTGACGCCAACGGCGCTGTGCCCTCGAGGATTTCGGCGATCGGTATGTCCGATCTGTACGGCCCTGGAGCTCCGTTGGAGCTGTTTGCCCAACAGCTGGAGACGATCGCCGTGGAGCGTCCGGTGCACCCGGTGTATCCGGTGATCAGCACCGCGTTCATCGACGCGGCGCTCAACATCATAGACGGGGCGGACGTCCGCCAGGAACTGGAGCGCGCTGCGCGCAGGATCGACGAGGACATCGAGGACAACCGCGGGTATCCCCCGTTTGGTGACTAACCGTTAGCCAAGCAGGGAGGGTCCCGAGCGCTGGCTTGGCGGGGCCCTCCCCGCTAATCTGTGTAACGGAGGAAAATTGTTCTCGCAAAACTTGTTAAGGACTCGTACGGGAGAGGGAAGCGCAGCAACGTTCTTCTTGACCCCAGCCGTACTGCTCCTGGCGACTTTTCTTATCTCGCCGTTTGTCATGTCCATCGTATTCTCGCTGACCGATGCCCGACTGATCAGCCCGCTCCCTACAGAGTTCATCGGCCTGAGGAACTACCAGCGCTTGTTCTCCGACAGCAGTTTCTGGCAGGCGTTTCGCAACACGTTCACCTTCGCAGCAATCGTGGTACCGGTGCAGAGCGCCTTGGCACTGTTTCTGGCCACATTGATCAAACAACGCCTGCGGGGGATCAACATCTTCCGGGGAATCTACTTCATGCCCGTCGTCATCAACATGGTTGTGGTGTGCGTCATGTGGTACTTCCTGCTCCTCTACCCCGAGGGCCTGGTGAACTCCATAGTCCAGACGGTGACCTTCGGACGAGTAGGCCCCTTGAGTTTCTTTGATAATCCGGCGTTGGCTTTCCCCATGATCATGGTAATCTCCATCTGGCAGGGCGTAGGCTTCCAGATGGTCATCTATCTGGCGGGACTGCAAGGTATCCCCACCGAGTTCTACGAAGCAGCACGGGTGGACGGTGCTTCATCTTGGCAACAGTTTTGGCATATCACCATGCCCTCGCTGAGAAACACCCATATATTCGTCATTGTAACTACCACCATCCTTGCGTTCAAGCTGTTCACACAGGTTCAGGTACTAACCCAGGGTCGCCCCTTGGGCACGACCAATACGCTTGTCAGATATATCTTTGTCGCCGGCTATCGAGAGATGCGAGTGGGTTACGCGGCAGCCGCATCGGTTATCTTTCTGTTGGTGGTCCTGACGATTTCCCTCATCCAACGGCGTCTTCTGACCGAGGAGAGGGAGGTGCGCTGATGCGTCGCAGGATAGGTGTGGGACTTCGCTACGCGGTGCTGATAGCCTTCGCGCTCATGTTCCTCGCCCCGGTGATCGCTATGGTGTCCACTTCTTTCACCGGCAATGAGCGCGTCATCCAACGGGACCTGGACAACATCCGCGTTTTCTGGCCCAGCCCACTTGCCACCACCAACTACGACGAAGTGGTGACCGGCCGGGTAATCGGGGGGGCGCCGTTCACCCGCTACCTAGCCAACACAGTGTTGATCGTAGGGTCGATCGTCATCTTGGGGGTGTTCGTCAACAGCATGGCCGCCTTTGCCTTGGCGCGCCTTCGGTTCCGCGGCCGGGGAATCCTGGTGGCCGTGGTCGTGGCGCTGATCATCATCCCCTTCGAAGGCGTAGCCGTGCCCATGCTGCTCATGGTCAACCGGTTCGGATGGCTCAACTCGTTTCATGTCCAGATCGTGCCGTTCATAGCGCATCCGTTTTCCATTTTCCTTTTCTACCAGTTCTTCCCCCGCCTGCCCAAGGAGTTCGACGAAGCGGCCAAGGTGGATGGGGCGTCTTGGTGGCAGGTCTATCGGAAAATCGTGCTGCCCATTTCTCTGCCGGTCATTGCCACGGTGGTGATCCTGCAGTCCCTGGAGTATTGGACCTCGTTCCTGTGGCCGCTCATGGTGACGCGCGGGGCGGATTACGCGCCTCTGTCCGTAGCCATGAACCATTTCTTCGGCACACCGCCACGGCGGTGGGGACAGATCATGGCCTTTGCCTCATTGACCGCGCTTCCGCTGCTACTGGTGTATTTGGGATTCCAGCGGTGGTTTATCCAAAGCGCGGCCCAGTCAGGCGTGAAGGGATAGTGACCGCGTGTATATTCCCGACGACCACCTTCTATGGGATTTCTGGATCATCCGCCACAGAGAGAAGTATCATCTTTACTATCTCCAGGCCCCGCGAAATCTGAGCGACCCGGAGGACCGCCATGCACAGGCCACGGTGGGACATGCAGTCTCACCTGACCTGCGCAGCTGGAGCTATCAAGGCACCGCGCTCACGCCAGGCCCTCCGGGGGGGTGGGATGATCGAGCGATCTGGACGGGCAGCGTTATCAGCGAGGGCGACCGCTTCCTGATGCTCTACACGGGGACATGCCGCTCCGAAGGAGGCAGGATACAGCGCATCGGGCTTGCTACGTCCACCGACCTTCGTCGCTGGCACAAGTTCCCTGCTAACCCCGTTATTGAATCGGAGCCTGCGACCTATGAGGACGAAAGCGCCAGCCCTTTCCGAGAGCGCGCGTGGAGAGATCCCTACCTGGTCAGGCAGCAGGGGAGCTACTGCGCCTACATTACCTCGCGGGTCAGAAACGGCCCTCTGGATGGCCGAGGTTGCATTGCGCTTGCCCGCTCGCCGGATGCCCATAGATGGAAGGTGCTACCTCCTGTCTACGCGCCGGGCATGTTTGGCCAGATGGAGATTCCACAGCTGATCCAGTTACAGGGGCGCTACTTTTTGCTGTTTGGCGTTGAACTGGGATGGCACGCGCACTCTGGGGAGGTCCCGAAGACAACAGGCACCTACTACGCCAACTCACACGATCCTGAACGCGGCTACACTGAACCGCGCCTCCTGTTGGGAGACGTCCACGGACAGCACTACGGGACCAAACTGGTTGAGGGACCCGACAATACCTGGTACATCCTATCTTGGCTTCGCCATGGGCCTCGCGGGGACTTCGTGGGGGGCCTGAGCGATCCTCAACCGGTGGAACTGCGTTCCGGAGGGATAATAGCTATCAAGGGAGCAACAAGGAGCTGATGGGATGGCCAAGATCGTGGTTCTGGGCGAGGTACTAATCGATTTTTTCCCTTCGGGAAACGTCTCTCCGAAGTCGTCGGCCACCTTTGCCCGCCATCTTGGCGGTGCTCCGGCCAACGTTGCGGTTGGGCTTCGCAGACTGGGTCACGAAACATCACTTGTATCACGGGTCGGGGATGATCCTTTTGGAGAGTTCATAACTGGAACCCTGGCCGCAGAGAAGGTGGATACAAGCCATCTGGGCGTGGAACACTATGCCCACACAGCACTTGCGTTCGTCATCCGCGGTGAACGCGGCGAGCGGGAGTTCGTGTTCTACCGAAGGCCGTGTGCGGATGAGTTCCTTTCTCCAGAGGACATCCCCAGGGAGCTGATAGCCTCCAGCCAAGGGTTCCACTTCGGTTCGTTGAGCCTGACCGTGGACCCCGCACGCAACGCGACGTGGGAGGCACTACGCTACGCCCGAGATGCTGGCGTCACCATCTCCATGGATCCCAACGTTCGCCTTTCGCTGTGGGATTCACCTCAAGAAGCCCGAGCGCTGATCCTGCAGGCAGCGGAGAGCTGTGATCTCCTAAAACTGTCCCACGAGGAAGCCCAGTTTCTTACCGGATCCCCAGACGTAGATCAAGCCGCGCAGCAACTGGCAAGGAGGGGCCCCAGCACAGTGGTGATCACCACCGCTTCTGGTTGTCGGTTCCAACATCGGGGGTACGGGGGAAGCGAGCAGGGATTCACCGTGGAGCCCAAGGACACCACGGGGGCCGGGGATGCTTTCATGAGCGGCCTGCTCTCCTGGCTTCTGCATGCGGGGGTAACGGAGCTTGCCTTACTCGAACCGGACATGCTGCGCCGAGGGCTGCGGTTCGCTCACGCCGCCGGGGCCTTGGTGACCACCGAGATCGGGGCTTTGCCGTCGGGTCTTTCACTGACCACCGTGGAAGAGTTTGCACGCTCCCAGCGTTAGTGCGGCTTTCTAACCGAGCCGTGCCGTAGCTCCATACTATTCGATCCTCGATCCGGCCTTTCCGTTGATCGCGTCTACAAACGCCCCCGCCTGGTCGGCCTTGAATACGACAAGGGGCAACCTGTGTTCGAAAGCGATGGAGACAGCTGCCGCGTCCATTACTTTGAGCCCCCGGCTCAGATAGTCTCGATGGGACACCCGCTCCAGTCGGACAGCTCCGGCATTGGTGTTGGGATCGGAATCATAGATGCCATCGACCTTGGATCCTTTGGCCACAATACCGGCGCCCAGGGCCAGGGCCCGGATGACGGCAGCCGTGTCCGTGGTCACGAACGGGCTGCCAGTACCTCCGGCGAGGATCAACACCTGCCCCTCATCCAGCGCTCGGCGGCCGGACCACACGTCCACCGGGCCGGCAATGCCGGCGCAGGGTACGGCGGACTGCACGGAGCAGGGCACACCTTGTGCGGCCAACGCCTCCCTCAGGGCAACCGCGTTGATGAGCGTGGACAGCATGCCGATGCTGTGGCCGGCATAGGCGGGAAGGTGGGGCAAGGCGGAGCCGCGCGCGACGTTGCCCCCTCCGGGGACTACTGCAAGTTCAAGCCCCTGGTAGCGTGCAGCGGCTATCTCCCCGGCGAAAAAAAGGAGAGCCCCTTCATCAAGGGGCCCACCGTCAGTCCCAAGCACCTCGCCGGACAGTTTGAGCACCGCCCGACGGATGATTCTGGACGCACTCACTCCGTTCCAACCTCGTACCGCACGAACCGCCGCACGGAAACGCTCTCCCCAAGCTTCGCTCCCAGTTCGCCCAGCACGTCTTCCACCTTCAGGTTCTCGTCCTTGATGTACGGTTGTTTCAACAGGCAGTTCTCCTCGTAGAATTTCTCAAGACGTCCCTCGACCATCTTCTCCACGATCGCAGGGGGCTTGCCTTCCTTCTCCGCCTGTTGGCGCAGGATATCCCGTTCCTGCTGTAGCACATCATCTGTCACATCAGCTGGACTCACCCACCGCGGCTTGTAGGCCGCTATATGCATGGTAACGTCCTTGAGGAATGTCTTGAAATCATCCGAGTTGGCAGCAAAGTCCGTGTTGCTGGCCAGTTCCACCAATACCCCGACTTTGCCCGAGTGATGGATATAAGCGCCCACCCGGCCCTCGGTCGCCTCCCGAGTCTGCTGGGCGAGGAACTCCTTGCCTTCGGTACGAAGAATCTGCTTGGCCTTGTCGTAATCCCCTTCGGCCTTCTTGAGGGCTTCCTTGCAGTCCATGATTCCTACGCCTGTTTCGGCTCGCAGCTTCTTGACGAGTTCCAGGGTGACTTCCATCAGCCCTCCTTCTTCTCTTCTTCAGGCTCTTCTGCCATCTCCTCCTCGGGCGTCTCGGCTGCCGGGATCGGCTCTTCCTCCTTCACAGAGTCGGTTGGCTCAGGCGTTTCCGTTTGAGCTACAGCTTCCTCTGCCGAAGCGGATTGCTCGGTATCCTCAGCTGGTGCCGCTTCATCAGCTCCGGTCAGTTCCTCGGCGGCCTCTTCCTCTGCTTTCTCGGACTCGGCCGCTTCCTTCGCCGGCGCTTGGGTTGCAGCAGCTTGCATCCCTTCGCGCCCTTCGAGCACAGCGTCGGCAATCCGGGCTGTGATTAACCGGGTGGCCTTGATCGCGTCGTCATTCCCTGGAATGGGGAAGTCGATGACGTCGGGGTCGCAGTTGGTATCACAGATCGCCACCACAGGGATGTCTAGCAGATTGGCCTCGTGAACGGCGTTGATCTCCACCGTGGGGTCCACCACGTAGACAACACCCGGCATGTCGGACATCTCGCGTAGCCCCTCCAGGTTGCGCTTGAGCTGGCGGAGGCTCTTACCGAGCTTGACCTGCTCTTTGAGGGGAAGCCGTTCGAACTTGCCCTCCTCGAAGTTCGTTTCCATAGTCACCATGTGCAGAATACGCCGGCGAATGGTCTGAAAATTGGTCAGGGTACCGCCCAGCCAGCGGCGGTTGACATAATGCATTCCGCATCGCTTGGCCTCTTCTTCGATCGTCCCTTGCACTTGCTTCTTGGTGCCTACAAACAGGACGTCCTTGCCCAAAGCAGCCTGCTCACGCACAAAGTTATATGCTCGCTCAAAATTGGACAGGGTCTGCCCCAGGTCGATTATGTGAATCCCCTTACGCTCGGTGTAGATATACCGAGCCATCTTCGGATTCCACTTACGGGTACGGTGGCCGAAGTGCACGCCACATTCCAGAAGTTCCTTCATGTTCAGGAGCGTCACTAATCCTCCTCCTCTCGGTGATCGCGTCTCCCAGTCGCTCGCGAGGGAAGTATAGCCGCCGAATCAAGCCACTACAACGCATCGGACCTTCTTGGCCGTCACCGACGCCTAGGGTTAACATGGTTGGGCCATGGCCGACAGAATGAATGAAGCTATTCGCCCCATACCTAGGAACAAAGAAGCCGAACAAGTGGTCTTGGGGTCTGCGATGCTCGAGCCTCAGGAGGCCCTCCCCAGGGTCGCACCACGACTGCGGCCTGAACACTTCTATTTCACCGCTCACCGCGAGGTGTACAAAGCAATCCTACGATTATATGAAAAGGCCGACGCTCCGGATACGTTGGCTGTGGCCAACTATCTGGAGGAGCAGGGGAAGCTTGACCAGGTGGGCGGTCGGGCCTATCTGAGCGAGCTTCTGTCGCGGGTGACTACGGTGGCCGCACTGGATCACTACGTGGACATCGTCGAGGTCAAGGCTCTGCGCCGAGGGCTCATCGACGGCGGCGCGCGGATCTCCGAACTCGGCTACCGCGAGGACATGGAACTGGAGAACGCCTTGGACAGAGCGGAGGAGCTCATCTACAAGCTCTCCAGACGGGGCACGGCCCAGGAGTACTGGAGCCTCAGCGATTTCCTCCAGGACCACGTGGATGAGCTGGAAGAGCTACACAAGGATCCCGAACGCAGACCAGCTCGGTCGCTTTCGACAGGGTTTTCCAAGTTCGATGACCTTACCTCGGGGCTCCACCCCTCGAACCTGCTGGTCCTGGCCGGGCGCCCAGGCACAGGAAAAACGTCGCTGGCACTGGACATCGCTCGGGATGCCGCTCTGAGACAGAAAAAGACTGTAGGGTTCTTCTCCATGGAGATGCCCAAAGAGCAGATCCTGGAGAGGCTCCTCTGTTCACAGGCACGGGTCGATCTTCATAGGTTACGTGCCGGTTACCTCCCCGCAGCGAAGTGGGGGCAAATCGCCGAGGCCGCCGGCCAGATAAACGACGCTGTGGTCCTGGTGGACGACACGCCGGCAGCTCCGGTCCTGTCCATACGCTCCAAGGCGCGGAGGATGAACTCCGAGTACGGACTTGACCTTATCATCGTGGATTACCTGCAGCTCATAGACGCCGGCGTGCGCACCGATATCCGTGAGCAGGAGATTTCCTACATCTCACGTTCGCTTAAGGGACTCGCCCGAGAGCTTAACGTGCCGGTGATCGCCTGTTCTCAGCTAAACAGGGCGGTGGAGCGCCGGGAGACAAAGCGCCCCCAGCTATCCGACTTAAGGGAATCGGGAGCCATCGAGCAGGATGCAGACGCTGTGGTGTTTATCTACCGTCCGGACTACTACGAGCAACCCTCGCAGGAGGTCACGGTTGCGGATACAGAGATTATCGTGGCCAAACAACGTAACGGCCCGTTGGGGAAGTTCGTGCTTCGCTTTCACAAGAGCTTTGCGAGCTTCAGCGAACCCGCACGCCAAGCGGAGGAAGTTCCGTTCTGAGGGACCTTACAGCCTGAGCAAAACTTGAAGCACAATCGGTGTCCGTGCACACAAAAAGGAGGCAACGATGGCACCAAAGGATCGCAAGTACACCCAGGATCACGAATGGGCGTTGCAGGAGGGGAATACAATCCGAGTCGGACTGACCGACCACGCTCAGAAGCAGCTGGGGGATATCGTGTTTGTGGAGCTTCCTGAGCCGGGCTCCAAGGTATCCAAGGGAGACCAGCTGGCCACAGTGGAGTCGGTAAAAGCGGTAGGTGAGGTCTTGGCCCCGGTGTCCGGCGAGGTCACCGAGGTGAACGATGCGCTGGAGGGGGATCCTGCTCTGATGAACAAGTCCCCCTTCGAGGACGGCTGGGTAGCGGCGATCCAGGCTGACGACCCAAGCGAACTGGAAGACCTGATGGACGCCGCGGACTACGAGAAACTGATCGAGGAGGGTTGATGGGGGAGTACATTCCGCACACGCCGGAAGATATCCGCCATATGCTGGAAGCCATTGGCGTGAGCGACATCCAGGATCTGTTCACCGACATCACCGAGGAACTCCGCCACGAGGGACCGACTACAGGCCTGCCCTCACGAGATGAGGCGTGGGTTAGAAACTACGTGCAAAGAATGGCAGATAGCTCAACGGGAACCGAATTGGTTCCGTTCCTGGGCGGCGGCCTGTACGACCACTATAGCCCTTCAGTGGTGGGACACATCCTGTCCCGGGGAGAGCTGTTCACCGCCTATACGCCATATCAGGCGGAACTCTCCCAGGGGACGCTCACATGGATGTTCGAGTTTCAGACCATGATCTGCGAGCTCACGGGGATGGACGTAGCAAACTCATCCATGTACGACGGGGCCACTGCGCTCGCCGAGGCGGTGCTGTGTGCCCACCGCGCCACCAAAGGAACCACGGTGCTTGTGCCCCGGGCGCTCAGCCCGTGGGTGAGGGCAGTGGTCGACACCTACTGCTGGGGTGCCGGGATCAAGGTAAAGGAAGTCCCCTATGGGGAAGACGGCCGCATGCAGGTGGATGACATACCCGAAGGGACCTGCGGGTTGATCGCAGCCCAGCCTAACTATTTCGGCTGTATCGAAGATCTGCGCGGGCTCAAGGAACAACTGGGCAAGGCGTTGTTCATCGTGAGCGTCAACCCTGTAGCCCTGGCCGTTTTGGAAGCCCCGGGGAAGTTCGGTGCGGACATCGTCGTAGGCGAGGGGCAACCGCTTGGCATCCCGTTTGGCTTTGGGGGGCCGCTCCTAGGATTGTTCGCTGCGCGAGAGGAACACCTACGGAGGATGCCGGGAAGGGTGTCCGGCCGCACTGTAGACGCCGAAGGCAACGAAGGCTATGTCATGGCCCTACAGACGAGGGAGCAGCACATCCGCCGGGAGAAGGCCACCTCTAACATCTGTACCAACTCGGCCCTGTGTGCCCTGGCCGCCACGGTGTATCTGGCGGCTCAGGGACCGGAAGGGTTGCGCGATGTGGCCTTGGCCAGCATGGAGCGAGCGCACGAACTAGCTAAGCGTCTGGAGGACCTGCCCGGGTACTCGCTGGCCTTCGGTGGCCCGTACTTCAACGAGTTCATCCTCCGCTGCCCCGATGCAGAAGGGACAGCTCGCAAACTTGAGCAGGCCGGCATCGCTGTCCTGCCGCCCAGCGCCCTCGAACCGACGGGGGTAGAAGGAGCAATCGGCGTGGCGCTGACTGAGCGCCGGACCGACGAGGAACTGGACCTATTTGTTTCCGTCCTGGAAGGGGGGAACTGACCTTGGCCACCATATACGATCGCGGAGCGCCCGGCCGACGGGCGGCGAGCACGCCGTCTCCCAAGCGGGGGGCCGACGAACTGATGGCTTTGATCCCTGAAGACGCTCGCCGCGACAAGCTGCCCCATCTCCCGCAGGTCTCCCAGCCAGAGCTGGTGCGGCACTACACCGCTCTTTCCCGCCTCAACTACGGTGTGGACAGCGGCTTTTACCCGCTGGGAAGCTGTACCATGAAGTACAACCCCAAACTGAACGAGGATCTGGCCCGGCTCCCGGGCTTTGCAGGCCTGCATCCGGGACTGTCCGCCGAGCGGTCCCAGGGAGCTCTCAGGGCCCTGTGGGAACTAGGCGAGATGCTGAAGAGAATCGCAGGGATGCCAGCGATCACCCTTCAGCCGGCAGCCGGCGCCCACGGTGAGCTCACCGGGATGCTCCTTTTGAAGAAATACTTTCAAGAGCGGGGCGAGTACCCTGCCCGCCACAAAGTGCTCCTGCCCGACTCGGCCCACGGGACGAACCCCGCTTCGGCTGCTATGGTCGGGTTTAAGGTGGTTTCACTTCCGTCCACTTCCCGGGGCACCGTGGACCTCGAGGCGCTGAACAAGGCGCTGGACAACGAAGTGGCCGGGATTATGCTCACTGTGCCCAACACGCTGGGCATTTTCGAAGACGAAATCGCCGAGATAACCCGCCTGGTACACACAGCTGGAGGGTTGACCTACTTCGACGGAGCCAATCTGAACTCGTTCTTAGGTCGGGCTCTTCCTGGGGAGATGGGGGCCGATATCTTCCACTTCAACTTACACAAGACGTTCTCCACCCCCCACGGAGGCGGAGGTCCGGGCGCAGGTCCCCTGGCTGTCTCAGACACGCTGGCCCCTTATCTGCCACTCCCCGATGTCGTGCTCGAAGGGGAGGAGTATCGACTGTCGTGGGACCGGTCCCAGTCCATCGGGCGTGTGCATCCCTACCACGGGAATTTTTTGGTCTCCCTCAGGGCACTAGCCTACATTCTGCTGCTGGGCGACGAAGGACTGAAGGAGGTGTCGGCCGGCGCGGTGTTGGCGGCCAATTACCTAAGGGCGAAGCTAGAGAAGGTGTTCCAACTCCCCTACGCCGGCCTGTGCAAACACGAGTTCGTGCTCTCCGGACAAGGGTTAGGGGACGTGCGCACGGTGGATATTGCCAAGCGTCTTATGGATTACGGTTTTCATCCGCCGACCGTGTACTTCCCGTTGATCGTCAAGGAAGCGTTGATGGTCGAACCCACAGAAACTGAACCGCTCGAAATACTGGACGCGTTCGTGGAAGCGATGATCCGCATCGCCGATGAAGCACGGGAGCAACCGGACACAGTGAAACAAGCGCCTCATACCACTCCGGTGCGGAGGCTTAACGAAGCGCAGGCGGCTCGCCAACCGGTGCTGCGGCTACCCTAGCCGTTGCCGCCGATGTGCTCCAGGAATTCCTGGACCGACCAACCCACCACGCCGATGTGGTAGTCGATGCGCCACCAGATATGGCCGTCGGCCTCCACAGGGCCGTCGACGATCCTTCCGGTAGTCCCTGCGGCCAGGTTGCCGTCATAGTGCGGACTTGCTACCCGCGGCTCGTCTAGGCCCGGGCCCACACGCGCGCGCAGCCCGCTTTCCGTGACCCTTACTTGGTCGCCGACTTCGAATCTGGCCTCGGCAGGCCGCTCGTCTTCGTCCTCGGGTTCTTCCTCCCGCACGATCAACCGCGCATCTCCAGTCAGCGACAACTGGGCCAACCGAGTTTCGCCGTCCCGCCATACATTGAACTCCAGGAAATACTCCCCCGCCGCCCGGGGGTCATGCTCCCACTCAACGGTCGTTACTTCACCAGGCTCCAAGGGCTGATCCAGCTTCCGCTCATACGACCGGACCACAGCATCGTTACTGTCCAACACCACCGCTCGTGCGATAAACTCCCGTGCCCGATTGCCTGTATTGCTGAAGGTCACCGAAAGCGTCACCGTTTGACCGACTTGCGTTTCAACCTGTTCAGCGGGGTTCGCCCTATCTATCTCTGCCGAAACACGCGCGCAACCTGTAAGCATCGCCAGGGCTGCGCCAAGAAGAAGCACGAGTTTCAGTCCCTGAACCGCCTCCGATCGGGTGTTCTTCGCTCGGCTCATCTTTCCCCCCCGAGAATAAGCGCCCCACATCTGCCTACCAAACCGCAGACGCAACTGCTGAGTAATGCATACTACACTCGGGTGGGGAAACGCGTCAAGGCCACGTGTACGCGTATATGGCAGCTATCCACCTCGATTACTCACACTGGAAACGCCCTTCGGTGAACAGAGCCAGACAGGCATCCACAACTTCCGGCTCACACAGCTCTCCGCGGCGCCGAACCAAGTGCTCCAGTGTCCGTTCGGTACCGGAGCCCGGCGGGCCGTCAACTCAAGCACCTTGAGCTGAGCTTCGGGGAACGGATGCGGGCGACAAGAAAGGTGCTAAAGCGCTCCCCACGAGCGGCCCGTCTTGATCTCCACCTCGAGGGGAACATCCAGTTCGACCACTCCCTCCATCGCCTCCTGCACCTGCTTTCCTGTGCGCTCTGCATCTGCGCTGGCGACCTCGAACACAAGCGAATCGTGCACCTGGAGTACCATGTCAGCGGCGAGCTCTCCCCGAACCCACTGACTGTGGAGCTCTAGCATCGCCAGCTTCATCACATCGGCCGCTGAACCCTGAATCGGCGTGTTCACGGCATTGCGCTCATCGTATCCTCGGACACGCTGGTCGGCCCGTGACCCGGAAAGCTTCCGCCTCCTTCCCAACAGCGTGGTCGCGTAGCCCCTTTGCTTTCCTTCCACCACCAAGCGCTCCAGAAACTGCTTAACCTGGGGATAGGCACTGAAAAAACGATCGATCAATCCCTTCGCATTTTCTTGCGAAAGCCCCAGGTCGCGGGCCAATCCGTAGGGGCTGATCCCGTAGACGATCCCGAAGTTGACTCGCTTGGCCTGGGCACGCATCCTGTCGTCCACGCTCCTTTCGTCAACCTCGAACAATCGGGCTGCGGTGCGTCTGTGCAGATCCGCCCCTCTCCGGAAATCCTCCTGCAGCGCGGGGTCGCCGGAGAAATGCGCCAACACGCGCAGCTCGACCTGGGAGTAGTCAGCGGCCAGGAACACTTTGCCTTCCGGGGCGACAAACGCGCGGCGGATGTCCACGCCTACCTGATGGCGTGAGGGGATGTTCTGCAGATTGGGGTGCGACGACGACAACCGCCCGGTGGCTGTTCCCGACTGGTTGAACGAAGTGTGTAGCCGGCCGCTTTGAGAGCGCACATACAAGGGGAGCTTCTCAATGTACGTATTGCGCAGTTTCTCCAGCTCGCGGTAGGCGATGAGCCTGGCCGGAAGCTCATGGTGCGCGGCCAATTCTCGCAGAACATGCGCGTCAGTGGACGGTCCGGTCTTCGTGCGGGAGATAACCGGCAGCTTCAGACGTTGGTACAGGACCTCCCTAACCTGAGGCACGGAGCCTGGGTTGAACTCGCCGCCGGCCAGTGCGAACAGCTCCTGGCGGAGGCCCTCCAGCATCGTCTCCAGCTCCGTCCCCTGGCGGTGCAACTCGTCGACGTCGAGCGGGATCCCGGCCCGCTCCATGCGAGCTAACACCTCGATGAGCGGCAGTTCCACTTGGACAAGCAAGCGCTCCAGCTCCGCTTCGCGCAGCTGGTCCAGCAACGGACCATGCAGGCGACACACCACCTCAGCATCACCCACGGCGTATTCGGCTGCCCGGGGGATGGGCACGTGAGCGATGGTCTTCTCTCCACCCACTATCTGCCGATAGCTCGCCATCGACTCACCCAGTTCGTCGCGGGCGATTACCTCAAGGCCGTGGGAAGGCGCGTCGGGGTTCAGAAGCCAATGGGCAAGCATGGAATCAAACACGATCCCCTGCAGACGGACACCGTAACCGGCCAACACCTGTAGGTCATACTTCAGGTTCTGCCCCCATACCTGGGGGTGGTCACCCTCCAGCACGGGTCGCATGGCGTAAAGGACCTGCTCGACGGTTAGCTGGGTTTCGTCGGTTTCATGCCCCACAGGCACATACCACCCCGCCCCACCTCGGACGGCCACCGCCAATCCCACCAGACGCGCGCTCAGAGGATCGGGCGAAGTAGTCTCCAGATCCAGGGCAAACGCCTCCTGGCGGGCTAGCTCGTCCACCAGTGCGGCCAGGCTTTGCTCATCGGTCACCACAGTGCTCTTTAAGGCTGGGGGAGGGGCGTCGACGCCGAGCTCAGCGACAATCGATTTGAACTCCAGTTCGTGAAGCCGGCGATGCACGTTCTCCGAGTCCCATTCGCCCAGCACCATCTCGTGCACCGACCGGTCCAGTTCGGGCGGCTGCAGGCGCACCAATTCTTTGGAAAGCAAAGCGGATTCTCTTCCCTCGGTCAGCGCTTGCGCCACCCTTCGATTGGGATGCGACGGAGCGGACTCCAGGGCCTTCTCAAGTGAGCCATAGCGTGACAGCAGATCACGGGCCCCCTTCTCCCCCACCCCCCGCACTCCAGGTATGTTATCCGAGCTGTCGCCCACCAAGGCCAGGAGATCCACCATCTGCTCGGGCGGAACCCCAAACCGCTCCCGGACCTTGGACGCATCCATGAGCTCTAGCCGATCGGTGGGACGGCGCCCCGGCCGTAGCAGCTTAACGCCCTCTCTCACCAGCTGGGCCATATCCTTGTCTCCCGTCAACAGAAGCACTTCCGCCCCGGCGGCGCGAGCCTGCTGGACCAACGCAGCCATGATGTCGTCCGCCTCATACCGGGGAACCTCCAAGCGCGTTATGCCCAGCACATCGAGCAATTCCTTGGCTCGGGGAAGCTGACGCGACAGCATTTGCGGCATTTCCTCGCGGGTGGCCTTGTAGTCGGCAAATGCCTCGTGGCGGACAGTGGGCTCGGTGGAGTCGAACGCCACAGCCAGATAGCGGGAGGGATATTGCTTCACCGCCATAAGCAGCGTTTTCACCAACCCGTACACCGCCTGAACAGGCTCCCCTTGACTGGTGGTGAGCTCGGGCAATGCATGATACGACCGATAGAGTGCCGAATGTGCGTCGATCACCAGAAGCCGCTCGGGGGGATCCTCCACCCCGAGCGCCCGCAGCAAGTTCATGGCCGCCCGTCCATAATCGCGCATAGCGCCACGGCCAGCGCATCCGCCGCGTGATCCCCCGGCAGTTCATCAAGTCTGAGCAGGTGTGCCATCATTCCTATCATCTGTTCCTTGGGAGCTGCGCCCGTGCCGCAGACCCACTTCTTTATCTCCCGCGGCGCATAGGCCCGCAGGTCACAGCCCCGGGCAGTCAGCTTCACCACCCCCAACACCTGGGCAGTAAGCATGGCCGAGGGGGCGTTACGGGCCAAGTACACTTCCTCAACGGCAACCACACGGGGGTCGAATGTCTCGATGAGTTCCATAAGGTGCACGTGTATCGCACCTAGCCGGTCGGGCAAGGGGGCCTTGGCCGGTGGCCGTACTGTGCCTGCGACGACGCTGGAAAACTGATCGCCATCGGCTTCCACTATCCCGTAGCCCGTGGCTGTCAGCCCCGGATCCACACCCAGGACGCGCACACTCCTCACAGAAGCTCCCTTAGTTTTTCCAGCCGTGGGTCATGGGGTGGGGAGTCCTCCACACATCCTTCACGATGTTCCTCCACGTTGAGGTCGGCTCCACATCCGGCACACAAGCCGCGGCAATCATCACGACACAAAGGACGCGGACTGACAGCAAGGCGCACCTCGGCGGCGATCCACGGTCGGATCTCTATATACGGTGCCGATGGATCATCAAGCTCCAATTCCAATAGCTCCTCGCGCTCGAAATCCTCCTCGAACTCGAGCACACAGCGAGAGCAACGCCGGACACAGGTCCCGGAGACATTCAGCGTAAGGAACACCCGCTTCTCATCGTAGAACGCCGAGGCAATCACCCGGACGGCCCCCACCAGTGGCAGCGGCTCGTCGCACCAGACCAGATCATCCAAGACCTCTTGCTCCTCGCTGCGCACCGGACGGCCAGGATAAGCACGGAGTTCCTTCAGATCTATCCTCATCGCTACCTCCCCCCGGACCTGAGGTGTACGGCCAAGTCTACAGCCCGGCGCACCGGCTTCACGTCATGCACCCGCACGGCATCAACTCCGTTGAGCACAGCCGCCACACACACCGCAAGCGTGCCCTCGACGCGCTGATCGACCGGAAGGTCCAACAGCGTGCCGATAAACCGCTTGCGCGACGGGCCGACAAACACCGGCTGACCAAGCTCCCGCAGCTTCCCCAGGCCGCGTATCAGTTCCAAGTTATGCTCCACCGTCTTTCCAAACCCGATTCCCGGATCGACAGCTATCCGCTCTCGCCGGATGCCCATATCCAGCGCAGCCTGAAGGCGGACTTCCAGGAACGCGTACACTTCACCAACCACATCTCGGTACTGTGGAGCGTCCTGCATCGTGGCCGGCGTGCCCAACATGTGCATGAGAACTAGTCCTGCATCGTGTTTGCGCACCACCTCGCCCATGCCTGGATCGCCACGTAGGGCGGTGACGTCGTTCACTATCCGGGCCCCGGCCTTCAGCGCGGCTTCGGCGACTCGGGCTTTGGACGTATCTATCGACAGCGGCACCCGAAGCTGGGCTGCCAGGCGTTCCACCACTGGCAACACCCGAGACAGCTCTTCCTCCTCCGAGATCGGTTGGGAGCCAGGACGGGTCGACTCCCCGCCCACATCCACAATATCGGCTCCTTCACTCTGCAGACGCACGCCGTGCGCGACGGCCGTTTGGGCGTCGGTACATCGACCCCAGTCCGAGAAGGAGTCGGGAGCCGTATTCAGTATCCCCATCACCAACACGGGGCGGTTCCCTCCTGCATCATGCCACTGAAACGACATCTCTCCAGAGTATAGCAACACCGCCGTGGGTCAAACGGTGCACAGACGGTTGGCCGCCTGTTGAATCCCGAGGCTGGGGCGTCTACTATTTGTCCGCCACAAGGGGTGATATCGATGAAGGTCCTGTTGATCAATGAGGTCCCCAACTTAGGGGTGCCCGGAGATGTGGTTGATGTCAAACCCGGGTACGCCCGTAATTATCTCATGCCCCAGCGCATGGCTGTCCCCCCCACTGACCACGAGATGGCCCGCTATTCCAATCTACGTGAGCAGTACAGGCGGGAGCTCGCCGATCGGCGGACACGAGCGGAGATGCTGGCCGAGAAACTAAACGGTGCTCAGCTGGAGTTCGACCGCAGAGTGCATGATGAAGATCGGCTCTACGCGACCGTACGCCCCCAAGACGTGGCCAAGGAGATCGAGCAGAAGTTCGGGGAGAAGGTTTCTCCCGATCGGATCGACATGGACGTCATCGATACTCTGGGCCAATTCCCCGCCCGGGCAAATATCTACGAGGATATCACCGCCGATATCAATATCATCGTGAACCCCGCATCCTGAGGAAGCTGTGCGCCCGTTGACCGGGGACGCTATCCGCGCGGCCCTCGGCACGGGGATATCCCGCGTATTCGGGCTGGGCAGGGACATTGCAATAGCCCACGTGTTCGGAGCCTCCGCCGCCTACGATGCCTTCCTCGCAGCCTTTTTCGTCCCCAACCTCCTCCGAGGACTCCTCGGCGAAGGCGGGCTGGCCGCTGCTTTCCTCCCCGTATACGGGCGCGCTCAGACCCGCGGGGCATCCCGGAGGGTGGCCGCTCACACATTCACCGCTCTTCTGGTGATTCTGCCAGCAATCTGTGCCCTTGGTGCCTGGACTGCCCGCTGGTATATCCCCTTGCTGGCTGCCGGATTCTCCGCAGAGCAACTCCAACTGGCAGTCACGTTGGGTCGGTGGATATTCCCCGTACTAGGTTTGGTGTCGCTGGCAGCGCTGGCCTCGGGAATCCTCAACGCAAACGGGAGGTTCTTCGTGCCCGCACTGTCCCCCGCCCTGCCAAATGTGGCCATGATCGGTGGAGCACTGCTTCTGACCCCGCTCGTTCATCCGCCAGTCGCGGCGCTGGTGTTCGGCCTGCTGGCCGGCGCCGGGGGAATGCTTCTCGTGCAGCTACCTTTTCTACGTGATCATGTGGGACCGTTGCCCAGGCCGTCGGTGCAGCCAGAGTTGAAGGAGATGGGCAGGCGACTGCTGCCGGTGCTGGGTGGCGTTGCTATGGCCGAGGTGAACATTCTGGTGGACACCCGCCTCGCCTCGTTCCTGGCCGAGGGTGCGATATCCACGCTGCAGTACGCGATGCGCCTGTTCCAATTTCCCGTCGGCATTGTGGCCGTGTCGGTAGCTACGGCCGCCCTTCCCCGTTTCGCCCGCAACTCCGCGGGCGGACTTCAAGGCCCCTTCCGGGACGCGCTGCGGCAAGGGCTAGGCCTGGGAACATTGCTCATCCTCCCGGCCATGGCCGGTCTCCTTGTGCTGGGGAGGCCGATCATCCAGCTTCTATTCGAACACGGCGCCTTCACCGCTCTCGATAGCTCACGCACCTACGCCGCATTGGCCGCCTACCTGTCCGGGCTGTGGGCGTACACGCTTGTGTATCTCTTCTCGCGAGCGTTCTACGGCCTGGGTCGTCCAGTGATTCCCGTGCTTACAGGATCCCTGGCCGTAGCAGTCAATATTGGGCTGGATCTTTGGTGGGTTGAGCCGTGGGGAACGTTCGGGTTGGCCCTGGCCACAGGCATCGCCGGGTGGGTCAATGCCCTGGCCCTGGGACTGTTGCTATTGCGTCGCGGCCGGGGGTGGATTCCCTGGCCCCCATTGTTGGGGGCGGCCACCAGCGCAGCGATGCTGGGGCTTGTCCTGGCCGCGGCCGACAAATGGTTCCTCTCCCCGCACGGTCCTTGGGTACAGGTGTTCGCCGGAGTTCCCCTGGGTGTGGCCGTGTATGCGCTGGGAATAAGGGCGCTGGGGCTCCACCAGTGGTTCAGGGCCGCTCGATGACCCCCCGCCTAGGTTGTTCATCCGCTTGCGGGGGCAACAACCCCAAGAGGCCCAGCACAAAACGTCGGGGTTCATCCTCCCGTCGGTAGTCGGCCAACCAATCGGCCAACGCCATCGTCGCATCCCGCAGCTGGGGGGCGGAAAGCCTCCCCCCCTCCACCGCGGGCAACAGCGTCTCGGTGAGCATACGCCCCACCAACGGCGGGGCAGCGCCGACCATGGTGATAGGAGACAGTGTTTGCCCCAGGTGCCTCAGGGCGGCCTCGGCGTGAGCGTCATCGGCATCGGCCTGCTGAAGCATCTGGGCAAGGACCCGCCCTAGAGCTTCGATGTAACGCCACAGCTCATCCTGTCCCTGGGCCGACAGCTGCGCTTGCCATTCGCCCCACGCCTGCGCAAGCTCCTCCGCCCTGCGCTGGCGCTGCTGTCGTTCGGCGGCCATGAGATGTGGGCAACTGGGCAGGCACTGCACTGTTTTCCGTCTGTGTTTCCCGCAACATGGCCCACAGATCTGTTCGGCCAACGCAGGGCAGGAACGTTCACCCTTTCGCTGTCCGCAAAGCGCGCACTGTCCCATGGCGACCCCTCACCCCCCACCATTGGACCCACTAGCGGAGCCCTTCCCCTGATCCGCCTGCTGCTGTCCCAGCTCGACTACCATCGACAGATCGATATTGTCCAGCTCCCGGGCAAACCGCTGTTCCAGATAGCGCCACAGCGGCCACACCAAACAGGCCCCGTCATGAGAGCACTCAGTACCCGAGATGCAGGGCAATCGCACCACTTGGCTGTTTAGGGCATCCAACACTTGGCCCAGGCTGATGTTGTGGGGATCATCAGCCAATCTGTAGCCACCGGTACGCCCACGCTGAGCCACTACGATTCCCGCCTGCCGCAGGTCCATCAGGATCTTCCGCAAGAAGGCCTCGGGAACCTGATGGCGGTCGGCAAGCTCGCGGGCGGAAGTGTACCGATTGGCGTCGGATGCCAGCTCGTACAGTATTCGTACTCCGTAATCTGTGCGTCTCGTGAGCGTCATGGCGCTCATTGTATGCACCTCATTCCTTGCCCTCCACGAAACGGCGTGCCTGCTCGCGGCCCCAAGCATCAGCCTCCTCCAGCTTTGCCAGTGAGTCGCCCGCCCCCACTCTGTGCCGCCCAAGCACCTCCTCCAATCCCCGGGCAATGGCCGTGAACCGTATCCGGCCACCTAGGAAGGCGTCCACGAGAACCTCATCGGCTGCGTTAGCCACTGCGGGAGCGGTCCCGCCGCTCTTCCCCGCTTCTACCACTGTCCAGAACGCTGGATAGCGTTCGGAGGGCAATGGAGAGAGCTGTAGCGAGCGTTCCCCCAGCGCCAGCCTCGCCGGAGGATCCGGCAGTCGCTCCGGGGAAGTGAGCGCATAGCGGATCGGAATACGCATGTCGTGCGGACCCATCTGTGCTAGCACCGTCCCGTCCACCAGCTCGACCAGCCCGTGGATCACAGATTGCGGATGCACAAGCACCCCGATCTTGTCCCACGACACGTCGAACAGATGGCGGGCTTCGATGACCTCAAACGCTTTGTTGACCAAGGTAGCCGAGTCAATCGTGATCCGCGGCCCCATGCTCCACGTGGGATGTCGGAGCGCTTCCTCGGCAGTCACTCGCTCCAGGTCCTCGAGGCGGTGCTCGCGGAACGCTCCGCCGGAAGCAGTAATCCAAAGCCTCTCTATGTGGTCCCTGTCTGTCCCTTGCACGCACTGTTGCAGCGCGGCATGCTCCGAGTCCACGGCCACGATACCCGCCACCCCCGCGCCGGTTCGGGCCACCAGCTCCCCGCCCACGACCAGCGATTCCTTATTGGCCAGGGCCAGTGTTTTTCCCGCTTCGAGTGCGGCCAGCGAACCGCGCAGCCCCGCCGCCCCCACCACAGCGTTGAGGACGACATCCACATCAGCCCTCCCGGCCAGCGCACTAAGGCCATCGGCCCCATGCACAACCTCGATGTCGGGTGGAAGTAGGCTCGCCAAAGCCTCGGCATGATTCGGCCCCGACACACCCACCGCCCGCACATCGAACTCCCGCGCAGCTTCAGCCAGCGCTTCCACACGTGTTCCCGCCGCCATCGCTGTCACAGAAAGGGGAAACCCATCAGCTCGGAGTCTGCGCAGAACATCGAGCGCCTGTACCCCTATCGAGCCCGTAGCCCCCAGTAGAGCTAGTCGCCGGCCCGTCATGCAGTGGGTTCGGGAGAGAAGTCTTTCAGTAGCTCGTCCAGTTCCCTCCCGTCGATCGTCTCACGCCGGCTGAGTTCCTCCGCCAGGCGGTTCAAGCCGGCACGGTGGCGGGTGAGGAGTTCCTTGGCCGTGGAGTAGCTTTGGTCCAGCAGTTTGCGAACCTCCTTGTCCACCGTGGCTGAGAGTTCCTCGGAGTGTTCATCGCTACGCACCAGTTCCTCTCCCAAGAACACATTGGTTCGCTCCTGGGCGAGGCTCATGGGTCCCAGCCCGTCGGACATTCCATACTCGACAACCATCCGCTTGGCCAGCTGCGTGGCCTGTTTCAGATCGTCTTGAGCACCCGTGGTACGGGTTTCAAACACCATCTCCTCGGCCACCCGGCCCCCGAGCAGGGCGGTCAACCTGTCCACAAGCTCATCGCGAGCCATGATGTACCTGTCTTCTTCCGGAAGCTGCAACGTGAAGCCCAGAACCCCATCCCCACGAGGTACGATGGAGATCTTGTGCACCGGATCCGTGTTGGGCAAGAGCCAACCAAGCAGAGCGTGTCCCGCCTCGTGATATGCGATGTGTTGTTTCTCTCGCTCGGTGATGAACATGCCGCGCCGACGCAATCCAGTCAACACCCGATCGAGGGCCTCTTCAAAATCGGACGTTTCGATAGTCTCCTTGCGCGCTCGGGCAGCCAACAGAGCTGCCTCATTGCACAGGTTCTCGATGTCCGCGCCTACGAAGCCCGGCGTTCGCCGGGCCAGCCTCGACAGGTCTACATTCCCGGCCAGCTTCTTATTGCGGCAGTGGATATTCAGGATCTGCTCCCGCCCGTTGATGTCCGGGCGGGGCACCACGATCTTGCGGTCGAACCTCCCGGGTCTTAGCAGCGCCGGATCCAACACGTCGGGGCGGTTGGTGGCCGCCAGCACGATAACGCCAGTGTTGTGTTCAAAACCATCCATCTCCCCCAACAGCTGGTTCAGCGTCTGCTCGCGCTCGTCGTGACCGCCACCCAGCCCCGCACCCCGTTTGCGTCCTACGGCATCGATCTCATCGATAAAGAGAATACACGGGGCGCTGGCCTTGGCCTTCTGGAACATGTCCCGTACGCGGGCCGCACCCACTCCGACGAACATCTCCACGAAATCCGAGCCACTGATAGTGAAGAACGGAACGCTCGCCTCACCGGCGATGGCCCGGGCGATAAGCGTTTTACCCGTTCCGGGTGGGCCCACCAGCAGGACTCCTTTGGGAATCTGTGCCCCCAATCGCACGAACCGATTGGGGTCACGCAGGTACTCCACGATCTCCTGCGTTTCGTCGATGACTTCATTGATCCCGGCCACGTCCTTGAAGCTGACCTTGGTGAACTCCTTGTTGGCCAGCTTGGCCCGTGATTGACCAAAGGAAAGCGCTCCGCCCCCCTGCTGCATTCGGCGCATCATGTACACCCACAGGGCAATGAGAATTCCGACCGGCAGGATCCATATCAAAGCGGTAAGCATCCACGCGCCCTCGCCGGCCGGCTCGAACTCCACGGCCACACCCCGCTCCTCAAGCTTAGCCACCAGTTCAGACCACACCGGTGAGTCCTCAGGCGGTCCTTGCGCCTCGAACTGGACCCCAGTCACGAGCTCCCCCGAGATGCTACTTCCACGTATCACCACGTACTCCACGTCACCATCGCTAACCTTTTGTCTAAATGTGGAATACGAGAGCTGCTCTGGCGCCGGACCCATGCCGGTCCAAAACTGCTGAACCAGTATGAGACCGAACACCAACACCACCAGCATAATGGCAATGGTGCGGAGATTTCGCTGAGCAGGAGGCTTTCCGTTCATCCTTTTCTTCTCCAATTAGGATTGTACCCTTGCCTGAGACACGCGCAAACATGACCCCTACCCCCTGATCCTAACTGGCAGTAAAATGCATGCTATGCTACACCGCCTGTGGGGCCTTGTACTTGTCCTCGTCCTTGCCACAGTTGGTCTGGGCGCGGCCGAATCCCATACATCACGGCTGGACCCGGTATTGCAAGCTCTATCCTCGCCCGAGTTCCGGACCGCGGTGTCCCCCAAGCAACTGGTGGAGACAATCGCCCTGGCCTGGGACGGAGTGCGCCTGCCTCCGCTCCACCTGCAGGAGGAAATCACACCGGCACAACTGAGCGTGCTGCCCATCGGAGACTGGGAAGACGCCCAGGTAGGGGTGCTGGTCCTAACGCACAACGAGTACGCCGGGCCGCTGCCTGGCTTCCAGGTGCAGGGACGCCACGGCCCCGTGTTGACCGGGCTCGCTGACGTAATGAGTCTGCGAGATCTAGCCGGGCACCCCGTTGTCGCGTTCGTCGAGGCCGCCCGTCCGGTAGCACCCCGATTGGACGTTTCCGTCGCCGAGATCCGCGCCGACCAAGCGTGGACCGGTCCCCGAGAGACGACCGGGCAGGGAGTGATCGTGGGCATCGTGGACACAGGAATCGATCTTCTGCACCCTGATTTTCGGATCGACCGAACCGGAGACGGGCAACCCGAAGGGACCCGCGTGTTGGCATTGTGGGACCAAGGCCAGTCCTACGACGGCAGCGCCTTTGGGTATGGGTTCAACTACGGGCGCGTGTACACACGAAGTCAACTGGAATCGGCCCTTGCCGCGGCGAACCCCCCCAGCCGGGACGATACCCCAGGCCACGGGGGGCACGGCACCCATGTAGCCGGCATCGCGGCCGGAGGGGGAGCAGCAGGGCTTTCCGGTGTAGCACCGGACGCGGAGTTGGTGATCGTGAAGACGACCTTTTCCACGGACAGGGTCGTCGATGCAGTGGAGTTCGTCTTTCAAGTGGCAAGCGAACGAGGCCTCCCCGCTGTGGTCAACTTGTCCCTGGGCACACATAGCGGTCCCCACGACGGCACGTCCCTCTTCGACCGCGGTATCTCCCAACTGCTGGTGGACAACCAGCAGAGGAACATCCCCGGTCGGGCGGTGGTGGTGGCCGCAGGCAATGAAGGCGACAAGAAGATCCATGTGGGAGCTGGCGTACACACCACGACCACCTGGGACCTGGAGGCGCGGGCAAGTACGGTGGAAGTCGAGCTATGGCACGATGGAGAAGCTTCGTTCGCCGTCACCGTATCCGCCCCCGGAGGAGAATCCGTAACGGCCCAGCCGGGTCAGACGGTCGGCTTGAACACGCCCTCGGGCAATGTGTACCTGGACAACCCCTTGGGGCGTGACCCGCGCAACAACGACAAAGAAATCTACCTCGCCCTGTCCAACGCCGCCCAGCATTCCCAGTGGGCAATCACGTTGGACCCACTGGCCCAGGGAGGACGGGTGGACGCGTGGGTAACCCGTGAACAGGCGGGCAGGTTCGTACAAGGAGACAGCACTTTCACCATCAGTGAGCCGGCCACCGCCCATCGAGTGATCGCCGTGGGCGCCTATACGACCAAGAACACCTGGCAGTCCGCCGACGGACCTCATACGCAAGACAACTACACAGTGGGTGCCCTGGCCCCGTTTTCGTCCCGCGGTCCGACGCGGGACGGGCGGCCCAAGCCGGACGTGACCGCTCCTGGGGCGTGGATCGCCGCACCGCTGTCCTCCCCGGTGGAGGGACATGTGTCGGGTTGGCTCAGACTGCCGGGAGGGGATTACAGAATGCAGGCTGGGACAAGCATGTCCGCCCCTCATGTAGCCGGGGCAGCGGCACTCTTGCTGAGCGTTGAGGAGAGCCTTGATTGGGAGGACATCGCCGAGGCGCTCAGGGAAAGCGCCAGAAAGGACCAGCACACAGGCAGCGTAAACAGATGGGGAGCAGGAAAGCTCGACGCCGCAGCGGCGGTGGAACTGCTCCCCGACAAGGTGCTCCCACCACCCGAGGAGAAGCCACAACTAGAACTGCTGCAGAACCCGGTAAACACCGAAGCCCCGATGCGCTATCACCTTCCCGAAGGGACCCACAGGGGCCGGATCCACGTATATGACCTAACCGGTCGGCGGATCTTCACCAGGGAGGTCACCGGACAGCACGGGGACATCCAGTGGGGCCTGCACACCGACTGGAACCGCATGGTGGGAAACGGATTGTACCTGGTGGTGTTGGTCACCGATCAAGGGGCCTCTGAAATCCAGCGACTGGTGATCCACCGATGAGAGCTTTGGTTGTGTTGGCCGCAGTGTTCGCGCTGTCGTTATCAGTGCAGGCCTACCATGGCGTTGATATGGCCCTGGAGGTCGCCCACAGCGCACGCGCCGTCGGCCTGGGGGGGGCAATGCTGGCGGTAGCCGACGATGAGTGGGCCGTACTGTATAACCCGGCGGGGTTGGCCGGCCTTACCCGCTGGGGGCTCACCGCCACCCATGCCCAACAGTTTGGAGACGTGTCGGTCACCGCGGTGGGAGCAGGCGGACCCTGGCTGGGCGGGATGTTGTCGGTGGTGGATTCGGGTCCTATAGGCGACAACCTTCGCTATATGTCCGTTGGGGGAGCGTTGTCGGTCGGGATCCCGCTGTGGGAAGGAGCTTCAGTCGGAGCACGAGCCCGTGCGGTCCGCGCTGTGGCCCCTGGCGAGGAGATGGGCTGGTCCATCGACCTGGGGGTGCTTTGGCGGGGCCGGGTCACTGTCGGTCTGCTGGCGGAGGCGCTGTGGTCCCGGAATGTGGCTGCCAATGGCGGCTACAGTGCGCCCTGGCCCCGGGGAATCACTGCGGGCGCCGCGCTCGAGCTTCCCCTAAGGGGGCCGTTCGCCGGTCGTCTGACGGCATCCGTAGAAGGTCTGGGGGAGAACCCGTTCACCATCCGCGCTGGCGGTGAACTGTGGATGCAAGACTTGGCGCTCCGGGCAGGCGTGGGACCCGCGGGGGTGGCCTTCGGGATGTCCGCTCGGCTGTCGTCCCTTCAATTTGACTGGGCCGTGCAGCCCCATCAGGTCCTCGGCACAGCCTATCGGGGAACGCTGACCGTTCGCTTCTAGTGTGCGGCCCGCAATTGACCGCAACCTGCGGCGATGCGGACCCCACGCGAACGGCGGACCGTGACATCCACCCCTTGATCAAGCAGGGCACGACGGAACGCATCCACCTGGGCGGCCGCCGGCCGCTCGTAGGCAAGGTCTGGCGAAGGGTTGAACGGGATCAGATTGACGTGTGCCAGCCGCCCCCGTAGCAGTCGTCCTACGGCACGCGCATCTTCAACCGAATCGTTGACCCCAGAGAGCAGCACATACTCGTAGCTTACCCGACGCCCGCTTGCCGCAGCGTACGCGTCCCCCGCGGCGAGAATGTCTTCGATCGGCCAACGTTTCGCTCCCGGGATCAGCTGCCCCCGCAGTTCGTCCGACGGTGCATGCAGCGAAACAGCCAGGTTCAGCTCGATGCCCTCGGCAGCAAGCTTGCGCATTCCAGAGACGACTCCCACCGTAGAGATGGTGAACCGGCGTGCCCCGAGGGCGAACCCCCGGGGATGATTCAGATTACGCACCGCCTTCAACGTCGCCTCGTAGTTGTACATAGGTTCCCCCATCCCCATCACCACCACATGGGTCACCCGCTCACCCCGCTTGCGCAGGCGGCGGGCGAAGTAGAGCACCTGAGCGGCAATCTCCCCCGGGGTAAGGTTTCGCACGTAGCCAGACTGCCCCGTAGCGCAGAAGGAACAACGTACAGGACAGCCGACCTGGGTGGAAATGCACACCGTACGCCTGTCCTCTTCCCGCATTAGCACTGCTTCCACCACTTCACCGTCGTCGAAGGTTAGGAGCGCCTTTTCGGTGCGCTCGCTGCGGTCAATCTGCACCGCGCTCGCGGCGACAGGGTCGATCTGAACCGCCTCGTTGAGGTTACCCCTGAGCTCCAGGGGAAGATCCGTCATCTCCCGGAATTCGACCGCCAGGCTACCCCACACCCATTTCCAGATCTGACGTGCCCTATAGGCAGGTTGTCCCCGGGAACGAAGCAGCTCTTCCAGCTCCTGCGGCGACAGGTCAAGCAGATACACCCGCGCGCTCCTCTATCCATGGAACGAACCGCCCTCGGCCGGGCGTTCCAAGCATTTCTCCCTCCCGGTACAACCACTCACCCCGGGAAAGGACGCCCACAGGGCGACCGACCAAGTCCAGCCCACCATAGGGAGAGAAGTCCGACTCGCTCATGAGCGCGACCTCGTCCACTGTACGTTGTCCAACAGGATCCCAAAGAAGAAGATCAGCATCCGCACCGGGCGCGATCGCGCCCTTGCGGGGCCATAGGCCGAACGCGCGGGCAGGTCCCTCGGCGAGGCACCAAGCGATCTGCTTGAGCGACAGCCGTCCTTTGGCCCACCCTGCGGACAGAAGGAGCGATGGCAGAAGCTCTACCCCGGGGAGCCCCGCGGGCAGGGTGGCGGGATACTCCCAGCCCAAGCGTTTCTGGTTCTTGGTGAACGGGCAATGATCGGTTGCCACGGCCTGAAACACATTGCGCCGGAGACCCCGCCATAGGGCATCTTGATCCCGCGTCGTCCTCAGGGGGGGGACCACGGAGAACAGGTACCCCTCGTCGCGGCGATAGTCCTCCTCGGTGAGAAGCAGATAGTGCGGGCAGGTCTCCCCGACCACGGGGGCACCCCGCCCCTGAGCGGCCTGCAAGGCAGCCAGCCCCGCTGCACTGGATACGTGGGCAATGTACGACCGGCACCCGGTGTCGGCGGCCAGCTCCCCCACCTCGGCCACCGCCACTGCCTCGGCCACCGGCGGGCGGGCGCCTGGGGTCGGTCCCCCCTCCGGCACAGTCAATTCTTGGGCTTCTGCGTGCACCATGGCCACTCCACCCAGCTGCTGGATCGTGCTCATCGCTTCTCGCATGACCCCAAGCGGCGTGCGACGGCCCGACTCCGCATAGCTTAGGTAGAACTTGAACGAACGCACACCCAACTGCTGCGCCTCGTGCATCTCCTGCCGCCGCTCCGACGACCACCCGATCATCTCCGCGCGCAGGGCGTAGTCGACCACGGCATCCGATGCCTGAGTTAGGCGACGTTCAATTGCATCGGGGAGGGAAACTTCCGCCGCCCCCAACGTGAAGTCGATCACCGTAGTCACTCCGCCACTCGCCGCGGCCAAGGTTCCTGACCGAAAGTCGTCCGCACTGCGCGTGCCGGCAACCGGCAACGAAAAGTGCACATGGGCGTCCACCGCGCCGGGTAGCACTACCAGGCCGTGGGCCGACTCCTGCGCCGGTCCGGAGGGAACCCGGCCCACCTTGACAATACGCCCATCTCGGATCAGAAGATCCGCCCGACGACCTCCCCCGGGTGTAACCACAGTGCCGCCGCATATCCTGAGTTCGTCCATGGGGTCACCATAGCGCATGCCCCAGATCGGCGCGAGTCGGTCGCCGGATCGTTGGCCCAGGCCAGCGCGGGTCGGTAAAGTGGTGGACAAAGGAGGGAGCAATGAGCAAGTGGCTGTTGGCAGTTCTATTGGCGCTACTTCTGTCGTTCGCCGGATCGGGAGAGGAAATCGGATTTGGCCTCGGCGGGCCGATGTTGGGCCTCATAACTCACCTGGATCTCACCGCGCTCAACGCGGAGCTTTCGGCCGCGGGCTACCCCACCCTTCCCGGGCATATGCTGGTGACCGGAGGGGGAGGCGTCGGCGGAGTGACTAAGGGCCCGGCGTTCGGTGGAATCGGATTCGGCGGCACAACCGATGCCATCGCCGGCCGGCGAAGCGCTTCACTTGAGCTTTCCTTCGGCGGAATGACGATCGAGCGGCTGGAGCGTGCTGCCGAGGGGGTGCTGGTCGGTGTAGGAGCAGTACTCGGCGGTGGCTCTCTACAGCTTACCGTACGCGCACGCGATCCGGAGGACCTCAGCGACGCACTCGAGGATCCAACGACCGTTTATCTTGATCGTGGGTTCTTCGGCGGGATGGTCCACCTGAGGATGCAGATACAGCTTTTGGAGTGGCTTTCCCTAGACGGATGGGCCGGGTACCTGATCGGCTTCCCCGGCCGCTGGCAAGACGACGGGCGCGAGATCGCCGGCGGCCAAGTGGACATCGGCGCGCCGTTTTTTGCCGTGCGGCTCGGGTTCGGCGGAATGGGCCCGACGCCCGCCGACGGCTGGCCCGAGATCGACCGGCGGGAGCTCGACCGTCTCCCGGACGTTACTCCCGATCCGGATCCCCAACCAGACCCGGAGGACGAAGACTGAACCGGGACAGACCAGGGGGTCCGGACAGCCCAATCCGGACCCCCTTAGGAAAGACTAGCGGCGGTGCACTGCCAGCACCTGACCAAAATAGAGCGTGTGCAAGTCCCCTTTCGGGTAATGGCGATCCCGCAGGTCCGTGTCCAGCAGACCGTCCTCGGTCAGACGAGTCTTAGCTACGACCCGGCACTCGTAATGCACACCCGGGATGTCCAAGGTGGGCACGGAAACATGGCTACCGGAAACCAATCCCAAAGAAAGCTCCTGGACCTTGTCGACTTCCCGGCCGGACTTGCTCCCGCAGAAGGCCAATTCCTTATCCAATCCGGAATCCGGGATGCTTACGCAAAACTCGCCGCTGTGTTCAATGAGACCGTGCGTGTAGCGAGACGGCCGCACCAATACCAGGAACACCGCTCGGCCCCAACAGGACCCCCCCAGGCCCCAGCCGATGGTCATCGGGTTGGGTGTACTTCCCTCCGCCTGGCTTATCAGGAACGCACCTCTGCTACCAATCTGCTCCTGCATTGCGTCGAACTGCTTCCATGGCGATGCACTCATGATCATCTCCTCCTTGCCGCCCGCTCGTCGGGGCTCGGGTAGTAGTCGACCAGTATCCCCCCGCCGACGAACTCACGCAGAATCGACGTAGCGGGAATCTCCTCCTTGGGATAGGGTCTGAACCATCGCAACGTGTCCAATATTCGCTGCGCCTCGAGCCGACGGCGCGGACCCCTCACCTGCCGCAGCAACGGCTCGACCAGCGGACGAAGGACCGACCATTCGTAGGCCAACGCAGAGTTGAACATTACATCTGCTCGCCCCTGATGTGGGAAGACGTGTCGCTTCTCCGCCCGCCGTACATGCGGCCACATCCTAAGCGTGTCCTCCGGGGAATAACCACGATAGGCCACATCCCGCACCAGGCGGCGCAGAAGGCGGGTGTCGGTCGTGGAGATACGCACATGGTCGTCCAAATTGAGCTGCGTCAGCGCAGAGACATAGATGCGAAACGCATGTGTTCCCAGCTCACCCGGAAGGGTTTCCGGGTTCAGGCAATGCAAACCCTCCACCAGCAACACTGCGTCAGACCCCAGACGCAACTCTTCCCCCTCCTGCCGCTCACCGGTGGGGAAATCGAACCGTGGCAGGCGCACCTGCCGACCGTCGAGCAATTCCTGAACCTGCTTTTGAAACAACGGCAAATCCACCGCCGCCGGATGGTCAAAATCGGTGAGCCCGCGGCGGGCCATCTCCGCTCGAGGGAGGAAATAGTCATCCATAGCCACCGGGTACGGACGCAATCCCTGGGCCAATAGCTGCACAGCCAACCGTTTGCTGAACGTCGTCTTGCCCGCGGAACTCGGTCCAGCTACCAGCACCACCCGACGCTTCTCCTCGGGAAGCTCACCGATGCGGCAGGCGATCTCTCCGACCCTTAGCTCGTGGAGCGCTTCCGATACCAGGATGACCTCGCTCAACCGACCGCTGGTCGCGGCCTCGTTGACCGTCCACGCATCGTACACCCCCAGAAGCTCAAGCCAGCGAACGTATTCTTGAAACACCTGCCACAGCACGCCGTAGTCCTCCGGCTCCATCAGGGTGTGGGGACGCTCCCGGCGGGGAAAGCGGAGGATGAACCCGTCGTGGTAACGCTCCAGTGTGAAATGTCGAAGACACCCTGTCGAGTGAACCAGCGGGCCAAAGAAGTAGTCCCGCGTTGATGCCAATCTGTACAGAGGGACCGTCGGTTCATCCCAGGCATACCGGAATAAATCCGCTTTGTGTTGGGCTCCGTTTTCGGCAAACCAGCGACAGGCTTCCTCTTTGGACACATGCTCCTTGGAGATGGGCAAGTCCGCTTCCACCATGCTCCGCATACGAGCCTCCAGGCCCTCCAGTTCCTCGGAGGACAGCGGCTCCCGCTCCAACGGACGACAGTAATAGCCGCCGAACGGCACCGAATGGTCCACCACCAACCGCGCTCCCGGACACTCCTGTTCTGCTGCCGCCACCAATAGGAAGCTGAGTGACCGAACGTAGATGCGGATTCCTTCCGAGTCGGAGGTCAACACGGGGCGCACATCGACATCACGATTCACCGGGGTACAGAGCTCAGCCAGCTCGTCGTTCATCAACGCGGCCACTGGAGGAGCATCGGCATCCGGATACGCTGCCCGGGTGTAGGAAGCCAATGGCGTCCCCACCGCCCCCTCAAACACCCGCCTGTCGGGGAAGGTGACCTGTGCCGTGTCCCTGGGCTTCGTCTGTTCTACATGATCCATAGATGATTATAGGGCACTGAGCGACTGTGCATACAGCGCGGTATCCCGCTCAGAGAACAGCACAAACCGCACCTCATAGAGTTCCCCAGGGTTGTCCATCAGGAAATCCGCCACCACCTGCAGTGCAACCGGCGCGGCCTGTTCGGTCGGGAAACCATAGGCCCCGGTAGACAGGCTGGGAAAGCTCATCGAGCGCAATCCTTTGTCCCGCGCCAGGGTCAGGCACGAACGGTAACACCGGGCCAGAAGCTCCGGTTCACCGCCCTGCCCGCCGTGCCACACGGGTCCCACTGTGTGGATCACCCACGAGGCCGGAAGGTCACCCCCGGGCGTCAGCACCGCCTCCCCGGTGGGCAGGGGCCCCTGCTGTCGGCGGATGTCGGCACAGCGCTCGGTGATCTCCCTTCCCCCCACTCTGTGAATCGCCCCCGCCACGCCCCCTCCCGGCGCCAAATCAGGATTCGCCGCGTTGACCACCGCATCGGTCCTCTGCTGGGTGATGTCCCCCCGCACAAGCCGGATTACGGTCCCGTGAATCGTCCGCTCGTGTTGCTCCATCATGTACGCACCTCCTACGGCGCCTTCCGCAGGGCAAGCACCCAACTGCAGTTTCCCCATGAACTGCGGAGCTCCTCAGGCAGCCCTCTTGGGCATCTTGTACACCATAAGCTCGAACCGGGGATCGCTCCAAGGTGATGCTCAGTGCAGCTGAACACGCTCAACCCCTCACCCGTGCCGCAGGTTGACGGCGGACGTGGACCGGGTAACGTGAAGGCATGACATTCAGAACGCTGGGTAAACTCGATTGGCAAGCGTCGGTACTTGGCTTCGGGGCAATGCGCTTTCCCACCCTTGGCGATGATCAATCCAACATTGACGAGGACCGGGCCGCCGAGATGCTCTATTACGCACTGGACCACGGCGTCAACTATGTCGACACCGCCTACCCATATCATGGCGGTGCCTCGGAGGAGTTCCTCGGGCGTGTCCTCCAAGGTTCCTATCGGAAACGGGCCCGTGTGGCCACCAAGCTGCCCTGCTGGAAGGTGGAACAACAGGACGACTTTGACCGCTTACTGGACGAGCAACTGAAGCGCCTGCAACGCGATCATGTAGACTTCTATCTCCTGCATGCCCTCAACGAAAAGAGCTGGACCAAAATGCGTGATCTTGACATCCTCTCCCGGGCGGAGAGGGCGATGGCCGGCGGCCGGATCGGACACTTGGGCTTTTCGTTTCACGATAAGCTGCCCGTGTTCAAGGAAATCGTGGACGGCTACGATAACTGGTCCCTCTGTCAGATCCAGTACAACTATGTGGATGTCCACTATCAGGCTGGGCGCGACGGGCTTCAATATGCCTCCCAACGCGGCTTGGGGGTTGTGATCATGGAGCCTCTCCGCGGCGGACAATTGGTCAAACAGCCCCCGCCAGCGGTCGCTCGGATCTGGCAGGAGGCAGGGCGGCCATGGTCGCGCGTGGAGTGGGCCCTGCAGTGGCTGTGGGATCAACCGGAGGTCCAGGTCGTGCTGAGCGGGATGAGCACATTGCAGCAGGTGCAAGAGAACGTACAAGCAGCTGACCGCTCCGCTCCGGGAATTCTCACCACCGAGGAGCGCACTTGGTTCGACCGGTTACGGGAAGCGTACCTATCGCTGAAACCCGTCCCCTGTACCGGCTGTGAGTATTGTCTCCCTTGTCCCAGCGGGGTAGCCATTCCTAAGGTGTTTGAGCACTATAACAACGCCGTCGCGTTCGACGACC
Source organism: Candidatus Acetothermia bacterium (assembly GCA_003566155.1). Taxonomy (GTDB): domain Bacteria; phylum Bipolaricaulota; class Bipolaricaulia; order Bipolaricaulales; family Bipolaricaulaceae; genus T3SED10-47. Next base: position 39,196 of record PXEP01000172.1, on the reverse strand, counting down.
TGCGCCGCGGGCGGATGGGCTACCGCATGCTCGGCGAGGAACGGCGTGCCGATAAGTGCACCGCCTGCCGGGCCTGCGAAGAGAGCTGTCCCCAAGGGATAGAAGTCTCCCGTTGGATGCCGGAAATACACGCCCACCTAGCCGAGGACACCTAGGCTCATCACCCAGCAATTGTACGAAGCAGCTTCACAAAGCGTTCGTCGTCTGCTTCGTGGACCAGCCGATAGGCCGGCTTCACCCGTTCCCGGTAGTGGGGGGAATGGTGGGGCGGGTGCCCCCGATCCAAGGCCCTTCGCCATTGTTCCTCCAATCCCCTTGGGGAAATAGGTATCCTGCCCCGCCGGGCAGCAGCCACCGACCAACAGGCTACTTCCTCAAGCTCGTCCCAGCTGCCTTCTACAAGCGGCTGCTCGGCGAGAAACGAAATAAGCTCGCGGGCGCTAATCGCAGATCCCTTGCTCACCCGCAGGTTGATGCGCACAGTCTTCCTGCCCGGATGGACGGGTTCAAGCAGCCTTTCCTGCGGATAAGGCAATGCCAATGCCTCCCATTCCCGCTCGAGTGCCCGGGCGAACGCCTCCCGGTCCGCCAACAGATGATCCATCCCCAACACTGCCTGAAAGAGCAGCTTCACTGCCTCGGCCGGAAGCAGACATCCGTGGACACTACAGTGCCAAAGAAGAGCACGTTCCAGGCACTTCTCATCGGGCGGCATCTCGTGCGGCCCTCCGCAGAACGATGCCCAGGCCGATGTACACCACTGTCAACGCCACTCCCGCCAGCGGAAGGAGCACCTCGGGCAGCAACACGGACCCCGCACTAAGGACCACATAGGCGATCAGCCCCCACGAAAGCTCCCCGTGCAGCCCCTGCAGTCCCTGCGGCCGCCGCCTCCACAGGAGAGCCAGGCCAAGACCTGCAGCCAGCAAGAGCGCAGAGACAACTCCTGACGCTATGTAGAGGAGTCCCGCCGCAGCCCCCGCCGCCTCGGCAAACGAACGGCCAGCAACGGAGAGCTCCCCCAAGACCAGAAGACAGACGAACACCGCCACAACCTTGCGTACAAAACTATCGGGATGGATCCAACGAACGCCCCACAGAGGTAAGATCACCAGCGCCAGCCACAGGGATAGCATGATCAGCGTCCCCGTATCCATCGCCAGCTGGTCACCGACATCAACTCCTCCGCCGATCACCATTAGCACAGTGGACAGGAATATCAGACCTGCAGCAGCGTAGGCTGCGCTCCCCGCGACCCGCAGGCGCCCGTGCTTTCTCGGTTCATCGTTAGCCACGTGTCCACTGTACAGGACATGGACCGGCCGACAAACGAAAGCCCCGCCGCGCTTCGCCGGCGGCCCTCAGGCCTCGGCTCCTTCTCCTCGTTCCAGTGGGTATCCGGCTTCTATCCAATCGGACTTTCCACCAGCGTAGTCCCACACGTTCCAGAAACCGAGCCGCTCCAGCTTGTCCGCTGCTTTGGGGCTGGCCTGACAATCAAGACTGCCGCAGTAGACAACCCTTGCCGAGCTGTTGGCGCATAGTATATGCATATCGCCCTGGTCCGGGCAGGCCCGGCTGGACCATTGCCGCTTGTTCAGAGCACAATAACCGGCCAATGGCACAACAACACAAAGAGCGGGACATCCAGCAACTGTTCTCCATGCTCATGGACGCCTACGGCCCGCAAGGCTGGTGGCCTGCGGACAGCCCGTTTGAGGTCATGCTTGGAGCGGTGCTCACCCAAGCTACCTCATGGCGCAACGTGCAGTACGCCATCGAGAACTTGCGGGCAGAGAACCTACTGACTCCGGAGGCCCTCGGGAGGCTTTCCCTCGCCCAGCTCTCGGCGCTAATCAGGCCGAGCGGTTTTCACCAGCAGAAGGCAGCTCGGCTTCTGGGCCTTGTTACATACATCGAGAAGAAGGGCGGCTTGGGCAGAATCTTCAGCCTGCCCACGCACACTCTACGTGAAGAACTCCTTGCACTGCCCGGTATCGGTCCGGAAACGGCCGACGTCATCATCCTGTACGCCGCAGGACGGGCTGTGTTCGTCGTGGACGGATATACCAAACGAATCCTCCACCGATTAGCGATCCTACCTTCTGACGGTGTTCGCTATGAACAGGTTGCGCGGCTGTTCACCGATCATCTGCCGGCCGACGTTGCGCTGTACAGAGAGTTCCATGCGCTGCTGGTTCGGCATGCCAAAGAACACTGCAGGATCCGCCCTTTGTGTACTGGGTGTCCTCTGGGTACGACCTGTTCGTACGCTCCTTCCCCGCCGGGGGCAGGGAAGGAGCCCCGTCGCGGAGGCTGGGTCTAGCTTGCGACTTCGGTTATAGTCCATGCGGCATGCGTGTCGGTTACGTGCAGATGGAACCACGCTTTGGCGAGCCGCATGAGAACCTCCAGCGCGCCCGCCGGTTGATGGCGTCCGGGGAAGCCGACCTGTGGGTCCTGCCTGAGCTCTTCAACACTGGATATGTGTTCACGTCCACCGAGGAGGTGGAGCGACTTTCGGAGGATGTTCCTCACGGTCCGACCACACAGGGACTGGTGCAGACTGCTCGATCCCTGTCCGCTTGCATCGTGGCGGGCCTGGCCGCGCGTGGTGAGGGCAACGTGTATAACGCAGCGGTGGTCGTCTCTCCCAACGGGCTGGAAACCGTGTACCACAAGGTGCATCTGTTCGCGGAGGAGAAGCGCTGGTTCACACCGGGGAATACGGATTTTCCGGTGTGCGAACTGAACGGTGCCCGCGTGGGGCTGATGATCTGCTTCGATCATTTCTTCCCCGAGGCGGCACGCACTCTGGCCATCCGCGGGGCTGATGTGATCGCCCATCCTGCCAATCTAGTTATGCCCGGAGTAGCGCAGCGCACCATGACCGTACGCGCCCTGGAGAACAGAGTTTTCACCATCACTGCCAACCGAGTAGGGCTAGAGAACAGGGAGGGACGAGCGCTTCGCTTCACCGGACTGTCCCAGATCATCTCCCCCGACGGGACGCGCCTTGCCCACTCCCCCGAGGAGGGAGAGGATGTGCAGGTAGTGGAAATCGAACCGCGCCTCGCCAGGGACAAACGCATCAACCCATGGAACGATCTCCTCGCCGACCGCCGATCCGAGTTCTACAACCCGTGACGGCTGCCTGCCGCTTGCTTGCAGTCTGTGCCCAAGGCAACGCCCAGCGCATTTCCCGTGTAAGGGGGTCGCCCGGCAAGGGACGCATGCCCCCCCTCACTCCTCAATCGGATACAACCCTGGGAGTCCCGTTGGTTCGGGCCTTCGCTCCAGCCTCACGCCCAGCAAAGTGAGCACCACCAGCTCTGCGGTGTTATGAACGGTGGCTCGGAGAAGGTGGCCACCCAGAGCTGTCAGATCACGCTTTCCGACAACCACATGGGCGTGCACCACCGGGCTGTCCTCGAGCTGGCCGATGTTGCCCTGGAAGGAGAGCAACTCAACAGCCTCGTCTACTGGCTCCTCGACGTACCGTTCTCCATCCCAGTAACCCAGCACCACATCCCGCAGCATCCCTACTCCGGCCACCACAGCGGCGGCTGAACCGCATTCCTTGAGCGCATCCGGGAGCTGCTCCCCATCCTGCAACCGTACCACCACTGTATGCTTGCTCCGTGCCTCAATCATCGGTGCTCCTTTCTCGCCACTCCCCATACGGACCGCGCACGTTGGTCTTTGTTGACCCCGTCTCCGAAAGCACACCAGCGAGCCGTCCCCACGCGCTCGCAGCCGTCGGTGTTACCCGTACGCCATCGATGAGCCCCTGCGCCGACGGCATTGCCTGTGTACTCCCCCTACCCTATGCTTGCATCCATGGATGCCCGCGTAACGTTGGCCGAGGTCGACCGCCGACTAGCCGACCTGTACGGAGATCCTCAACCAGAGCAGCACGAACCGTTGGACCTCCTCGTGCGAACCATTCTTTCTCAGAACACCTCAGATCGCAACCGAGACCGAGCGTACGCGTCCTTGCGGGCGCGCTTCCCTACCTGGGAGGACGTACTTGGAGCGACACCGCAGGAGATAGCCGACGCCATCCAGGGAGCCGGACTCCACAAACAAAGGGCTGAAAGGATCCTCAGCGTCTTGCAGCTCATAGTGCAAAAGCAGGGAGCATTGTCGCTTGACTTTCTGCGCAACCTAACGCCGGAGGAGGCCGAACAGTGGCTTCTTTCGCTTCCCGGTGTGGGAAAGAAAACGGCCTACATCGTCCTGCTGATGGGGTACGCTATCCCCCGCTTTCCGGTGGACACACATGTAGCACGGGTGACCCAGCGGCTCGGGGTACGGCCTGCCAGCGGAGAACCCCATGCGGTCCTGGCCCCCTTGATTCCCCAGGGTCGGCAGCTCCCCCTACACCTGAACCTCATCAATCTAGGACGCCAGGTGTGCGTAGCTCGCCGCCCGCGGTGTCCGCAGTGTCCGCTTCCCGACCTGTGCGATTACGTTATGGCCAAGGCCGATCCCAGGCTGCGGGCCAACTTGCGCGCCGGCGAGACGTCAGCGGTCCTGGTGCGCCGCGGTGATGGGGTGCAAACAATGCGCCCGGACCGAGAAGAACTCCTGGCGATCCTTTCCGACCCGATGGTCCACTCGGTGGAAGCGTCAGGCACGCTGTCAACCAAGGAGGTGGCATGAACCGCGCTAAGGCATTGGAACTGGTGAAACACAACGTCCACAACCGCAATCTAGTAAAGCATATGCTGGCGGTGGAAGCGGGCATGAAGGCACTCGCCCCCCGCCAGGGAGGAGACCCCGAGCGGTGGGGATTGGCCGGATTGATCCACGATCTAGACTACGAGGAAACTAAGGACGAGCCCGATCGACACGGCCTTAGGACGGTCCAACTGCTCCGAGAGGAGGGATTGCACGATGAGGAGGTACTCGATGCGATACTTGCCCACGCCGGACACCAAGCACCCTCCAGTTCCATGGGGCAGGCGCTGGGCGCCGTCGATCCGCTGACCGGGCTCGTCGTGGCTGCCGCGCTCGTCCATCCCGAGCGCCTAGGAGGTCTCACAGCCGAAAGTGTGATGAAGCGATACAAAGAGAAAGACTTCGCCCGGACGGCATCGCGGAAAGCAATCGCATCCTGCGATCAGTTGGGCATGGACCTTCTCGAGTTCGTGGGCGTGGTTCTAGCCGCGATGCAGGAGGTCCGCGGTGACCTGGGGCTCTAAACAAGGAGCAGGGTGGGGCCGGGCCTTACCGAACCCCAAGCTCCCGGCCCACCTTGCCAAATGCCTCCAGGGCATAGTCCAAGTCTTGCTTGCTGTGCCCGGCAGATAGCATAACTCGGATGCGGGCTCTGCCCCTGGGCACTGTCGGATAGGCAATCGCCTGGGCAAACACCCCTTGTTCGAACAATCGCTTGGAGAAGTCCCACGCAAGCTGCGCCTCACCCAGCATAACCGGAGTGATCGGCGTCTCCGACGCTCCCGTATCGAATCCCAGCCCAGCCATCTCTCCTTTGAAGTAGCGGGTGTTGTCCCACAGCGCACGTACCAACTCGTCACTCTGTTCGAGTACCTCTACGGCTGCGATGCATGCTGCCATGTCCGCAGGGGTGGTGGCGCTGGAGAACAAGAACGGCCGACCCTGTTGCCTGAGATACTCGACGATCTCTCGCTTTCCAGCCACGTATCCGCCCACTACGCCGAACGCCTTGGACAGTGTGCCTACCTCCATGTCCACTCGCCCATGCAGTTCAAAGTGGTCAACGATACCTCGCCCGTGACTTCCCAATACACCTTCGCCATGTGCGTCATCAACCAGCACCAACGCGTCGTGCGCCTCAGCGGCCTCCACAAGCTCAGGCAGAGGCGCCAGATCGCCATCCATGGAGAACACGCCGTCGGTGATGACCAGCTTGACCTTTTTGTCCTTATGCTCTTCCAAAGAAGCTTTCAGAGCCTCCGTATCCCGATGGGGGAAGATCACCCGTTCAGCCTTGGTCAGCCGACAGCCATCGATAATCGACGCGTGGTTTAGCTGGTCGGTGAAGATCGCAGCCTCTTTGCCCGCCACAGCTGGAATTGCCGCCAGATTGGCGCAGAAACCGGACTGAAACGACACCGCATCCTCGGTCCCCTTGAACGCGGCCAACTTCTTCTCCAGCTCCTCGTGGAGGCTCATGGTGCCAGCGATGGACCGCACCGCCGCCGGACCGACTCCGTACTCCTCCACCGCTCGCAGCGCAGCCCGCTTCAAACGTTCATGGTTGGCGAACCCCAGGTAGTTGTTCGAACACATGTTCAACACACGCTTACCATCGACCACAGTCCACGGCCCCACAGCGCTGTCGATGCGGCGAATGATGTTGTACAGCCCTTGCTCCTTCAGGCCCTCCAATGCCTGGTTGATGACATCGTACTTGCCCATGCGGTTCCTCCCTTCGCAGAATCCTCAAAACAGCTTACCCGCACGGGAAAGATTGAGCAAATGTCACCTTTGTGTCAGCGTTATCCGCCACGTACAATGCTTTCAGAGAGGAATGAGATCGTCGTGCAAGCTGTTGCCAAGACAAGACCGGAACCAGGTGCTGACCTAGTAAACTGGAATGTCCCAAAGCCAGGCCCCGCGGAGGTGCTTATCCGCGTGTCCGCTGCCTCCATCTGCGGGACGGACATGCATATCTACTCATGGGACGAATGGGCCCGTTCCAGGATCCATGTCCCGCAGATTCTCGGTCATGAACACGCCGGGTATGTGGAAAGTGTGGGGTCCGAGGTTCATCACGTTCAACCGGGCGACTACGTAACAGCCGAGACGCACATTTTCTGCGGCACTTGCTACCTCTGCCACACAGGAAATGCGCATATCTGCCGCAATGTGGAAATCCTTGGCGTGGACAGGAATGGAACGTTCGCCGAGTACTTGGCCGTGCCGGCAAGCGTCGTATGGCATGCCGACCCGAGACTCCCCCCCAAGGCGGCAACGGTCATGGAACCGTTTGGAAACTCGGTACATGTGGTGATGAAGGCAGCCGTGCCGGCCAAGAACGTTGTGATAATCGGTGACGGGCCCACCGGGCTGCTGGCCGCCGGAGTAGCCCGTGCCGCGGGGGCCGCTGCAGTGTGGAATGTAGGCCTACTGGACGATCGCCTGGAAATCGCCGCCGAGCTGGGCGCACACAAGACCATCAATGCATCCCATGAAGATCCGGTGGCCCTGATCAACCGGCTAACCGAGGGCCTGGGAGCGGATGTAGTCCTGGAAATGTCCGGAGCCGAGGTAGCACTGCAGCAAGCCGTAGATATGGTGCGCCCCGGAGGGAGGGTGATCGCCTTCGGCATCCCCGCTCGGCCGTTGTCCCTGAACACAGCAGACCTTGTGTTCAAGGAAGTAGAGCTTCTCGGGCTGGTAGGCAGAAGGATTTTTGAGACGTGGCATCAAGCAGAGCGCTTTCTTCCCCAAGTGGATGTGCAGCGCGTTATAACGGACGAGTTTCCGTTGAGCGGCTGGCAGGAAGGCATGGACAAGCTGCTGAACCGCAAAGCGATCAAGGTTGTGCTGTATCCAGGACAGTGAGGAGTGAGGCGCGAGGCGTAAGGAGGAAAGGCAAGGCCTGCCCCTTGTAGCTCTCGGTCCGAGCGTCCGAGTTTGTCTCCGATGTTGGTCAGCCAGGTCCTCGCGGCGAACGTGGCAGGCAAGCTGCCACGCTGCATTCAAGGGATATGCTGAGCGTACGTTCAACGCATGATGGGCGTGCATTCAGATGGGCGTGCATTTAAGGGTTACTGGGCGTACTTCAACGGATGATGGGGTCAGGCACGCTGCGCCGCTCGGCCAAGGGGCTTGGTGTTTCCACAAGCTACGAACCACGGGCCACAGGCTGCTCTGATACGTTCCAGTAGGCCACAAGCCTATCTTATACTTGGCCCCTCACGCCTCACCCACATAGGCAATCGCTTCGATCTCCACTTTGGCACCCTTGGGGAGCGCACCGACCTCCACGCATGCGCGCGCTGGCCTATGCTCGCCGAAGAACGCTCCGTAGATCTCGTTTACCGTGCCGAACTCCGCCATGTCGGTGAGGAAGATGGTAGCCTTCACCACTTGGGCCGGCGTAACCCCACCTGCCTCCAACACCCGTCGCAGATTGTCCAAGCAAGCTCGAGTCTGCTCTTCGATCCCTTGACCCACCAACGCCCCATCGGGGCCCAGAGGGATCTGCCCGGACACAAACACGAACTCGCCCGCCCTGTAGGCTGCGGAGTACGGCCCGACAGGCGCTGCACCTGGGGGCACTACAGGTCCCTTGCTCATCTCACACCCACGTCAGGCGCGCCACCTCAGCGCCGTCTCCTCGCCTGGGACCAAGCTTAAGCACGCGCGTATAGCCTCCGTCACGATCCCTATACTGCACCGCAATCTCCTGGAACAGCTTCTCCGTAGCCTGCTTACTGCCGAGGAACGAATACCCCCTGCGCTGCGATGCTTGGTCCCCCTGTCTGGCCCAGGTGACGAGTCGCTCAACTGCCTTCTGCGTCGCCTGGGCGCGGGGGGGAGTGGTGTCGACTTTGCCGTCCAAGATTAACGCCGTGGCCTGCCCCGAGAGGACCGACCGGCGGCGGGCGCGGTCCATGCTCAACTTGGGAACTTTGCGACGATGCCTCATCTCATTCCTCCTTCTCCGACCGGATCTCGTACCCCAGCTCCGCCAGTTGAGCGGCTACCCGTTCTAGCGTCTTCTCACCGAATCCGTGGATGTCCAGGATCTCCTCACGGCTTCGGGAAATGAGATCGCCCAGCGTCACGATTCCTTCCTCGCGCAGGAGATTGCACGCCCGCGGATCGAGTCCCAACTCTGTAAGGGGCGTCATATCTTCCCCGGGGGTCTCCTCTTCTGCTTCAGGCTGCACTATGGTGGTGCCCGCCAAGAACTCCATGTGCCGCTGCAGTATCTCCACCGCTTGCGACACCGCTTCTTGCGGGCTGATTGCCCCGTTGGTGTAAACCTCGAGGATCATCCGCTCGTAACCGGACATACCCCCAACGCGCGTGTCCTCCACCAAGAAGTTCACCCGGTCCACAGGGGAGAAATCGCAATCTATCGGTATAAGGGACACCGGAGCATCCTGTCGTTTGTTGTCATCGGCGTTGCGGAACCCCAGTCCCGTTTCCACTTCCATTTCGACTTCCAGTCGGCCGTCCCCGGTGAGCGTTGCCACCTCCAACTCGGGGTTCATCACCTCAACCCCTGTAGGGGCTTCGATCTGTCCGGCCAACACAGGCCCCTCACCGGAGGCCTCCAGGTACAACCGATGCGCCTCGTCATCCGTACAGCGTAGCGCAAGCGCCTTCAAATTGAGGATAACGGTCAGCACATCCTCGCGTACTCCGGGAATCGTCTCGTACTCATGATACTTGCCGGCGAAGTTCACCCGCACTATCGAGGCCCCGGGAATACTGGACAGAAGCACCCGGCGGAGGGAGTTTCCCAAGGTCGTAGCATATCCCCGCTCCAGGGGCTCTACGGCAAGCCGGCCGTAGGTAACTCCGGTCTCCAGCCATTCCATCTTGTCTGGGTAAACAAACTCAGGCATTCCCCTACCTCGAGTAGTACTCAACGATTAGGTTGACCTCGATGGATTGTTCCAAATCCTCGAGGCTGGGCTCGCTGGTCATCTGGAACCGCAGGGCTTCCACATCCCTGGTCAGCCAAGCGGGCACAGCACGCCTCTGCGAAGCGGCCTTCACTTGCTCTCGCAGTTTGTCCCGAGAGCCCGGCTTCACCTCCACCACGTCCCCCTCCTGGACCAGATAGGACGGAATATCCGTGTGTCGCCCGTTGACATGGAAGTGCCCGTGGTTGATGAACTGGCGGGCCTGCTCACGGGAGGAGGCGAATCCGGCTCGATAGACAACGTTGTCCAGGCGGCTCTCAAGATATCTCAGCAGCGCCTCACCCGTCACTCCCTTCCATCCCTTGGCCTTCTCCACATACCTGCGGAACTGCGCCTCGCCGACGCAATACATGCGCTTTGCCTTCTGTTTTTCCCGCAGATGGATCGAAAATTGAGTAGGTCGGCGGCGAAAGCGCCCATGCTGCCCAGGAGGAGTGGGACGCCGCGCGACTGCGCACTGTCCGGAAAAACACCTATCGCCCTTCAGAAAAAGCTTGGCTCCCTCCCGCCGGCAGAGCCTGCACTTCGCGCCTGTGTATCGTCCCATAGCTCGTTCCCTCCTACGAATGTGCCGTGGGGGTCACGTTCTTGACCTCTTCCACCTGCAGTCCCGACGACCGCAGTGTCTGTACAGCGGCCTGCCTTCCAGAACCAGTCCCGTTCACCGTAACCGTCACGGATCGGACCCCGAATTCCTTCATGTCCCGTACCAGCGCCGAACAGGCCATCTGCGCGGCATAAGGGGTCCCTTTGCGAGATCCGGTGAACCCCACTGTGCCCGGCGACCTCCAGAGGATAACATCCCCGTTGGGATCCGTAAGTGTAAGGATCGTGTTGTTGAACGTTGAATGCACGTGCACCCGAGCACGATCCAGCTTGATCGTCTTCTTCTTCCTTCGAGCCGCTGTTCGAGCACGTGTTCTGGCCATAGCCTACCGCTTTTCCTTCCTGCTTCCCGCTTGCGACGGGCGCGGCCCCTTCCACGTGCGTGCGTTAGCCTGCGTCTTCTGACCGCGCACGGGAAGCCCCTGCTTGTGTCGCACGCCTCGATACGATCCGATCTCCTGCAGCCGCTGTATATTACCCCTCACCTGCCTGCGCAGATCGCCTTCCACCGGTCGGGTCTCCACCGCCCGGCGGAGCAGGGTTACCTCCTGCTCGGTAAGGTCCATCACCTTCGTGTTCGGATCCACGTTGGTCTCACGCAAAACCTCCTGCGCTCTGGCGTACCTAACGCCAAAAATATACGTAAGTCCGACTTCGATCCGCTTCTTCGCCGGCAGGTTGACTCCAGCTATTCTTGCCATAGGTCCCCCTTACGCTTGCCGCTGCTTGTGCTTCGGATCGCGACACACGACCCGCAGGCGGCCGAAGCGCCGTATCACTCGACATTTATCGCACATCTTCTTCACAGAGCTTCGCACCTTCATACAACGCTCCTCTAGGACTCTCGGTACACAATTCGACCGCGAGTCAGATCATAGGGTGAGAACTCCACGATCACCCTGTCGCCGGCCACCACACGGATGAAGTGCCGGCGCATCCGCCCTGAAGTGTGACATAGCACCACATGTCCATTATCCAGCCGGATGCGAAACATGGAGTCCGGCAACACCTCGAGCACCTCGCCTCGCTCCCGGATCACATCTTTCTTTGCCAATACTCCTCCCACACCCCCTGCGTAAGGACCTCAGGTCCATCTGCAGTGACCGCAATCATCTCCTCATAGTGCGCGGACAAGACTCCGCTTCCAGTCACCGCCGTCCATCCGTCATCGCGGATGTTCGCAGGCTCATCGTCCAGTTTGGCCATAACCTCTACCGCAGCCACCAGCCCTTCGGCCAACTTCGCCCCCCGGCCAGGGGGGCCAAAGTTCGGGATCTGCGGATCCTCGTGGAGTTCCCTGCCGATTCCATGTCCGACAAACTCCCGCACAACGGAAAACCCGCGCCTTCGCACATAGGTATCGATGGCGTGCGAGAGATCTGAGACTCGGCCGCCGATTTTAGCGGCCGAGATCCCTTCCCGCAAGGCTCCGTGTGTTGCCTCCATTAACCGTTGCCCCTCCGGGGGCGCCTCACCCACCGGTACGGTGAGCGCTGCATCCGCATAGTAGCCATTAAGCAACAACCCCAGGTCCAGCGAAATGATGTTCCCTTCTGCCAACACACGATCATCCGAGGGGATGCCGTGGAGGATCTCGTCGTCCACGGACGCACACAGGGAAGCGGGATATCCCCGGTACCCCAAAAAAGCCGGCTCCGCACCCGTCTGCCGGACCCACTTTTCGGCAAGGCGGTCCAACTGCTTGGTCGTCACCCCAGGTACCGCTCGGAGCGCCACGCGCACAAGGATCTCGGAGAGCAGTTTGGCGTTCTGCCGCAGTGTGTCAAGCTCCCGAGCCGTTTTCAGTCTAAGCATGCCCCAGCGCGCTTAACGCCTGCTGGTACACCCCGTCTGGCGATCCGGAGCCATCCAGGCTCTCAAGCACTCCTTGCTCCCGGTAGTACTCGACCAACGGAGAGGAGTCCCGCACATAGACTTCGTAACGCTTGGCGATGACCTCCGGCTTGTCATCCCCACGCTGGTACAGCTCCCCCCCGCACCGGTCACACCGCCCCTCCTCGGCGGGAGGCTGGGTCAGCAGATTGTAGTTGGCGCCGCATTCCTTACATACCCTTCGTGCGGATAGCCGGCGCACCACTTCGTCTTGCCCCAGCTCCAGATACAGCGCTTTGTCCACGCTAACGTGCTCCTCCAAGCCTTTTGCTTGAGCCAAGGTTCGGGGAAATCCATCCAACAGTACGCTCCGGTCATCGGACAGGCGTTCGGCCACCATGTCCAGAATCAGCTCGTCGGGCACCAGTTCTCCCCGATCCATGTACTCCTTGGCCCGTCGGCCGAGAACCGTCGCCCGCGCCACCTCGTCTCGCAGCAAGTCCCCGGTGGACAGGTGCTCTAGCCCGAGCCGGCCCGCCAGGCGCAGCGCCAACGTCCCTTTTCCCGAGCCGGGCGGACCAAGTAGGACCACTGTCTTCATCCAGCCCGCCTTCCCAGGAATCCTGTGCCCTTCACCAAAGACTCATACTGGCGCATGACCAAGTGCGCCTCAATCTGCATGATCGTGTCAATGCCTACGCCGACCAGGATGAGTAGCGAAGTTCCACCTAGGTAGAATTCGTCGATCCCCGAGATGCTGGTGAAGATGTAAGGCATCACAGCCACAAACGCCAAGAAGGCCGCCCCCACCAGCAACAGCCGTCCGCTGACCCGAGACAGGTACTGGGCCGTCGGCTGTCCCGGACGCACTCCGGGCACAAAACCTCCCGACTGCCGCAGGTTTTTGGAGATGTCCGCCGGGTCAAACACAAGGGACGAGTAGAAGTAGGTGAAGAAGAAAATCAGCATCACGTACGCCAGCAAAAACGGTAGGCTCCCCGGACTCACGTACCGCATCAGCCAATCCTGTCCGGTCCAGCTGGCGATCGACCCCGGCAGCTGCAGGATCGCTGAGGCAAAGATGATCGGGATGACGCCGCCCTGGTTCACCCGGATAGGGAGGTGGGTCGTATGGCCGCCGTACACACGCCGCCCAGATGTGCGCTTGGCGTACTGGATAGGGATCTTACGTTGCCCCTGTTGCACCACAACCGCCCCGGCAATGACGGCCACAAATACAACGATCAGCCCGATGCCCCAGAACGGAGACACGGCTCCTTCCGATATCTGCAAGTAGGTCCGTCCGAGCTGGGCGGGAAAGCGGGCCACGATGCCGGCCATGATAATCATCGACACACCACTTCCGATACCGTTCTCCGTGATCCGCTCCCCGATCCACATAAGGAAGATCGTACCCGCGGTCATAGCGATCACCGAGGTCATGAAAAACAGCGCCACCGGGATGTCCGGGTCGACAAGCCCGCCTCTACTGACCACCATGGTCATACCGTAGGCCTGCATCAGCGCCAACCCCACGGTTGTCCAGCGGGTGTACTGGGTCAGCTTGCGCCTCCCTTCGCGGCCCTGCTGTTGCAAGGCTTTCAGCTTGGGGAACACCGGGATCAAGAGCGAGAAGATAATGGACGCGTTGATGTAGGGGATCACCCCAAGCGCAAACAGGGAGAACTGCTCCAGCGCGCCGCCGGTGAACATGCCGATGAACTCAAACAGTCCCTCTCCGAACATGTCCGACAACACATCGCCCACCTGGGCGGTATCCACCCCCGGGACCGGGATATGCGACCCCAGGCGGAATATGAGTAGCATGCCTATGGTGAACAGGATCCGCTTTCGCAGCTCCTCGACGGCGAACATCGTCCGGAGTTGACCGAGCACCCTAGACCTCCTCCGCCACGCCGCCGGCTTCGGCTATCTTATCGCGAGCGGCGGAACTGAAGCGGTCTGCCCGGACGGTAAGGGACTTGCTGAGTGCCCCCCTGCCCAGGACCTTCAGACCATCTTTTGGATCACGCACCACTCCCCGCCGCATGAGCTCCTCCAGCGATACTTCCTCACCGTCCTCGAACCGGCGGTCGAGATCCTCCACATTGACCACGGCGTATTCGACACGGGAGGGGTTCTTGAACCCTCTCTTGGGAAACCTCATCCAGATGGGCGTCTGGCCCCCTTCGAATCCCGGGGTGTGCTTCACGCCCGAGCGCGAGCCCTGTCCCTTGGTTCCCTTTCCTGATTCATGTCCACCACGGCCTGAACTGTAACCACGCCCGACTCGCTTGCGCCGCTTCACACTGCCTCGGCCAGGTCTGAGGTCATTCAGCTTGGGCATCGTCCGTCACCTCCACCAGATCTTCGACGTCCTTGCCCCTGCGCAACGCCACCGACTCCACGGGCTCCGACCGGCTAAGCCCCAGTACCGTGGCCCGAGCCAAGTTAAGCGGCGTATTGGTGCCCAGCGATTTGGTCAGGATATTCTCGACCCCCGCCAACCTACACACCGCACCTACAGTGCGCCCGGCGATGACACCGGTTCCCGGATAGGCAGGCTTGAGGAGCACTCGAGAGGCCTTGAACTCCCCCAGGATCTCGTGCGGAATGGTGCCTTTAACCAGGGCCACTCGTCTCAAGCTCTTCGCGGCATCCCGCACCGCCTGCTGAATGGCTTGGGGAATCTCCACCGACTTTCCGAACCCTACACCCACATGTCCCTGGCGATCCCCCACCACAGCCACGACTCGGAAGCGCAACCGCTTTCCACCCTTGGTCACCTTCCCCACGCGGCGGATCTCGATGACTTCGTTTTCCAGATCCTGCGGGTTGATATCAGGCTTCACAGAATCAACCCCTCCTCTCTGGCAGCGTCGGCCAGTGCCTTGATTTTTCCATGATACGGATACCCTCCGCGGTCGAACACCACCTGCTCCACCCCGGCCGCACGGGCCCGCTGAGCCACCATCCGCCCCACGAGTTGTGCCGCATCCACAGTAGGGTTGGACACCTCATCCCGCAGCTCCTTTGTCAACGTGGAAGCACTCGCTATCGTGCGCCCACGCTCATCATCAACCACCTGAGCGTAGATATGCTTGAGCGTCTTGTTGACCACCAGTCGCGGCCGTTCCTCGGTGCCCTTGACTTTCCGCCGTATGCGCAGATGTCTCTTTCGACGCTGTTTGTCCCTTGCTACTCTCGTCGTCGTCGGCATCACTTCACCCCTACCTTGCCTGCCTTGCGTACGATCTCCTCATCGCGGTACCGAACACCTGTTCCCCGATAAGGCTCGGGCGGGCGGAAACCCCTGATGATGGCTGCCACTTGCCCCACCTTCTGCTTGTCCAGCCCTGACACCGCTACGCGTGTGTTGTCGGGAACCTCTATCTCCACGCCCTCAGGAATCTCGTAGTTGATCGGATGCGAGTATCCCAACTCTAAGACCAACGTCTGACCTTCCAATCGCGCTCGGTAACCCAAACCTCGTAGTTCCAGCTCGCGCCGCCACTTGTTCTTTACACCGTGTACCATATTGGAGATCAGCGCTCGATATAGCCCGTGCCGGGAGCGATGCACAGTACGCTCACCACGGCGGGTGACATACAGCGCCCCGTCGTGCATTTCCACGTCCACATATCGCGGATCATACTCCTGCTCCAACGTGCCGTGTGGTCCGTTGACCACTACCCGGCTCTCGGACAACTCAACCTGCACGTCTTCCGGCACAGGGATAGGTCGCTTGCCAATCTTGGACATATAGCCTCACCTCACCATATCTCGCAGACGATCTCCCCGCCCAGGTTGCGTCGTCTCGCCTCTCGGCCCGTCATCAACCCTTCAGAGGTAGAAACCACGCACACTCCTAGTCCTCCTCGAGTATTGGGCAACTCATCAGCCCCCCCATACACCCGGCGCGCAGGTCGGCTAACCCTCCGGAGCCCCTCAATCGCCAGACGGCGTTCCCTCGTGCCCAACTGTTGATACTTGAGCACCATCTTCAGCTGGGGGAAGGAAGTGCCCAGCTCCACTTCGTAGCTTTCGATGTAGCCCTCTTCGGCGAGGATACGAGCAATGGCCTCCTTCATCTTCGATGACGGCAGCCGCACCTCCTGATGACGGCGCTCCCCCGCATTGCGAATCCTCGTCAGCATGTCGGCGATCGGATCGCTGACTGTCACCACACCCTCCTTACCAACTGGCCTTCTTGATGCCTGGGATCTCTCCGTCAAGCGCCATCTTGCGAAAGCACAGGCGGCACAATCCGTAATCTCTGATATATCCACGCGGCCGCCCGCACAACCGGCACCGATTTCGATGGCGGACATCGTACTTTGGCTTCCGCATGGACTTTAGCACCAATGCCTTGCGCGCCATATCAACCCTCCTAGCTCTCGCGGAACGGGCAACCTAAGTTACGGAGCAGGACCTCCGCCTCCCGGTCCGTCCCCGCGGTAGTGCAGATAGTGATGTCCATGCCCTGCGTACGTACCACATCATCGTAGGTGACTTCGGGAAACACAAGCTGCTCAGGAAGCCCCATGCTGTAATTTCCTCGGCCATCGAAGGAGTCTCTGGACACACCCTTGAAATCACGGATTCCGGGGAGCACCACGTTGAACAGTCGGTTCAAGAACTCGTATGCCCGCACCCCTCTAAGCGTTACCTTGCAGCCGATCGGATCCCCTTGCCTGATACGGAAGTCGGACACCGATCTTTTGGCCCGCGCTATCACGGGCTGCTGCCCGGCCAAAGCCCGCAAATTCTTCAGGGCTGCTTCCAGCACCTTGGGATCGTCCTCCTTGCCCACGCCCATGTTGAGCACCACCTTCTCCACCCGGGGTACCTGCATGGCGTTAGCAAGGCCCAGCTCTTCTTGGATCTTCGGCGCCAGTTCAGCTCGATATCGCTCGTAGAGTACCATCTTCCTCACTCAAAAGTGGCGCCACACTTCTTACAGCGCCGCATCTTCAAACCCTCGACCACCGCAGCACCGACGCGGGTCGGAACACCGCATTCTGGGCATACCAGAGCTACGTTGGATTCGTGAAGGGGAGCCTCGCGCTGGATGATTCCTGGCTGTCGGACCGTCTGCGTCGGCCGTTGGTGCTTGGTGATCATGTTCACACCTTCTACCAACACCCGATATCGCTCAGGATAGACTCGCAGCACCTTCCCCATCTTGCCCCGGTCCTCCCCGCCAATAATCTTCACCCGATCGCCCTTCTTGACTTTGCGCATCGTGCCTCCTACACCACCTCGGGAGCCAAAGAGATAATGCGCATCATCCCCTTCTCCCTGAGTTCCCGAGCGACCGGACCGAATACTCGTGTGCCGATAGGCTGCAAGTTTTTGTCCACCAGCACCAGCGCGTTCTCGTCGAACCGGATTGTGCTTCCATCCGCCCGTTGGTACGGCGCACGGCTTCGCACCACCACTCCGCGCACCACATCTCCTTTGGTAAACTCAGAGGTGGCGATTCGTTTCCGCACGGAACCCACTACGATGTCCCCGAGTTGTCCTCGGGGGCGCTTCCCTTGCACCGTAATGCACCGTACTTCCTTCACTCCCGTATTGTCCGCAATGGTTAGCATGGTCCGTGACAGAATCATGGTTAGCCCTCCGCACGTCGGACGACCTGCACCAGTCGCCACCGCTTGAGTTTGGACATCGGACGGGATTCCTGAATCTTCACCATGTCCCCCACACGGGCCTGTTCGGCCTCGTCGTGCACGTAGTATTTCGTCCGACTCAACACGTACTTGTGGTAGCGCGGGTGCAGCAGTCTCTTGTCCTCAACCACCACCAACGTCTTGGCCATGCGATTGCTGACCACTCGGCCGGTTCGTTCTTTACGCATGGCCCCTCCTATCTTCACCCGGGCCCTCTCTCAGGATCGTGAGAGCACGAGCCAAATCACGCCTCGTCTTGGTGATCTCGGCTGTGTTCTGTAACTGCCCGGAAGTGTGCTGAAACCTAAGGTTCATGTACTTGCGCTTCCACTCCCGCACTCGTTGCTCCAGCTCTTCACGCGACATCTCTCTGAGCTCCTCAGGCTTCATCGTTCCCCTCCCAAATGGAACTTGCTTCTCAACCGTGTGGGAACCGGAAGCTTGTAGCTCACCAGTCGGTGAATGCGCTTGGCCTCCTCCGGAGGAACACCGGCAAACTCAAACATTATACTGCCCGGCCGCACCACCGCGACCCAGTTCTCGACGTTCCCCTTTCCTTTGCCCATTCGCGACTCCGCCGCCTTCTTGGTGTACGGCTTGTCGGGAAAGATGCGGATCCATACCTTTCCCCTATGCGTGGCCCGGGCCAACGTTGTACGCGCGGACTCGATCTGCTGCCGCGTGATCCACGCTGGAGCCAGCGACTGAATGCCGTACTCGCCGAAAGCCACCTCGTGGCCACGGGACGCCACACCTTTTCGTCGCCCGCGATGCTGCTTGCGGTACTTGGTCTTATTGGGGAAAAGAAGCGGCATCGTTACCTCCCCTCATCAGTACGTCTATTGGGGGACCAGATCTCTCCCCTGCACACCCAGGCTTTGACCCCGATCACGCCGTATTTGGTCATCGCCTCGGACAGTCCATAATCCACGTCAGCACGCAGGGTCTGCAGCGGCACACGGCCCTGTTTCATCTCCACCACGCGGGACAGCTCCGCGCCGCCAAGCCTGCCCGATATGCGCAGCTTAACCCCTTGCGCTCCAGCGGCCATGACCCGCCTGATCGTCTCCTTCATCGCCCTATAAGGGTTGATTCTGTTCTCAATCTGGAAGGACACGTCCTGGGCCACCAGCGGCGCTTCCAACTCCGGCCGCTCAACCTCCAGCACACCAATGCGCACCTGTCGACCGGTCATCCGGGAAAGCTCTTGCTGGAGCTTCTCAATCTCCGATCCGCCGCGACCGATAATGATCCCGGGGCGCGCTGCGCGCACGGTCACCAACACCCTATCCTGGACAGCCCGTTCTACCTGAACTTCGGCCACGCCTGCGCCCCGATAGGTCTTGCCGATCTGCTGGCGGATCTTCCGGTCCTCCGTCACGTACACGGGTACTAGGTCATCAGTGGCAAACCAATTGGAACGCCATTTGCGCAATACACCAACCCGAAATCCGACCGGATGCGTTTTTTGGCCCATCAGTCCTCCCTTTCGGCCACTGCCACGGTGATATGCGAGAGCTTGCGCTGCATGATGTCCGCGCGGCCGAAAGCACGCGGCTTTAGGCGTCGCATCCTGGGGCCCTCATCAACCCATATCTGCTTCACCCACAGTCGGTCAGCGTCCATCTCGAAGTTTTGCTCGGCGTTGGCCACTGCAGAATCCAGTATCTTCTTCAACACCCGCGCCGCTTTTTTGGGCGAATAGGTCAGTATCCGCTGCGCCTCATCCACAGGCTTGCCGCGGATCTCGTCGGCCACCAGCCTCGCCTTCATCGGAGACATCCGCACAAACCGCCCCCGCGCCACCGCTTCTCTCATCGTCGCCTCCATCACTTGAGCTGAGGTGTGGCCTTCTTCCGCATGCCTCCGTGGCCGCGGAAGGTGCGCGTAGGGGCAAATTCCCCGAGCCGATGTCCGATCATGGCCTCGGTGATGTACACAGGAACCATATGGCGTCCATTATGTACGCGGATGGTCAGCCCCACCATCTCCGGGATGATCATCGAAGAACGTGACCACGTCTTTATCTCCGCCAGCTCTCCTCGTTTATGACGCTGCACCTTTCTGAGCAGCTTGGGGTGCACATAGGGGCCCTTGTTCTTTGACCGCGCCATATCTACTGCCTCCTCTTGACAATCCATGCATCGCTGGGCTTCCGCCGGCGGCGCGTCTTGCGCCCGCCTTTGGCCAACCAGCCCCACGGAGACTTCGGCGCCCGGCCCTCGCCTGTGCGGCCCTCGCCCCCTCCATGGGGGTGGTCCGCAGGGGCCATCGCCGTGCCTCGCACTGCGGGGCGAAATCCCAGATGTCTTCTCCGACCGGCCTTACCGTGCTGAATATTCTTGTGATCCGGGTTGCTCACGCTACCGATCGTCGCCATGCAATCCAGGTGAAACTGTCGCATCTCGCCGGAGGGAAGCCTCAGTGTCGCCCTCTTCCCCTCCTTGCTCAACACCTTTACCTCGGTGCCGGCTGCGCGCGCGATCTTTCCCCCAGAACCGGGGGTAAGCTCCACATTATGTACAGTAGCTCCTACGGGAACCCGACGCAGGGGCATCGCATTGCCCGGTTTGGGATCCACTCCGCTGCCCGCCCGTACTACATCGCCGATCTTGGCCTCGAACGGCGACAAGATGTACCTTTTCTCCCCGTCGGCGTACTGCAACAGAACGATCCAACTAGAGCGGTTCGGGTCGTATTCCTGGGAGACCACCTTCGCTGGCACGTCCCACTTGTCCCGGCGGAAGTCCACCAGCCGATAGCGGCGCTTGGCCCCCCCGCCCCGGTGACGCACGGTGATTCGGCCCTGCGCATTGCGGGCCGACCGGCGCTTTTGTTTCCTAAGCAGCGACTTCTCCGGCTTCTTCCGCGTGAGCTCACTGTATTCGGGAAGTACTCCATGGCGTTGCCCCGGGCTCACCGGTCGTCTCTTCTTCATCGGCATCGCATCACCCCACCAGATCTATCCTGTGCCCAGGTGCAAGCTTGACCACCGCTCGCTTCTCTCCACTGGTACGACCATGACGCCGGTCCATCCTGGTCCGGCGCGGCTTTCCGGGTCGCCGCAACGCCCACACCTTCTCCACCTTTACGTCAAACATTTCCTCCACCGCCTGCCGGATAGCCACCTTGCTCGCCCCCGGCTTAACGGAGAACGTATATTTCCCTTCCTCTATACCGTGCCACGTCTTCTCACTCAGAACCGGACGCAGCAGAATATCCTCAGGGTGCACGCGCGATTCAGCCTTCATCGTTCGCCCTCCCAGCAAGCTCCTGCACCCCACCCAGGGTGGCCAAGAGGCCGTCATGGGCCAACACCTGGTATGCGTTGACCGACGTAGCCCTCACACAGTTCACACCAGGGATGTTTGAAAGAGTCTTAACTACCGGAACTTGATATTCATCGGCGCCTACGACAACCAGCACGGTTTCCGGACAGCCAAGCTTGCGCAGTACCTCCAGCCCGTCCTTGGTACGGGGGCGGTCAAACCCAAGGCGATCAATAAGCCACAGGGCATCCTCCTGAAAGCGAGCCGACAAGGCGGACACCAATGCCCCCCGGCGCATTCTCTTCGGGAGCCGCAGCCGTCGCGGCCCTGGTATGGGGCCGAAGGTAACACCACCGTGCCGCCATAGAGGTGAGCGGATCGTCCCATGGCGAGCACGGCCCACACCCTTCTGGCGCCAGGGTTTGCGTCCGCCTCCGGAGACCTCGGCCCGCTGGCGAACAGAGGCCGTACCCTGGCGCTGGTTATACAGGTAGATACGCACCGCCCGGTGCAACAGGTCCTCGTTCACCTGGGCCCCAAACAGCCCCTCGGGCCCCTCCGTGCGTTCGGGCTGGCCATCCAACGCTTCAAATCGGTACAGGTTCGTCTCAAGCATCGCTCTTCCTTATCTTGAGCAGCCCCTTCTTGTGCCCCGGCACTGAGCCCCTGAGCACCAACAGCCCGCGTTCGGCGTCCACCTTCAGCACCTCGATGTTGCGCATCGTAACCCGCTTGGCTCCAAAATGTCCCGGCATGCGCTTGCCCTTCATAACCTTTCGCGGACCCGTGGGACCGGCCGTGCCCGGGCGCCGGATCATCTTGTGCCCATGGGATTTCGGACGCGAGCTAAACCCATGACGTTTGATCGTTCCCGAAAAACCACGGCCCTTGGAAACACCTGTAACATCCACCAGGTCCCCTTCGGAGAACGCCTCCACGTCAATTTCCTGTCCCACGGCATACCCTTCCACGTCCTGCACCCGGGCTTCGTACATATGTCTTCGCGGAGCCAGCTTCGCCTTCGCGTATTGGCCCCTTACCGGTGAGGGGACTCTCTCTTCCTTCGTCTGTCCGTAGCCCAGCTGAACGGCACTATAGCCATGCCGATCCGGCTCCCTCACATCCACCACCACTGAGGGCTCTACGACGACCACTGTGGCCC
The DNA here is from genome assembly GCA_003566155.1 of Candidatus Acetothermia bacterium. Taxonomy (GTDB): domain Bacteria; phylum Bipolaricaulota; class Bipolaricaulia; order Bipolaricaulales; family Bipolaricaulaceae; genus T3SED10-47. The sequence continues at coordinate 16,995 of PXEP01000172.1, read as the reverse complement.
CCACAGCACGGCCTTCGCCATCGAACCACTGCGTCATACCAGCCTTCTTGCCCATTAGCGCCAGACCCATTGGTTTCCCCCTAAAGCTTGATCTCGATGTCGATTCCGGTGGGGAGCTCAACCTCCATCAGTGCGTTTATCGTCTCCGAGGTGGGCTCCCGTATGTCGATCAGCCGCCGGTGTACCTTGCGCTCGAAGTGTTCCATCGACCGCTTGTTCACGTGAGGGGAACGGAGCACGGTGTACAAACGTCGATCAGTGGGCAGGGGGATTGGTCCCGCCACTCGTGCCCGGGTGCTCCGCGCGGTGTCCACCAGTTTGCGCACAGCCGCATCCACCAGTTCGTGATCGTAGCTCTGCAACTTTATTCGGATCTTCTCCCTAGCCATATCAGTACCCTCTGCTCCTTAGAACCTCACGCGCGGTCTCCTCCGGGACCACATCATACTGGGCCACGCGAAGGGAACACGTCGCCCTTCCCTGAGTTAGCGAACGCAGTTGTGTTGCGTACCCGAAGGTCTCAACCACCGGAATGGTAACCCGTACGCTTTCCACGGGCCCCCTGGTAGAGATCTTGTGGATCTGTCCCCTTCTGCGTCCCAGATCCGAAACGACCTCTCCAAGGTACTCGCTGGGCGTGATTATATCACCCACTGCCATGGGTTCCAACAGAGTCATCCCCGCTTGTTCCAATCCCTTCCTCACCGCCTGCGTAGCACAAGCTTCGAAAGCAAACTCGCTCGAATCTGCAGGACGGAATGCTCCTCCCGTGATCTCCACCGTCACGTCGGTAACCGGGAACCCCCCGATCGGGCTGCTGCCCAGCGCCCCCAGGGCTCCCCGGCGGGCCGCCTCTAAGTACTCGGCGGGCAGTTCTTCCCCGCTCGCATTGGCCAACACCTTGACCCCCTCCCCTCGGTCCACAGGAGCGATGGTCAACCGCAGTTTCGCATACTGGGCCCGGCCGGCCACGGTCCGCGACAACTCTTCCTCCACTTCCGCCCACCCAGCGGCGCTCTGCTTGTACGCCACCTGCGGCCGCCCCACACGATGCCCAACGCCGAATTCCTCTTGCAAACGACGCAGCTGTACCTGCAGCTGTAGCTCGCCCATCCCCCCGACCAACAGTTGCCCCGTCGACTCGTCCTCCACCGCCTGAAACGTTGGGTCCTCTTGCGCTATCCGCTCAAGTGACTGGCGGAGCTTCGTTTCCTCGGCTTCCGAGCGGGGCTCTACCGCAGCGAACACAACTGGCTCCGGGAACACAATTCTCTCCAACACCACCGGCCGATCCTGTGCACACAACGTGTCGCCGGTCAGTACACGCTCGGTGGTGATAATCCCTACGATGTCCCCGGCCCACGCGCGGGATAGTCTCTCCCGCCGATTGGCGTGCATCCTAAACAGTCGTACCATCCGCGCCCGGCGCCCGGAGTCGGCGTTCAGAACAACCTCACCCTCAGAAATGGAACCCGAGTAAACGCGTGCATAGAGCAACCGTTCAGCGTACGGATCGGCCGCCACCTTGAACACCAACGCCGCCAACGGATCGCTGGCCTCCGCACGGCAGGCAATCACCTCCGTACTCCCGGGGGGGTGTCCTTCCACCGGCGGCACCTCGGGGGGGGAGGGAAGGTACCTTACGGCCGCATTCAACACCGGCTGAACCCCCACATTGGCCAGCGCGCTTCCGCCCAGCACGGCAACCGCTTGCCGCTTGACTGTCAGTTCGCGCACCACAGCATGCATGTCCTCTTCGGGGATCGAGGCACCGGCTAAGTACTTTTCAGCCAGCACATCGGAATGGTCGGCCAGTCGCTCCAACAATGTATCGCGCCAGTACTTGAACGGTTCCCTCAGTTCCTCAGGCAGAGGCCGTTCCTCAAACTGCAGGCCATGTGATTCTTCGTCCCACTGCAGCAGGTTCCCCGTAATCACGTCCACCAGGCCCAGAAGCCGCCCGTCTTTGTCCTTCCACGGGAACATAAGAACCAGCGGCGTTACCCCCAGGCGCTGCTCCATCATGGCCACCGTGCCCGCAAAGTCCGATTCTCCACGGTCCAGCTTGTTGACGAACGCCACCCGCGGAACCTGGTATCGATCCGCCTGGCGCCAAACGGCTTCCGACTGGGACTCCACACCTTCCACCCCGGACAATACGACCACCGCTCCGTCGAGCACCCGCAGCGAGCGCTCTACTTCCACGGTGAAGTCGACATGGCCGGGGGTATCGATCAAGTTAAGCTGGTGGCCGTCCCAGAAAAAGGTGGTCGCTGCTGCCGTGATCGTGATGCCCCGCTCGCGTTCTTGGGCCATCCAGTCCATCTCCGCGGTCCCATCATGCACTTCCCCCATGCGGTGTATGCGACCGCTGTAATAGAGAAAGCGCTCAGACAGGGTGGTCTTACCCGCGTCTATGTGTGCGACGACACCAATGTTGCGAACTTTGTGGATGTCGTACGCCCCACCCTCCATCGGGCAACACCTAGGGGGTACCGCTCACCAGCGGTAATGGGCGAAGGCCCGGTTCGCCTCAGCCATGCGATGGGATTCCTGCCGCCTTCCGTAGGCACGCCCTTCGCCCCGGGCAGCCTCGGAGATCTCCGCCGCCAGCCGCTCGGGCATTGTGTACTCCGAGCGCGCGCGGGCTGCAGATGTCAGCCAGCGCAACGCTAGCATGGTCTGCCTGTTCTGGGGTACCTCAAATGGCACTTGATACGTGGCACCCCCCACACGGCGAGAACGGACCTCCAGCTTGGGCATGCAGTTCTGCACGGCTTTGATGAACGTCTCCAGAGCAGGACCTTCTCCACGACGCTCCAGGAGGTCGAACGCCTCGTAGACGCACCGCCGGGCGGCGCTCTTCTTGCCATCCTGCATCACGTAGCAAATGGACTTCTCCACCAGTTTCGAACCGTATCGCACATCCGGTGCGACGTCGCGTCCAGGTATAACGAGGTTCACCGTGGCCATTTCAAGCTCCCTTAGGGCGCTTCGCGCCATACCTTGAGCGACTCTGGCGCCGCCCTTCCACGCCGGCGGCGTCGAGCGAACCACGGACGATGTGATACTTGACTCCCGGCAGATCCTTAACTCGCCCTCCGCGCACAAGCACGATAGAGTGTTCCTGCAAGTTATGGCCCTCTCCCGGGATGTATGCCGACACCTCACGGCCGTTGCTCAGCCTGACTCGGGCTACCTTACGCAGGGCCGAATTGGGCTTCTTGGGGGTACGCGTGAACACCCGTACGCAAACCCCCCTACGCTGGGGACAGCCCATGAGCGCAGCCGACTTACTCTTGCTGCGCACCGGCTTTCGTCCATTACGAATTAACTGGTTGTACGTTGGCATTCTACCTCCTGCATGGGCCGCATTATATCCATCGTCGAGCGCGGATCAATCCTCCGCCGGTTCACCCTCGTCTCCCTCGTGCTCCTGTGGCTGAACCTCGTCGGGTGGTGCTGATCGGGGGTAGCCGGTTCCCACAGGCACACGTTTGCCCACCATGAGGCACGGTTTCAGGCCTTCCAGGTAATCCTTATCGCCTCTCAGCGCAGCATCAGCCAGGACCTTCGTTGTGCGCTCGAACGAGGCGGCGGCCAGCCATGATTTCCTCAGTAGCGCCGCACGAGATATCCGAAGCAGCTCCCGCTCGCCTCGCGGTATTCTGTACTCGGCCACACGTACAGTGCGCGCCTCTCCGAGATGTTCCACGTTCACCTGGCGGACGTCCTGCGCCACCAGCCTGTCCAGAAGCTCGGCGGTCATCGTCTCACCGGCGTCGGCCAGCGTGGCTCCTCCCCGGGTGACCGGCGCCAGCAGCGGATCCCCGATGATTTCCTCCCGCTCACGCCTTATGCGCTCGTTTTCCGCCGACAATTGCTGAACTTCGTGCTGGAAGACCTCCAGCGGAACCACGTCATTGAGGACAAAACTCGACTCGCCTGGGTTGACGATCCGGACGTTGTTCAGTATCTGACGAATGACGATCTCGAAGTGCTTGTCGTTGATGTCCACGCCCTGCGAGCGATAGACCTTCTGTAGCTCAGTAAGCAGATACTCACGTGTCTTGTGCACCCCCGCTACCTCCATCAGGTAGTAGGGGGGGATCACTCCTTTGGACAGCGCCTCACCTCGCTCGAGCTTCTCGCCCGGCCTGACGATGACCGCCTCCGCACACTCCACGCTCGCCCGGTAGCGCACCCGAGCTCTCACCACTTCCTCGTCCTGCTCTGGCTCCAGCTCTTCGACCATGAGCTGATCCCCTTGCGGGAGGTTGATCCGGAATATCTCGCTCCCCTCCCGGATCGGCGCGCCGTGCTCCACCGTGGCGACCACATCATCTGTGACCGGCACTGACAGGCTGGCCCCGGAAGGAGACATGACCGCCACCGAGCCCTCGCCCACCAGTATCTGCCCAGAGGTCTCAGAAGCCACCACCAACCTCCGGGAGCGGGTCGTCAGTTTGCGCCCCTCCTCGACCTTCTCTCCTTCACCGACCAGGATTTGCGCCCCATAAGGTGCTTCATAGCGATACGTCTTGCCGTCGTCCCCGTGCAGCACTACAAGGCGTGTCTTGTCCTCCTCCTTGATCTCCACGGTTCCTTGAACGTCGGCCAGAGGCGCCTCCACATGGTACTCTTGGCTCAAGGGCGCGCCCTCTTCCACCGTTTGTCCCTGTTCCACCGCCGGACCCGCTTCCGTAGGCAACACGTGTATCCTATCCAACCCAGCGGTATCCAAAATGGTGAGTCTGCGCTGCCCGTCCTTCTGGTGGAAGAACGCCGTCCCCGCTCGGGGAGCACGCAGGGAGAGGAACTTGTTGGCATCCACTTCGGAACCTTCCGCCACCCCGACAAGCGCCGCCGGTAGGCGCACTGTCCGAAGGTCGGAAACGATCTCCACCCGTTCCCGTCCGGTGCGCGTCGGCTCCACCCCTGTTACATGTCCGGCCAGTGGCGATACCGGTGCATGGGCCGCCTTGGTAGTTTTGCGCGCCTCGAACAGTTCCTCTGCCCGAGGAAGACCCTGGGTGATATCCACACCGACGACCCCGCCGGTATGGAACGTTCTCATCGTAAGCTGGGTGCCGGGCTCTCCGATTGATTGAGCGGCGATCACACCCACTGCGGTGCCCAATTCCACCATCCGGTGGTAGGCAAGCATGAGCCCGTAACATTTCTGGCACAACCCATCCGCGCATCGGCAGGTGGTGGGGGCCCGCACGGAAATGCGTGGCCGGACGCGTATCCGCTCCACGCCCGCTTCCAGGAGTTCGTCCCTCAACTCGGGAGTTATATGCTCATCACGCCGAACGAGCGTGACACCCGTGTCCGGGCTGCGCACGTCCTCGAGCGATTTGCAGTATACGATGCGCTCGACTACCTCAGGGTCCCCGAGGTCCAACTCCACTTCCAGCCGCCCCACACGCTCCGCGGTCTGGCGATCGATGAGATGATCCCGCTCCAGCAACACTTCACCGGTGCGCGGATCCCGCACCGCTTCGGCTGTAAACCGCCCGTACAGTCGTCGGGGGATATCCTCCATGACCTCGTCCTTGGCGAAGTACAGCGGATCAATATCCTCCCCCTGCCGCGTCCCACAGTCCTCCTCACGGATGATGACGTCCACACAGGCATCCACCAGCCGCCGAGTCAGGTATCCGGCGTCCGCGGTGCGCAGGGCAGTATCGGCCGTTCCTTTGCGCCCACCGTGGGTGGAGATGAAGTACTCCAAAATGCTTAGCCCCTCGCGGAAGTTGGACTTGACCGGCCACTCTATGATATGGCCCTGCGGGTCGGACATCGGGCCCCTCATGCCCACCAATTGCTTCACCTGGCTGGAGGAACCGCGGGCGCCCGAGGCCACAATTCCCCACACCGGGTTGAACTGCTTCTGGGAAAGATTCCCCATGGTGACCTCTTCGACCGCGTCCACGGTGTCCCGCCAAACGCGGATCACGGCAAGGAAGCGCTCCTCATCGGTGGCCAGGCCACGCCTGTACATATGGTTTATCCGGTCCACCTGTTCTTGGGCCCGCTCGATCAGCTTCTCTTTCTCTACGGGAATCTCACAGTCGGTGATGGAAATGGTCAGACCGGAAATCGTGGCATACTTGAACCCCAGTTCCTTCAGCCGATCCAGAAGCTGCGCCGTTCTTTCCCAACCGTGACGCAAGTAGCATTCATGGACCTTCGACCTCACCACCCGCGACTCAAACAGCACCTCATAGTCTTGCAAGTCAGGAGGGAGCGCTTCGTTTAAAATCGCCCTACCCAACGTCGTTTCCCGCACCTGCCCATCGAGCCTCATCTTCACCGGTGCGTGAAGGGATAGATCTCCCCGATCGTAGGCTCGGCGAGCCTCGTTGATCGACGTGAACATCATCCCCGCACCCGTGGCTTGCCGATCAACTAGCGACAGGTAATAGGTCCCGTAGACTTGATCCTGCGTTGGCACGGCCAACGGATCCCCATGGGCTGGGGAAAGGATGTTCCGCACCGAAAGCATGAGTTCACGGACCTCATCCACCGCCTCCCTGGAAAGGGGAAGATGCACAGCCATCTGGTCCCCGTCAAAATCGGCATTGTAGGATGGGCACACGTGCGGATGGATCTGGATAGCATCTCCATCCACCAGCACCGGCTCAAATCCCTGGATGCTCAATCGGTGGAGCGTCGGAGCCCGATTCAGCAACACCGGGTACTCCTTGATTAGTTGATCCAGAACATCCCACACCTCAGGAAGTTCCCCGTTCATCGCCCGGTTGATGAGTTCGTCGTAGTCCGAGAACGGCACATCCTCCAGCCGCGCGGTCACAAAAGGCTGAAACAATCTCAGCGCCATCTTCTTGGGGATTCCGCATTGCGACAGCTTGAGTTTGGGGTTGACCACGATGACCGCTCGCCCGGAGTAATCGACTCTTCTTCCCAGTAGGTGCCGTCGGAGTCGTCCTTGCTTTCCTTGTATCCGCTCGGAAAGCGACTTCAATGGACGGCCATCGCGGCCGCGGATGGGGTTGTCCTTTTTCTCGTTATGGATCAGTGCGTCCACCGCCTCCTGGAGCATGCGGCGTTCGTTGCGCAGGATGATCTCGGGCGCCCCCATCTCCATAAGCTTGTTAAGGCGGTTATTACGGTTGACTATGCGGCGATACAGGTCGTTTAGGTCGGTGGTAGCGAACTTGCCACCCTCCAGCTGGATCATCGGACGCAGATGGGGAGGGAGCACCGGGATCACTTCCAGTACGATGTGCTCGGGGCGGTTCTCCGACTGTCGCAGCTGATCCACTACTTCCAGTCTATGTAGGATCCGTCGCCTGTCCCCTTGGTTAGCAGTCTGGTCCAGTTCCAGCCATAGTTCGTCCACCAGCTCGTCCAGCTGCAGACTCCCTAGCAGACCCTTGATGCCTTGAGCTCCCGTGGCCGCTTCCACCGCACCCGGGAAGGCTCGCTCGTAGGCACGCACCTCCAAAGAGGTCAATGACTGCCCCAGTCGCAGCGGGACGTCCTTTCCCACCCGCGTAACCAGATAGGTAAGGTTGTCCACCGTTTCCTCTACCGTGTGCCCTTCTACCCCTTCGTAGCGGGCCTGCAACATATCGAACATCGTCTGAGAGCAGATTTCCACCGCAGGCCGTTCGGCGATAAGCTCACCTTGCTCGACCTCGTCTCCGTCCTCGACCATCAGCTCCACATCAGGGGCCACCGGGTACTCGTGGCGGCCCACAGCGGCCACATGGAAAGTTTCCCCGCTCTCCAATCGCCTAGCCTCAACGCTGACCACGCCGGCTTCATCGGCCCTTACATCCGGGGCCTCGGCCACCAGCATGGCCCGCTCCACCTGGAAGCTGAATACGGATGACAGTATTCGCACCTCTGTGTCGTAAAGCGGCTCACCTACCCGAACCTTGGGAGAGGCGGACTGGGTGACGATGTACAGGTCCTCGCGAGCTGTTTCCGTCTCGTAGTAGGCGATCCTCCGCAAGTCACGTCGCTTGATCCCCAGAAGGCGCGACAGCGGGCTGGCCACTCCTTTTAGATACCAGAAGTGCACCACCGGGCTGGCCAACCTCATATGACCCATATTGACCCGGCGGACCCCCGAATCAGTAACCAACACCCCACACTTCTCGCAGGTGATTCCCTCATACTTCCGCCCGCGGTACTTCCCGCAGGAGCACTCGTAATCGTTCTCCGGGCCGAAAATCTCCTCTGCGTACAATCCACCGCGTTCCGGCTTATGCGTACGGTAATTAATGGTTTCGGAGTTGGTTACCTCTCCCCGGGACCACCCAAGCATCTCCTCCGGAGAAGCCAGGGCAAGCTGGATTGCTCTGATGTCATCACCCGATATCGCCACGCAAACTCACCTCGCTGGCTGGACACACCTTAGCCTGGGAACCACGCGGTAACCGCAAGCTATCAGTTCGCTTGTTCCGACTTGGCTTCCCCGCTCCCGCCGCTGTCGCTGCCGCGGCGGCGGTACTCCGTGGTGTAGAACCCACTCCCCTTGTACACAACACCGAACTTCGACAGTTTGCGGATCACCCTCGTCGAACCGCACACACTGCACTGGACGGCCTGACCATCCCCCACAGCCACCAACTCGCGAAATTCCTCCCCACACTCTTCACATCCGTAGCGGTAGATCGGCATCCCACATCGCCTCCCAAGCACACATAACTCCCCATCCAAAAGGCTCCATCTCGGGGTCAAAAAGACACGCGACTGAGTAGAGACAAGGATACCCCAACTGCGGCCCGTTGCAAGTCCCGCCCCCGGCAACCGTCACCGCGAGGAGCCACGCTCAAGCGGTGCGTTTCCTCATCGCATTCTAACCGGAAACACACTGTCTGCGCGCCGGGTTCCATGCCGGCAGCCTCAAGCGTCAGCTGGGCCCCGGCAGCCAACCGCTCGGCGACGGACTCGGCACAGCGCTGCTCCGACCAATCGGCCCGGAGCAATGCCAGCGGAGAGCGCGGCACAGGCAGGTACATGCGCACGTCTCGGGGCAGAAACAAAGTCTGCAGGTGTCGTTGCTCCTCTCCGGAACAAGCAACAACTACCTGGAGATCCGGCTGGATATGGTGATACCGATCGAACTCCAATAGCTGCAGATTGTTCACTGTCAGCGGTCCGTCCTGAAGAAGGCTCTCCACCCGGGCAGCGAACTGCCCCCGTCGGAGGCTGCAGCGGCCCCCGTCTGATTCAGGCTGCCCCTCTACGTTCAACTCGCGCGCAAGGGTGGCCAACCTCGCCTCGTACCGCTCATCGTCCTCCAGATCAAACAACCATTCGCCGCCGATGTCCCCGGCCGCCTCCGCCCGCGTGGTGGGGAGCAACCTCGCCGAAAGAGGTCGCAGTACACGGCCCTCCAGGCCCACAGATCGGTCCAAATGCCGTAATTGCTCGAGGCCCATCCGCCCTCGACCTACGACATCCCCTGTAATCACCACTTCCGCCCGCAGCCGTCGCGCCGTACGCGCAGCCTTGGCGAGCAAAACGTGACGACATGCCCCGCAAGGGAAGGGCAGCTGTTCTTCGCGGGGAGCCATGCGCAGATAATCCCTCTTCAAAGTATGACTCTTCAGCCGCAGATCGGGGAACAACCGCGCCGCAGTTTCCTTAACTTCCTCCGCCCCATGAAAGAACGGCGACTGAAGATAGAGCAGGCACAGCTCGTATTCTCCCGACAGCTGGGCCAACCGCGTCGCTGCGGCGCTACCCATGCTACCAGAGTAAAGGACGAGCGCTCTCTTCATCGCTGTCCACCCCGGTACCCCCCCCCGTCAACTTCGTCGCGGAAGAATGAGTCCGTACTCTCCGTCCGCCCGCCGGAACACTACTGCTGGGTAATCGTCCTGCTCATGGAAAAACACCAAGAATTCCTTCCCCGAATCCTCAAGCTCCAGCACTGCTTCTTCGGGGCTCATCGGCTTGCGGATGTAGCTGTCCACCGTCACGATGCGCGAGCGACTCTCGGCCTCCGGTTCGCTTTCCCACTTCTCTCCGCCCTTGCGCTCCACCCGCAGCTGCTCTTTATACTTGACCAATTGACGTTGCAGCTTCTCCACAGCCTGATCGACCGAGGCGTACATATCATCCGTAACGGCCTCGGCCTTGACCGTCTTCTTATTCACCAGGTGCCCGACCATTTCCACCCGATGCTGGCCCCGTTCGACCTCCATAACCACATCCAGGCTTTGTATTTTGTCAAAATAGCGTGGCAGGCCGCTGACTTTCTTCTCCGCGTATTCTCTCAGCGCATCTGATTCGGACTCATATCGCTCAGCAATCCGGACGTCCACGGACTCCCCTTTCTGATCAATTCCTATAGTTAAATCATACCATGGCACGCCGGTGGCGGTCAACAGGTCTGTTCTAAACGCTGTTCCCAAGGTCCATGAGCTCTTCGCGGAGGTAGCCGACCAGCCGGTGCAGCCCCTCAGGACCCAGTTCGCTTTGAAACGGAGCAAACACCTCGTTCACGTACGGGCGAAGCCTAATGCGGTACGTATAGCCCCGTGCCAGCCGCTCACGGTGCACGAGTCCCAACTCCACAAGTTCGGTGGGCGGCTCTCCCAACAAAACGGCCTCTGCACAATCTGTCCACGCCGCAAGTTCAGCGGTTGTGTACGCACGCGGCTCCCGGGACGCGAGGAAGGCCAACATCCGCCTTTCGTGTATCGGACGTCGCCACAGACGCCGCATCAACCGATTCGCCTGCCGGAGCACCTCATCGGGAAGCACGTCCTCCACTTCAGCATCCTGCTCTGGGTGCCCCCGCTGCCATGATTGTGGGGCCGTGGAAGTCGGCCCGCTGTCCGCCGGGACATCGGCTGGCGCATCTTGAGCCTTTGCGCGGGAGGGGGCAACGGTTTCCTGGCGCGTCCGCATCGGGGCCTCCTTTACCGCACAACGCGTGTGTGCCGATCTTTGCTGTCCCGGGGCGGGGTCCCACGCATCCGGCTCCACACGTGCTCCCGCCCGCTGGATCGCCGCCAGGATCTCCCCCCGCACCTGCCGCAGTTTGGGCGTCTCCACCGGCTCGAACGCGGGCGTAAATCCACCGTGGAACGTGTCGCGCAGCCGCACCTTCGCTTTCTTCACCGTCTGGTCAGCCATGAAGATGCATTCCCCTACGCCTAGAGCAGCCACCTCTTCTTTGACTTCCGCCTTTCGCCACGGCAGAAGCTCACCGTACACACGCATATCCGCTTCATGAACGACGCGGTGCAAGAAGAGCATCCCCGCCTGGGTCAGCACATCCTTCTCCACTTTGGCCGATCGCTGGGAGATGACGACGGTGCCCAATCCCCGTTTGCGCCCCCGTAGCGCTATGCGGGCGACTGTTTCCTTCAGCTCGGTCCGCACTCCCTGTGGGATGAACTCGTGGCACTCTTCGATCCCGATCATGTAGGGTTTGCGCAGCTTTCCCGCCAACTCCCACAGGCGGGACAGATATTCCAACACAAACTCGTCCCGATCCTCGGACAGCATACCGGATACGTCCACCACCACCGGAAGTCCCTCCCGCAGGGAGACTTCCGCCACCCCAGCCGCGGAATCTGGATTCAGCTCGATGTCAACGTTCTCACCCTCTCCTACGACCAATACTTCGTACTTCTCCTTCAGCCCGAAGTACTCCCCATCCGTATCGATGATCGACAGGGGGTAACGGGCAGCGAGCAGCTCCTCGAAGATCACCCCGGCGGTGTTGGACTTGCCCGAACCACGGATCCCCAGTATGGCGACACACTGGCCTATGGCCTCCCGCAACGGAAGCTCGATGTCCGGTCCCAGCTTTAGCTTGCCCATGATGTGACCAGCGTAGTGGCAATTCGTCACCGAGACGAGGGAAGGCGTGACCCTAGTGCGGGACATCGGGGGGGTAATGGACGTTACATTTGACCGCCGAGTCTTCTGGCCGCTTCAGCCAGCGCCTCCTCCCGGGTCCTGATCGTCCCCGCCAGAATCAGTTCGTGTACTTGGTCCAGCACTTCTCCCAGCCGTGGTCCAGGGGAAGCACCCAAAGACAACAGGTCATGACCACGGAGTAGCTCCCGTGCTCGCTCGAGCCCCTGGATGCGCTCCAGGTGAAGAAGCAACCCCACCACATGCTCCAACACCGGCCGCCAAGCAGCAGCCCGGTGTGCCGTGGCCTCTGCATCACATATGATCAGCCGCACAAGATCGGCGAATAAGGGGTAACGACCCTCCAAGTCCGTCAGCACAGCCTCCGTGCATTCACGCTGCCCGATGAGTCGGAGTTGCTTTCCCAGTCGCATTTCCGACAGGCGCGCGGCCCGCATGTGCTCGCCGACCAGATGGGTGACCCATGCGATGTCACGGGCGGGGAACCTCAGCCTCCGCAGTACGCGCTCGGCAATGTCCGCTCCCAACTGACAATGCCCGCTCATATGTGCCCCGTCCCACTGGGCCAACGCCGCAGGCTTGCCTACATCGTGCAACAGAACAGCCAGCTTGAGAAGCGGGGCGTCCCATATCCCGTCTGCCACGTCCAGCGAAGCACAAGTGTGGGCCAGTACATCGCCCTCGGGGTGGTATTCGACGGGCTGGGGGACCCCGTCCAGTGAAGCCACCTCGGGAAGGACGTACTCCAAAAGCCCGGTGGACATAAGCATCCTGATTCCCCGCCCCGCGCTGGAAGTAGCGACAAGACGAACGAGCTCGTCGCGAATCCGTTCCCAGGAAACCATTGTGATCCCAGAGGCCTGCCGCCGCAGAGCGGCCTGCGTGTCGCTGTCCAGTCTGAAGCCAAGTTGACAGCAAAAACGCACTGCTCTCAGCAAGCGCAAACGATCCTCGGAGAAGCGCTCGTCAGGTCGACCTATCGTGCGGATTACCCCCGCCCGGAGGTCATCCAGCCCGCCCACCAGATCGACGACTTCCCCCTCATAGGTGGCCGCCAAGCCGTTGACCGTGAAATCCCGGCGGCGTACGTCCTCCTCCAGCGTGCCCCAGCTCACTTCCTGCGGATGACGGCCGTCAGTGTAGGTGGATTCTTTTCTGAACGTAGCCACTTCGTACTGTCGGCCGTCGGCGGCTACCACCATGACCACCCCGTACGCCCGGCCTACCTCCAGAGTCCGGAAATCGGAGAGCAGCTCCTGCACCAGCTCTGGTGGCGCAGCGGTGGCGATGTCCAGATCCTGAGGGACCCAAGCCCCGCCTTCCCACAGAGCACGCACGCCGTCGCGAACCACGCCACCCACAAGGACGGTGGTGTAGCCGGCCTCCTCCAACCGCCGAATGATCGTAGCAGCGTGCGGATGTGCCGCGAGCACGTCAGCAATGGGTATACGCACAGACTATTATCACCCGCGAGCGCAGCCATCCCAACTGAACGGGCGATGTCACTTGCAGCGATTCACACGGAAGGCTAGGATTCGCATGGGGGTGCAAAGCTATGGAACACGCGCTACTAGACCGGGTCAAGTCCAACATGGACAAGAGCCTGAAGGTGCTGAAAGGGGAATTGGCCAAGGTTCACACCGGCCGCGCCAACCCATCGCTATTGGAAGATCTTACGGTGGATTACTATGGCGCGCCGACTCCCCTCAAACACGTGGCGAACATTGTGGCCCCGGATCCCGATCTGATCGTGGTCCGACCATTCGACCGCTCGCAGATCTCCGCAATGGAAAAGGCGGTCCTCGCTTCGGACCTAGGGCTTACCCCCCAGAACGACGGGGAGCTCGTACGCATCAAGGTGCCGCGGCTGTCGGAGGAGCGTCGTGCCGAGCTGGAAAAACTCGTGCAGAAGAAGGGGGAGGACTCCAAAATCGCCCTGCGGAATCTGCGTCGTGATGCCCGTGATGAGCTGGACGAACTCAAGAAGAACGGCGACATCTCTGAGGATGAATATTTCCGCTTGCGCGAGCGGCTGGATGAGGTAACGCAGGAGTACGTAGGCCAGGTGGACGAAACAGTGGAGGCCAAGGCTCAAGAGATGCGCACGCTGTAGGAAGGCGGGGCTAGTTTGCGCTGGATGGGACTGCGTGAGGGGGCAGTACTTGCGGCACCTGTTTCGCTGGGGCTGATTGCCCTTGGGTGGTCGTGGCCCCTCGCCGTGTGGTGGGGGATGGGTTGCGTAGCCGCCTCAAGGATGGTGGCGCTGCTTATGGACCGAACGCCCCCGGCGAGGCAGAAGTCAGCGTGGGCAGCAATGTCCGCGCTCGGGGGATTTCTTCTAATGGCACTACTGGCACTGGGCGGGATATCGATCGGCCTTCCCCCGCTGGGAGTGGTGGCGGGACTGTGCTCAGCTACAACGGGCTTATGGGCGCGGGCGTGGCTGCTAGCGAGGCGTGGATGGGCATAGAACGACTTGGCGAGGAGCTTATCGCCACCGTACGAGTAGGGCCGGTAGATGTGTCGTTCGATCTGCCAGCGGTTGCCGTCTCTTTGTTCGTTACGGCTCTGTTGGTTGCGGTTTCCATATGGCTTCGCCGAGGCCTCCCCCGCGAGCGAGAGGGGCCTTTAACCCAACGGGCGGGATTCCTGGCCGCACTGTTGGAGCTTTCCCGCAGTCAGCTGGTAGCGGGGTTCGACGAGCCGTTGGCCAAGCGGGTCCTTCCGCTTACTGCAACCTTGTTTTTGTACATACTTCTGTGCAACTGGATCGGGATCCTGCCCATCCCGTACATCGTCTCCCCCACGCAGAACCTCAACGTACCCATGGGCATGGCGATCATGGTGTATGTGCTTGCCCACTACTACGCCCTCAGGACACGGGGGGTTCGCCTACACCTGCGCAGTTATCTCGAGCCCAACCCTATTCTTCTTCCCATGAACATCGTCGGGGATATGGGCAGGACGCTGTCCCACGGTTTTCGTCTGTTCGGGAATATACTCGGGGGAGCAATTCTGACAGCCCTGGCGCCGGCGCTGCTCGCCCGCGCGGTGTTCTTACTACCTTTCGCGTTCCCGGTAGGGGTTGGGCTGGACCTGTTCTTCGGGATCTTCGTGGGGACGATCCAGGCATTGGTGTTCGCTTTGCTCGCCTCAGCGTACATCAACCTGGCTGTAAGCTCGTAAGGAGGTATTGGATGGACATCAGTGGTGCGGATCTCATCACAATGGCTAGATACCTGGCCGCGGGGCTGTGTATGGGGATCGGGGCTATCGGTCCGGCCATCGGACAAGGCATGGCTGCTTCCCATGCGCTTGACGGGATGGCCCGCCAGCCGGAAATGGAGAATTCCCTCCTCAGGACGATGATCGTGGGGCAAGCGATCACCGAATCCACCGGCATTTACTCGCTGGTAGTGGCTATCATCCTCGTGTTCGTGGCCGGTTGAGGAGATCGAGATGCAGTTAGAATGGGGCACCGTCGTTGAGAACATCAACTGGACGTGGGTCATCAACCTAATCAACTTCGCCCTCCTACTATGGCTACTCAAGCGATTCCTCTTCCGGCCTGCGGCCACTTGGCTGGAGGGCCGCCGCCAGGCGGAACAGGAGCGCCTCGAGAAGGCCGAGGAAGCCAAAGCCCAAGGGCAGGCACTGCTCAGTCAACGTGAGGAGGCGCTGGCGGATGCAAACCGACGAGCGCGGGAGATCGTCTCGCAGGCGGAATCGGAGGCGCAACAACTGGTGCGCCAAGCGCGGGAAGATGCCCGCCGCCAGGCCCAGCAGATCATCGAGGATGGAGAGAACGAGGCCCGTAGGCTGAAGGAACAAGTGTCGGCTGATCTGCGGCGGGACTACGCTGAACTGGTCTTAGAAGGTGCCCAGAGCGTGCTTAGGCGGGAGGTCCCCCCTCAGGATCATCAGGCACTTCTGGAGGAGCTGGGGCAGAAGCTTCCCCAGCGTCTGCTTTCCTGACCATCGTGGCCGGGGAAAGAGCGCTGAACCGCTACGCGGATGCCCTGTACGAGGCCGCAGAAGCAGCCGACCTGGAGCAACGTGTGGGAGAGGAGCTGGCAGACCTGGCGGAGCTCTGGGAGCGTTCCCCCGAGCTTTCCGACTTCCTCACCCACCCGCTTGTGCCCACAAATGCAAAGGAAGCGTTCATCCGGGAGGCGCTGGGAGGGAAACTTCATCCATACCTCATTAACACCCTACGGTTGATGGCGCGCCGCGGGCGCGCGGCGCACTTCCCCGCGGTCCGCTCCGCGTTCTTGAGGGCGGCGGAGGAGCACGGTAGGCTGGTACGCGCTGTGTTGCGCACTGCACGGCCGTTGTCAACACAACAGGTAGATGTGATAAAAGCCCGACTGGGTGAGGTCACGGGGCGGACCGTGGTTCTGGAGATAATATCACAGCCGGACTTGCTCGCCGGCGCCGAGCTGGAGGTCGCCGGCCGGCGACTGGACGCATCCTTGGAGCGGCGCCTCGCACGGCTGGCCGAGGAGTTGAAGGGGTAGGCATGGCGGACATACGAAGAGATGAGATCACCGCCATCCTCCGTCAGCAGATCGAGCAGCTGGACGCCGATCTGGAAATGGAGGAAGTGGGCGTAGTAGTGGAGGTAGGAGACGGCATCGCTCGCGTATACGGGCTCCGGTCGGCATTGGCCTCGGAGCTCCTTCAGTTCCCGGGGGATATCCACGGGCTGGTGCTTGACCTACAAGAGGACTCGGTAGGTGTCGCCCTACTGGGCTCGGATGCCGACATCAAGGAGGGAGACGAGGTCCGACGGACGGGGACGATCCTTTCCACCCCGGTTGGGCCGGGCTTTCTCGGTAGGGTGGTGGACCCCTTGGGCCGCCCGTTGGACGGTGAACCCCCAGTGGAGGCCGAAGGATACCGAGACACCGATGCCAAGGCCCCGGGCGTCATCACCAGGCAGCCTGTGGACACGCCTGTGCAAACGGGGCTTAAGTGCGTGGATGCGCTCACTCCCATAGGCCGAGGGCAGCGCGAGCTGATCATCGGTGACCGCCGCACGGGCAAGACCGCGTTGGCCGTGGACACGATCATCAACCAGCTGGGCAAGGACCTTAAGTGCGTGTACGTTGCTGTCGG
>PXEP01000177.1 GCA_003566155.1 Candidatus Acetothermia bacterium | reverse complement strand
TATAGCTATTTCGCGCGATGATGCCCCATCGTTGTCCCGGCTCCTTGCCAAGCACGGGGTAACGCCCGATGCCGTGTACAACGCTCTGCGGGAAGTGCGCGGGGAACAGCGCGTCGACTCGCCGGAGTCCGAAGAACGCTACAAAGTCCTCCAGAAGTATGCGGTCGATCTGACGCAGCTTGCCCAGCGGGGCAACCTCGACCCGGTCGTCGGCCGGGAGGAAGAAATCGAGCGCGTGATCCAGATCCTTCTCCGCCGAAGGAAGAACAACCCCGTCCTCGTCGGAGAGCCGGGGGTGGGGAAGACAGCCATCGTGGAGGGTCTGGCCCAACGTATCGCCGAGGGGAACGTCCCCGATTCACTGAAAGGGAAGAAGGTGCTCGCCCTAGACGTCGGGGGCATGGTGGCGGGCTCCAAGTTCCGCGGCGAATTCGAGGAGAGGATGAAGGCTGTACTGCGCGAGGTGGAGGCAGCCGCCGGCAATATCATCATGTTTATCGACGAGTTCCACACCATCGTCGGGGCCGGAGCCGCGGAAGGAGCCGTCGATGCGGCGAACATGCTCAAGGAGCCCCTCGCCCGCGGACGGCTGCGACTCATCGGGGCAACAACCCTGGACGAGTACAGAAAGCGCGTAGAGAAAGACGCTGCACTGGAGCGACGCATGGCCCAGGTGGTACATCCGCGAGCCCTCGGTAGAGGAAACAGTGCACATCCTGCAGGGCATGAAAGACAAGCTAGAGCAGCACCACGAGGTGACGATCGAAGAGGAAGCGCTCCACGCTGCATCTCGACTCGCCGAGCGGTACATCACCGAGCGGAAGATGCCGGACAAAGCACTGGACTTGGTGGACGAGGCAGCATCGAAACTGCGTCTGGCGCAGCCGGAAAAGCACAGTCCTCGGGTGGTGACCCCCGAACACGTGGCCCAGGTGGTGGCCGTCTGGACAGGGATTCCCGTGAACCGCCTCCTGCAAGAGGAACGCCAACGCCTGGCCCAGCTGGAAGAGCTCCTTCACAGCCGCGTTATCGACCAGGATGAGGCCGTGCGCGCAGTGGCCGACGCGGTACGTCGGTCGCGAGCGGGGCTTGCCGATCCAAAGCGGCCGCAGGGTACGTTCTTGTTTCTCGGGCCCACCGGCGTAGGTAAGACCGAGCTGGCCAAGGCCCTGGCCCAGATCCTGTTCGGCGACGAACGCGCACTGCTCAGAATGGATATGAGCGAGTACATGGAGCAGCACGCAGTGGCGCGCCTCATTGGCGCCCCGCCCGGTTATGTCGGCTACGAGGAGGGCGGGCAGCTCACCGAGCCGGTGCGCCGCCGACCGTACCAGGTGATCCTCCTGGATGAGGTGGAAAAAGCCCATCCCCAGGTGATGAACTTGTTGTTGCAGCTACTGGACGACGGGAGGCTCACCGACGGGCAGGGGCACACGGTTAGCTACCGGGATACGCTGATCGTGATGACCTCCAACGCAGGGTCAGAGCATTTCCAGTCCGCCGCCACCTATGAGGAAGCCAAACGGATGGTGCAGGAGACGCTCCGCCATACGTTCCGCCCCGAGTTCCTGGGCCGCCTGGACGAGGTAGTGGTATTCCGTCAACTCAGCCCGCAGATCGTGCGGCAGATCGCCGAACTCAAGCTGGACATCCTCCGGCAACGGCTCGCCGAGCAAGGCATCACGCTGGAGCATACGCCCGAAGCGCTGGATCTTCTGGCCAAGGAGGGCTACGACGTCCACTATGGAGCCCGGCCACTGGAGCGCACCATTCGCCATCAGGTGGAGAATCCTCTGTCCACAATGCTGGTGGGCGGAAAGATCCGCGAGGGCGGTCATGTGCGACTGGAAGCCGATGAAGACAAACTGCTGCTAAAACCAGAGAGCCCTACGGCGCAACCGGGCTGAGCCTACAACACGACCAGCCTGATTACCCCCAGGGTGGCCAGCAAAACGATCACACCCGCGATAAGCACCCCTCCGACCACCGCCGGCAACGCCCGCCATCTGTTAATCCCGACCAACACGGCCGCCAAGCATCCCGTCCATGCGCCCGTTATCGGTAGCGGAACCGCTACGATTGCCACCAACGCCACCATGCCCCACCGATTCAGCCGTGCGCTATGCCGCCGGGTCTGCCAATCCAGGTAACGGGTGACCCACCGCCCAAACGGGGGCGGCAACCGCACCAACTGGGGAAGCAGCCAGTCCAACCCCCACAGGAGAAAGGGGACTGGAAGTAAGTTTCCTGCCACTGCCAGCGCATAGGCCACGGGTGCAGCCGCACCGTAGTGGAGAGCCAACGGGAGCCCACCCCTGAGCTCGGCCACAGGTGCAGCCGACAGTCCCACCACCTGCAACGCCTGCCACCATAACACAACCCGTATTCTACCGAAACGGGGGCTGTCCCCGTAGGGTGATGTAGGGGGACAGTCCCCATAGGGTGATGCTGGGGGACTGTCCCCGTAGAATGGTTGTAGGAGGGCGATATGCTTCCGATAAAAGAGGTTCTTTGCCCGACGGACTTCAGCCAGCCGTCTATCCAGGCGCTGGATGTGGCGGTGGAGTTTGCCCGCCACTTCGGAGCTCAGCTACACGTGGTGCACGTCATTTCCCCCTTGCCCACCGTCTCCGCACCACCCGAGTCAATCGGCTTCAACATCGGGGCGTACCAACAGGGGCTAAGCGAATCCGCCGAACACTCGCTGAAAAAACTTGTGAAGGACAGAGTGCCCGATGAGGTCACCTGCCGAACAACTGTAGCCCATGGGGATGCCGCCCAGGAGATCATCCGCGAGGCGGAGGAGAACGCGGTTGATGTGATCATCACGGCCACGCGCGGCGCGTCGGCCTGGCGCATGTTCGTGTTTGGCTCGGTCGCCGAGCGGATCGTGCGCGCTTCTCCCTGCCCCGTGCTGACGGTCCCCCCGGGCGAGGAAGAGAGCTAACGGCCTGCGCGCGCTGCGTTGTTCAGCGCACCTCCGCAGAGGCCGCCCGCAGTTGCTCGGCCAGTTCGTGGGGAACCAACTCGTAGCGTTCAAAGTGCATGGTGAATGTCCCTCGCCCGCTGGTCATGCTGCGAAGCTCCGTGGAGTAGCCAAACATCTCCGCCAACGGCACCTTGGCCCGCAGTATCTGAACACCGCCCTTTTGCTCAACGCCCAGGATCTGTCCGCGCCTGGATGCAAGATCTCCCATCACCGTTCCCGTTTGTTCCTCGGGAACGGTCACCTCCACCGCCATGTACGGCTCCAACACCCGCGGCCCGGCCCGCCGTAATGCCTCGCGGAACGCCGCCGCCCCACAGGTACGAAACGCTTGTTCGGAGGAGTCAACTTCGTGCGCGGAGCCATCCAACAGCGTCACAGCCACATCAACCACCGGGTAACCCCCATGCGGCCCCTCGGCCGTGGCCTCCACCACACCGCGCCGAACAGCCGGGATGAACTCCCGGGGGATTCTGCCGCCGGATACCTTCTCCTCGAATTGCAGGCCTGACCCCGGCTCGCCCGGCTGCAGGCGGATCACGACGTGAGCGTACTGTCCGCGGCCCCCGGTCTGCTTAACGTGACGATGCTCGTACTCCACCTCGGCGGTCGCCGTTTCCCGGTAGGCAACCTGCGGCCGTCCGGGTGTGACGCCCACATCGAATTCCCGTTGCAGCCGGTCCACGATGATTTCCAAGTGCAACTCGCCCATCCCTGACACCACAACTTGCCCCGTTTCTGGATCGGACTGTGCCAGAAACGTCGGATCCTCTCCCACAAGATGCGCCAGCGCCTCTCCCAGACGATCGGCATCCCGCCGGCTGTTAGGGATGAGAGCAAGATCGATCACCGGGGCGGGAAACTCCATCGCTTCAAGGATCACCGGATGCTCAGGGTCGCACAACGTGTCCCCAGTCAATGCGTCGGACAGTCCCACCGCCGCGCCCACCTCACCCGCGCTGAGCTCCTCCACCGGCTGGCGGCGATTGGCGTGCACCTCAAACAGCCGGGCAACGCGCTGCTGCTTGTCCCGGCCCCCCAGGGCCACGGTCTGCCCGACCTTCAGTGTCCCTGAGTAGACACGGACAAACGAGAGCCTTCCCACATGGCGGTCGGCCTGCACCTTGAACACAAGACCTGCCAGCGGCCCCTCAGGGTCCGGACCGCGTTCCACATCCGCTCCTTCCCATTGGCCGCGGACCGGAGGCGCATCGCCCGGAGATGGTAGAAAATCCACTACAGCGTCAAGAAGGCGCCGTACTCCCTTGTTACGGAACGCCGATCCACAAAGGACAGGCACCAGACGCCCAGCGATGGTTGCCGCCCTAAGGCCGTCGCGGAGTTCAGCCCGTGTGGGCGCGCGTCCCTCCATAAACACTTCCAACAGGCTGTCATCCTGCTCGCTCGCCCGTTCGATCAGCTTCTCCCGCTCCTTTATAGCCTCGTCCTTCAGCTCCGCGGGTATAGGGGTCTGACGAAGCTCCACTCCGGTGGGCGTCTCCTCGTACAGAATGGCATGCATATCCAGAAGGTCGACCAGGCCGCGGAACTCCTGCTCGGCCCCGATGGGAAGCACCAAAGGCACCGCGTTGGCCCCGAGTTCGCCTCTGATCTCGCCCAGGGCCGCCCAGAAATCGGCTCCGGTGCGGTCCATCTTGTTGATAAATGCGATTCTGGGAACGCGGTAGCGTTCCGCCTGCCTCCAGACAGCCTCTGACTGAGGCTGCACGCCGGAAACAGCGCAGAACAACGCTACAGTGCCATCAACCACCCGCAGACTACGCTCCACCTCAGCGGTGAAGTCGACGTGCCCGGGCGTGTCGATGATGTTGATCCGGTGCTCTTTCCAGTAGGCTGTAGTGGCCGCTGAAGTAATGGTGATGCCGCGCTCCCGCTCTTGGGGCATCCAGTCCATCACCGCGCGGCCGTCGTGGACCTCCCCGAGCTTGTGGCTCTTGCCGGTGAAAAACAGGATGCGTTCGGTCACAGTAGTCTTGCCCGCGTCGATATGCGCGGCGATCCCGATGTTCCGTATTCGTTTCATTGCGCCACCAGCCATACTACGTCCTCCACTTAAGAGCAAATTTGTCCCAGCCGGGCATCGAGGCAGGCAGACAACACTTTAGCTTAATCGGCCGGGCGGCCGTGTCAACCGCCCGCCGAGAAATGTAACAAGCATCACGGACCCAGCCTCCCCCCATCGCGGACCTAGTCCATCGTCAGCACGCTGGTGCTACGGGTACCGTAACAGCGAGGAGGAAGACAGACACATGAAGAAGCCGATTGTTGTTTTCGCAGCGCTATGTGCATTGGGCTTCTCCTGTTGGGGGAATATCTCTGGCTCATGGGAGACACACCTTACCCTGATACCCCCTCCGCCGGCGCTGGAGTACACCAAATTGTCCCTTGAATACGAGATCACCAACAATTGGACCCTAACCAGCCACTCTGTGTTCACCGAGCAAGGTTTTGTCGACCAAGCGCTCGGCATGTACGGCATGTTGGGACCGATCGATGTGGAAGGCAGCATCTATTTCAACCCTGCCCACAGCGAAACAGTAGAAGTCACCTTTCCTGAAGAGTGTGATGTCCAGACTTCATCAGCAACACTTGAGGCTCCGGCGTACATGCGGGCAGAAGCAGAGGCCTCCCTCAGCTTCATGGGAGCGGAGTTCATAGCCGGTTTCACCCACTACGCGTATCCGTATGCCCCCGATTACCTTTGGCCCTGCTGTCCCCCGCAGACCGAAAGCTATACTAGGTTCCACTTGACAGGCCAAACGGAGAAGATGTCCATTACGGGCTGGTTCGCCGATTGCTGTCTCGGCCTCGCCTTCGAAAAGGCGCTGCTCACCTTTAGCGATCTCAGCCTATGCTGCGGAATTACACACGATATTGAGCTTTCCTTTTCCAAATCAGGCTTTGATTACATTCTAGTGAGGACTGAATCCCTGACCCCTCTGTTCTGGGGGATCACCTTCGATGCCTGGGTGAAGTTCACAGTGGACAGCAAGGTGGTCAGCGTCACCCCCAGGTTCGTGGGGTTTGCAGAGCTGTGCGTAACCCTGTTTGCAGATGTGTTGTGGGAGCCCGATGAGTTCCGCTTCTATGGCATCCAGATCCATGGATGGAAGCTACGCTCCAACCTGGGGAGATGCAGCTACGTAGAGTTCCTCACCGCCTTGGACGTGGAAGCGGTAGTAGCACAACTAGACGAGCAAATCTTTCACGAGGACGAGTTTGAGTACGTGAAGCTAGGCTTCTGCATGCCCAGCTGCTGTGGAGAGCAGCTCGAACTCGATGCAACGGTCTTCTTCCAGCCGGAGGGGAGCTTGTTCGGAGTAACACGGATCGTGTTGAACGCTCATGTGCCTGTCATGGCCAACCTGTCGATCCTGGGTTCGATGACCCTGGACGCGATAGAGGCCGACCACACACTCAGCGTCGGCTGGCGGTTCACGTTCTGATACTAGCCTACCACAACCCAACGCAACACCACGATGGGCTTCGCCGGAGGGGGAGGCCACGATCCTCCCCCTCCCCTTCCCCGCAAGTCTTGTCGGTGATATGATTGGCAAGCGAAACGAGCAACAAGGTCCACCAACGGGACCACCCGTAGAGGAGGCGCGTCATGGGGAAAGTCGTGTTAGCGTGCATAGGAGCGTTGACGGTTGCCTTGATGGGGAGTGCGATGAGCATCTCGGGCGAGTGGTCAACCAGCATCCTATTTGGACCCAATGACTCGTCCTCCTTTACCACGTTGTCCCTAAGCACGTCGCTTTCCTCCTGGGATCTTTCCAGCACTTCCGTACTCACCGCCGATGGGCTTCACAGGCAGGAGCTTAGCTTTGCGCACGAACTGGGGGAGTTGAACATCAGCGGTGGCGTGACCTTCAGCCCTTCACCCAAGGGTGATACGACCTTCCGCCGTGCCGATGATGCGCTAGCATGGAAAGGCTCCGGCCTGGACCTCGAGGAGTGGACCGTATCGCTAGAGCTGTCCCTAGAACGCTTGACGATCGGGCTCACCATCACCCAACGCCCCGACCGGTAACAGCGTCCCCGCAACCCCCACTAGCCCCTGTGAGGAGATAAGAGCCTAACCCAGTCAGGGACGGAAAAACGTTGCGCATACCCCCTTACCATCGTACCATCTGGTCGGGAGGTAACAACACGTGGAACGAGTGCATTCCGCATTCATCGAAGACGAGATGGAACAGTCGTACATCGACTACGCCATCTCGGTAATCCGCGGACGGGCTATCCCCGACGTACGCGACGGGCTGAAACCGGTGCAACGGCGCATCCTGTACGCCATGCGCGGGCTTGGACTGCAACCCGGAAAACCCTACCGCAAGTCCGCACGCATCGTCGGCGATACCATGGGCCGCTATCACCCACACGGCGACCTGGCCGTGTACGACGCGATGGCCGGCATGGCGCAGACGTATACCACCCGCTACCCCCTGGTGGACGGCCAGGGCAACTTCGGCTCCATCGACGGGGACTCCCCGGCGGCCATGCGCTACACAGAGGCCCGACTGGCGCCGATCGCCATGGAGTTCCTAGAGGAGCTCAACGAGCACACGGTCGACTTCATGCCCAACTTCGACGACTCGTCGCAGGAACCAGAGGTAATGCCTGTCCGCTTCCCCCATCCGCTCGTGAACGGCGCCTGGGGAATATCCGTGGGGATGACCACCCAGATTCCCCCGCACAACCTGCGCGAGATCATAGGCGCCACGCTTCATCTTTTGGAGAACCCCGAAGCGTCCGCCGAGGAGCTGATGCAGTTCGTTCCCGGCCCTGATTTTCCCACCGGGGGATTCCTCGTGGGCTCGGACGGAATCAAGGAAGCCTACCGTACCGGCGAAGGAAAGCTCCGGGTGCGGGCGCGGGCGTTTCTCGAGGACGATCGCATCGTGATCACCGAGATTCCCTATCAGGTGCGCAAAGCCACCATCCTGGAATCCATCGCCGCCAAGGTGAAATCGGGCGAGCTGGAAGGTGTGTCCGACCTGCGCGATGAGTCCGATCGCGAAGGCCTGCGGGTCGTAGTGGAACTCAAACGCGATGCCACACCTCGGCGGGTGTTACAGCGACTGCTCAAACTCACCGCTCTGGAGCGCACATACTCCTGCCACTTCTTGGTGATCCAACGAGGTAGCCCTAAGACGCTGTCCCTCCCTCAGATGCTCAAGGCATTCCTCGCCTTCCGCCGCGCCGTGGTCAAGCGGAGGACCGAATACCGCCTGCAGATGGCCCGCGACCGGGCCCACATCCTTGAAGGCTTCCAGATCGCACTGCAACGCATGGACGAAGTGATCGAGATCATCCGCTCGTCGGGCAACCCCGACGAAGCGCTGGCCCTCCTGTCGGCGGAGATCGGCCTCACCGACAAACAAGCGGAAGCCGTCCTGCGCATGCGCTTGTCTCAGCTTACAAAGATGGAACGGCACAAGATCGACGAGGAGCTCAAAGAGCTGCGGGTGAAGATCGCCGAGTACGAGGCCATCCTCGCCGATCCGGGCAAGCTGGACAGCGTGATCCACGCGGAACTGGAAGAGATCGCCGACAAGTACGGCAATGAGCGGCGCACGGCCATCATCAGCGAAGCCGACGACTTGAGCGCGGAGGACATTGAGGAACCCAAGCGGGACATCTTCCTGTGCATCACCGGCCGAGGGTACGTGAACGCAAGCGACTGCGAGGAGTTTCGCGTGCAGGGCCGTGGGGGCAAGGGAGTCAGAGGCATCCGTACCAAGGACTCCGACTCGCTCCAGGAGATGCTCTACGCCAACACCCACCAGGACCTCCTTGTGTTCACCGACCGGGCGCGGGTATTCAAACTTCCGGCAGCGCGGCTGTCGGTGGGTCAGCGGGCCGGCGTGGGCAAGAATCTGCGACACTTCTTAGAGATGGACCAAGACGAAGAGATACGCTCTGTGTTGGCCGTGGACGACTTCCAGAGGGACTGCGGCCTTCTGGCCACAAGAAACGGCGTGGTGAACCGTAACACCCTCGCCGATTACGCCAACGCACATTCCAAAGGAATCCTCGCCTATAACATCGCCGAGGAGGACCGCTTGGTGGGCGCGCACATCACCAGTGGAGAGGGCCAACTTATCCTAGCCAGTGCCGGAGGACAGGTCATCCGCTTCGAGGAGTCGCAAGTGCGGCTTACCCGCCGTCCCTCCAAGGGCGTGCGCGGGATGCGCATGATGGAGGGCGATGCGGTGGTGGCCACAGTGTGCCTGCCGCCAGACCTGAGCAAGGAGTACAAGCTCCTGCTTGTTACCGAAAACGGCTACGGAAAACGCCTTGATCCTGCGGAGCTCAGCCCCCAGAGGCGGGGCGGAAAAGGGGTCATCGGAATCAAACTGGACAAGCGCACCGGGCCGCTTGTATCCATGGAGCTCGT
>PXEP01000091.1 GCA_003566155.1 Candidatus Acetothermia bacterium | reverse complement strand
GCCATCTTCTCCCGGCCAGAGCACTACAGGTAGTGTCCGCGGATATACGGTAGCCATGTCCCCATATTAGGGCGTCGTGCATGCTTCTATCAATGACCGACCCTGCTCCCTGTCACGGCATGGTGGGGCCCGCCATGAACGTCGTAGGCAAGCCGCACTGCTACCGATCGAGGCGCCACAGGCGCATTTCGCCGTTCGTATCGGTCGTGACGAGGTACTCCCCGGCGGCGAGGAACGCGGCTCCCCATACGGCGCCGGAGTGGCCTTCCAGCTCTTCCAGCAGGTTACCCGTCCGGGCGTTGCGCAACTGCACTCTGCCTCCGTATCCTCCCGTCACGGCCAGGGAAGCGTCCGGCGAAAAACCCACCACATACGTCGCCGAGCGCCGGGGCAGGGCATATGACCAACGCTGGCTCCATCCATCGGTCTCGTACACCAACGTCTCGCCCGGGTTGGTGACGGTAGCAAGCAGCATCCCGTCGGGGGAAAACTCCACCGAGTACGCATTGACGCCCGCCTCGATGGGCGAATGGATTTCGCGCAAGGTGTCCACATCCCACAGGCGGATCGTGCCGTCGCAGGAAGAAGAAGCCAGGATATTTCCCTGAGGAGAGAAGTCCAAGCTCCTAATCCAGCTCCTGTGTCCCCTAAGGATGCCCACTTCCATTCCGGTCGCTACGTCCCACATCCTGATCTCGTTGTCGTAGGCACCGCTTGCCAGAAGCTCCCCTTCCGGACAGAAGGCAAGCGCCCACACGGTGAACTGATGGCCAACCAGGTACTCCACCGGCTCGTTGCTTCCCGGAAGGCTCCAGGACAACCTTTGCCCGCTGTCCATATCCCACACGCTGATCCGGCCGCCGCCGCTTTCGCCTACCGCCAGCCACCTCCCGTCGGGGCTGACCGCCAGCGCAGTGACCTCGGACTCGTGACCGCGAAGCGTGCGCCGTGGGCCGCCGAGGTTGTCCAGGTTCCAGATCTCGATCGCCTCGCCGCGGCCGACGGCCCACGAGCTTCCCCACGTGGCCAGCGCGTGGTGGTGGTAGTCCGCCTCCCGTACAAGCTCCAGGTTTGCTCCCGCCGCAGTTCCTGCAAGAAGGAGCACGCTCAACGCAACTACGCACAATGCCTTTCTCATGGCACCGCCTCCTCAAATGGTGGGGCAGGGGGACTGTCCCCATGCTCCTTCGCTCACGGTAGTTCCCACAACAACACGCGTCCGTCGCCACACCCGGAGGCCAAGCGCCTTCCGTCCGGACTGAAGGCGACCGAATGCACGGATGCTTCGTGCCCCTCCCATGTAAAGAGCAGCGCCCCGGTACCCGCATCCCACAAGCGAACGCTCGTGTCCAACGACCCGCTGGCAAGAAGCTCTCCGTCGGGCGAAACGGCCACCGACCAGATGCATCCTGTGTGTCCGCGTTGCGCATATAGCTCACGGCCGACAGCTGTATCCCAAGCCCGGATCACCTTTCCCTCACCCACGATGAGGTTGAACCCGTCCGGCGAGAAGGCCACCGTCCACACGCTCCCCATCACCTTTAGCTCCCGCAGCACCGCGCCCGCCGCCAGGTCCCACAACGCGGCGTGGTCGGCTCCAGCGGAGGCCGCTCGCCGGCCGTCTGGGGATACAGCCACGTCGTAGATCATGCCCGAATGTCCTCGGGCAACCCACAGCGGCTCTTCGGCCTCACGGGACCACAAGAACACTTCCCCACCTCCGCCGGCGGCGAGGATGTCCCCATCGGGGGTGAACGAAAGGGCCTGTACCTGCCTCATCTCGGCGCTGATCGACCGTACCAGTTCGCCAGAGTCTGCATCCCACACGCGGATTTCGTTCCACCCTCCGGCGGCCAGGTGCGTCCCGTCCGAGCAGTAGGCCACACTCTGGACGCGGCCACGGAACTCCAGTGTGCCCACCTCGTTTCGCGTCGCCACGTCGAACAAGTGCACACGGTTCACTCCTGCTGCGGCGAGGGTCGCGCCGTCGGGGGAGAAGGCAAGCTCGGCAAGCCCACCCACGTTCGCCAACTCCAAAGGGCTCGCCGCGGCCCCCACCGTCATGCCGACCAGGATGAATAGCAGTGCCTTCAGCATGCATTACCTCCCATCACGTCTGACAGTTCGGCTCTCGAGGGTTCGCAAGCCTCGCCAGCCTACACACGCCAGTCTAGTGTGCTGAGAATCCGCCCGCAAAGGATCCTCCATACTCCCCTTGGCTCATCGTTCGACGCATGTTGCGTTGCCCGCGCCGAGTGTACACTGGTCAAGGTGAGGTTCGACGTACCGCAGCAACTTTAAGGAGGTGCGCGGCGATGTCTGTGACAAGGCATTTTCTGTTGATAGTGATGCTTGTAGCGGCGCTAGGGTCTATGGTGCTGGCCGCTCCGGTCCTCTCCCCCGAGAGAGTGATGGAAGGGCACCGCGCGGACGTTTTCTCGGTTGACTACAGCCCCGACGGGCAATACGTTGCCAGCGGTGCGTGGGACGGCACCGTGCGGCTGTGGGACGCCGCGTCCGGGGAACTCGTACGCGTTGTCCAGGATGGCTGGGGTTGGGTGCACAGCGTGGCGTTCAGCCCCGATGGAGACTACCTCGCTACCGGAGCCCGCGATAGGGCTATCCGTATCTGGGAAGTCCCCCGGGGCAGGGCGCGGCATACCATTCAGCCCGCACACCAAAAGCGGGTCACCTCGGTGGCCTGGAGCCCGGATGGATCGCTCCTGGCCAGCGCGTCGGACGACGGCACCGTCAAGCTCTGGAACACCGACAATTGGACGGAGGTGCGCACGCTCACCGGCCACCAAGGTGAGGTCCTGTGTGTCGCGTTCAGCCCCGACGGAGAACTCCTCGCCACCGGTGGGACCGACAATACAATCCGCCTGTGGGAGGTGGCGTCCGGCAACCAACTCGGCCCGATTGCCCGCCACCGGGGCTCAGTACGAGCAGTAGCGTTCAGCCCCGACGGCGGTAAGCTTGCGTCCTCCTCTCTGGACGGAACGACCCGCCTGTGGAGCGTACCCTCCCTGACCGAGCTCCAGGTTCTAAGGGACGTCATCCAGCGGGTTTACTCAGTAGGGTTCAGCCCGGACGGCCGCTGGGTGGCCGGCGGCAGCCAAAACTCCACGGTGCAGATATGGAAGGTTTCCACAGGTAGCCATGTAGCCTCGCTTGGCCATCCAATATCCAGCGGACAGGCACCGCTAGGCCACCACGGAGGGCTACTGGGCCTGGCCTTCTCCCCCGACGGCAACCGCATGGTGACGGGTTCAGCCGACAACCGCGTCATGTTGTGGGACCTGAGCGGACTTTGAGCTGACAGCGTGTCCAAGGGACAGGCCGCGAGCGGCGGCCTGTCCCCTTGTGTAACCCACCGCCCACCCAGCGTGTATATTCATTAGGTTGTATGTGAAAGAGGAGGCGGTGCTATGCGCATGGTGTTGATGTTATTGTTAGGGGCTATGCTGGGGACAGCAGGCTCCGCCGGGATCACGCCAAGCTACCTATGGAGCGAGGTCGAACTCCCCGACGGGGCATTGGACGGCTTGGCCGCCCGGATACAATCGGAGAGCGTACCTCTGGGCATGTGGCAAGACGGACAGCTTACGTTCACCGGAGCGGAAAACCAACAGGAACTCGAGGCTTCCCCACAGTACGCGTATCTGGACGGCGACGTCTACTATATCATCGTACAGTCCGGGGCGGATCGCGCGGTGCTGCGTGGGCGTCGCACACGTGGAGAGCTCATCAGCATCGCGAACGGCACGCCGCCGGGGTTGCCAGGGAAGTTCCTAGAGCTTACCGATCGCCTGGAACTCTTGCCCGAGATGTGCCTGGAACTCGAACTGCGACAGGTGCCGCTCAAGCTCCCCCGGTCACCGGAAGATGTCAGGTTGGATGCCCTGTTGTGGGGCCTGGTGAATCACCCCGACTGGTTGGGATTCGCCCGCGACCACGGCCTGCAACGGGAAGGACTGCGGGTGCGTGTGGTGGCCGAACTGGAGGGCGATCTCGACCAAGTGTTCGAGCCCTACATCCATAGCTCCACCGAAAGGTTGGCTGAGCTCCTGATCCCGATACCCTATCTGCCTGATTTGGGACGGGACCCTGCAGTGCGCTTGGTGCGTTTGCCACACACGCCGTACCCGGCGGAGGGGTGATGAACATGCGAAGGACTCTTGCTTTAGTGGCAGCAACGCTTGTGCTTGGCGCCGGAATGGCCACGGCCCAGGTGCAGCTGGGCGTGGTCAACGACGATGTCTCTCAGTGGCGCGGGGTTGTCGATAACGCCCGCGCGGAGGGCATCGAGGTCGAATTAGGCGTATTCACCGAGGGAGCCCTGCAAGCGCAGGTCCAGGTATTGGCCACGTTCGGGGCCAGCGGGCTCGACGTGGCGCAAGTGAACCAAGCTTGGCTTGCGCGCGCGGCGGGGAACCTTGCCGACCTCTCCCGCTACGAGGGGGAGCTCCGCCGGTCGGGTGCCGAGCCGGTGTCCCACGGCGGACGGATTGTCGGGGTGCGCCTTCCGTGGCGCGACGACGCCCTGGCCGCTGTGCTTGCCCGGTCGCGACGTATAGAACAGGCGGTAGCGCTGCTCACGCTGATCGAGGGAAACGGAGCGCCCCAGGTAGACGCACCCGGCTCTTCGGACGAGGCACCGGGGTTGGCCTTGAGCATCGGACCGCTCAGCCTGGCCAAGCCGGAACGGGTGAATCCCCATGTGGACGGAGCGATTGAGCTACTGCTCCAGGCAGTACGCCAGGCCGAGCCCCGGGGAGCAGTGGCGCCGCTGGGGATGCTGCCCAACGTGGCCCGCGACGCCGTGTCCCGGGTGGCGGAGATGGTCGGTATCCCTCTTTCGGTCGACCGCTCCGAGGTGACGGTGATTCTGGAGCCGCGCACAGCCGTATCTCCACAAGCGGCCGGAGCGCGCGAGGCGACAAGCTCGCCCACCGGGCTCACGCTGGCCACAGTGCCGCTGGCTCAACTGGAGCGATTCCTGGGCGAGATGGCCGGCCAGGCCTACGTGCGCCTTCCGCATGAACCGTATCCTGCCGGCGTGACCTCCGAAGGGATCGAGCTGATCGGCGCTTCTGCCTTTCATGACCGTGGCGAGCGGGGTGCGGGCACCAAGATCGGCATCATCGACCTGGGGTTCCGCGGGCTTTCCGACGCCCAAGCGCGAGGGGACCTTCCTCGCAACTTGACCACCCGCGACTTCACAGGCCGGGGGATCGCAAGCGACTTCTCCCACGGGACGGCCGTGGCGGAGATCGTCTACGATGTCGCCCCCGAGGCCGAGCTGTACCTCATCAAGATCGGAAACGAAGTGGACCTCGACAATGCCGTTTCCTACGCCGCAGACCAAGGCATTCACGTCATCAACCACTCCCTGGGCTGGTACAACACCAACTACTACGATGGAAGCGGCCCTATCGGGCAGATCGCCCAACGCGCCGTGGACGAAGGGATCCTGTGGGTGCAGGCCGCCGGCAACGACGCCCAAAGCCACTACAGCGCCACGTTCACCGACCGAAACGGCGACGGCTGGCACGACACCAACGTTACCCTGAGCGCACGCTCGGGCGATCAGATCACGCTCTACTTCACGTGGGACAGCTGGCCGGAAACGAGCGATGACTACGACCTCTATCTATTTGGACCAAACGGCCAGCTCGTGGGCTCCTCGACCAAGACCCAAGGGGGGACCGAGCAGCCCACCGAGCGTATCACCATCACCGCTCCCCAGAGCGGCACGTACCAGGTGCGTATCCAGCGCGCCGACGGTCGGACGCGGCCGTTCAAGCTGTTCTCCATCGGCCACGACCTTTCGCCCAACGTCGCCCGCTCGTCCATCCCCGCACCAGGCAACCTGCGTGATGCGCTGACCGTGGGTGCGGTGGACTGGAGCCGCTACACAGGCGGGCCCATCCAAGCCTATTCCTCTCGCGGACCCACGACGGACGGACGGACAAAGCCGGACCTGGTGGCTCCGGACAACGTGCGCACGGGGGTAAGCTTCTACAACCCGTTCGAGGGAACCTCGGCCGCGGCACCGCATGTGGCCGGGATGGGAGCACTGCTGCGCGGAGAAGACGCAAGCGCCACCGGAAGCACACTGAGAACCAAACTCCTTGATATGACCGAGCCGATGGGCGATTCCAACACGTACGGCGCAGGGCGCCTGGTGGCGTACCCGGCTGACGAGCCCGACGAGCTTTCGGCAGACGTGTGGACGGACCGCGGCTGCGGTAGCGGCGCCGTCTATGAGCTGGGCGAGCGGATGCAGGTCAGGTTCCGCGTGGACGGGATCGACCTAGCCTATGTGCGCCTCGTCAACGTGCTTCCCACCGGCGAGACCCACACGATCCGCGAGGAGACGGTATCCGGAGGGCGGGACATCACCGTGAGCGGTGAAGCCGGCGAGCCCACCGGAACGCGCACCTTGGAGCTGGAGGTGTGGGAGCACTCGTGGCAGGCAACGTGGGGCATGGCCCCGATCGCAACGGCCGAGTGCGAGTTCACCGTGCGCGATACGGCACCGCCTGCGCTACGCGCCGACCCGGGTGGTCCCTACAGCGCCTCCGTCGGCGAGACGATCACGTTCGACGGTCGCCGCTCGGACGGCCCCATCGTGGAATACCGCTGGGACATGGGCGATGGCCGCACCCGTTACGGCTCCACCGTACAGCACGCCTACACCCGTGAGGGCACCTACACCGTGCGCCTCACCGTGCGGGGTACGGACGGCCGCACCGACAGCGCCACCACGCGCGCTAGCGTGCGGGAGGAGCGCCTGCCCAACCTGACCGTGGAGCGCTTGGAGTACCGTCCTTCGGACCCGAGGGTCGGCGACACGATCACCTTCGAAATCACCGTCGCCAACATCGGAAACGCCGATGCGGGCAGGTTCCACATACGCCTGCAAGGCGCGGAGGACTCCCGCTTGGGTTCGATAGACAGCCTGAGCGCCGGTTCCCGGCGGACGGGCACCATGAGCCTTCCGCTCACGCGATCGCAGGAGACGTTCACCGTCACTGTGGACCCGTTCGACGACGTTCAGGAATCCGACACGACCAACAACCAGCGGTCGGTCACCGTTCGGGCCGTGGAAGAGCGGCAACCGCCGGTTGCCCGGTTCACCTTCTCCCCGAGCGATCCTGACGTAAACGAATGGATCACGTTCGACGCTTCGGACTCCTACGCCCCCGACGGCCGCATCGTGAGCTACAGTTGGGACTTCGGCGACGGGGCCACAGCCAGCAGCCGCACCACCCAGAAGCGTTACAGCTCCGAGGGGACGTACACCGTGCGCCTGACCGTCACCGACAACCACGGGGCCACGGACACGACCAGCCGCACCGTTAGGGTGGAGCGGGATATACGGCCGCCGACAGCCCGGTTCACCTTCAGTCCGACGAATCCCGATCCGGGGGAGACCGTATCCTTTGATGCCTCGGACTCAACGGCGCCCGACGGCTCGATCGTGGAGTACGAATGGGACTTCGGCGACGGTTCAAGCGGCTGGGGTCGCACCACCAGCCACAGCTATGCCTCGGAAGGCACCTACACCGTGCGTCTCACGGTCACCGACGACCACGGCGGCACCGACAGCACAACCCGATCGATCGAGGTCGGAGACGTCCTCGAGCCCCTGCCGGGCATGCCTGATATCGACAGGCCCGGGATCTACGTGTGGGGCGACGCCCGAAACCGCTGGAACATCACCGTGGTCGGCTCCGCCGACTGGGACCAGCCGCGGCCGTTCGAGGTGATTCTCCGATCGAGGGGCTCTTTCCAGCAACTCAACCTGTCCCCTTCCGGTGCTCCTCGCCCTGATGTATCCAACAGGGATAGGGACCTCGACTGGACAGGTACGGTACATGCAGGTTGGGTGAATCTCCGCTTCACAACGTCAAGCGGCGCCTGGCTCATGCGCATGGACCTTCGGCTGGATATCGACGGGGACGGTACACCAGAGGCCGAGCCGGGATTCGTCTACCTGCGCGACCAAAGGGTGAATCCGCGCCACAACCCGTTCATCCTGCGGGCACCCGACGGAGTCAGTGTCTTACTCCCGGATCTAAACTGGCGCATGGGCACAGGAACCCTTACAGGCTATCGACTGCTCTATGATATTGAGGACCTCGAGCGTTGAGCAGCGGATTCATCTGCGATCGCCGGAGGAGGGCCCTCCTCCGGCGTTTCCTTCGGTTCCTGTCCTAGGAAGAAGGCTAGACTGAGCCGCACCACACACGTGTGGCTAACATGCCGGCAGCGGCAGTGTGGGTTCATATCCTGGCTCTGATATCGGCTCCATTTGGGCCCTACACAAACCGGGAACTTCCTTCGGCGCCGGCGCCGATGGGTCCACAACAGGAACTCTTGCAGCCCCCTCCCCTTGTTACACAACCCCGACGCACACATAAGGCACACCTCCAAGCCAGTGAGTGCACACCGCTCTCATTGGTGGGCGGCGGGCTGCAATGTCTCCTAGCGGGCCGATCCGGGCAGGCCCCCGAGGGCCATCGATCGCCCTGGCAGCGGCATGGTAATAGCGCCTCCCTATGCTGGCCGTTCTGGCAAATAGAGAGAGGCCCCGGGGGTTCCCGGGGCCTCTTTGTCTTTCTCCTCTAGACTCGGAGCCGAACTCCGAGCCCAGCGTCGGAGATAAGTTCCGACACTACAGGGTTATCGGGTTCAGAACGCGAACGTCCAGCCCAGACCCATCTCGGTGTCGCCGCTAATCAGGTCGTGCTCGAAGTCGACGTTCAAGGAGAAGCCGTCGAACAACGGGACGCTGAACTCACCGGCGAACTCGCTCAGGCCAAACAGCTGCCCCTGGCCCTCCGGGGTCCAGATCAGGTCAAAGCCGACCTTGTACTCGTCGCCGCAGCAAGCCGGGCCGCAGAACTCGAGTCCCAGGGCCTGATAGTGCCACACATGCTCCTCCCCAAAGTAGGGATAGGTAGGACGGAGGTCGCCGGTGATCAACGTGTAGGTGAACTTGTCGCACGTATCAAGCTCGCAGGTAATCCGGAACCCGTCGAAAGATATGTGGAACGGTTCGTCGCTGTCGACGAAGAACTCGATATGGGCATCTACTGGTGCGTCGAAGCCCCACCTCAGCTCAACGGACTTGTCGTCGATTCCGTATCTGATCTCCACACCGAGCGTCCACCACTCGAATACCAGCAGGTCGGAGAACTCGACCTCGAAGTAGTTGAACCCGTCCGCCTTCGTCAATGACAGCTCCGCGTCGAACGTGATGCCACAGCAAAGCTCGATGTCGGAATACTGGACCAGTAAATCGTACCAGCCGATAGCGTTGGACGGAGTCTGATCGTCATAGTGGCGCTCCACGAACCGTACGCGGCCATAGAAAGGATCCATAGACACGCCCACCGAGTACACCGCCTCCTGGATGGAGTCCAGCGCGGGAGCCACAATCCAGTCCGCGTTATAGTGAG
>PXEP01000079.1 GCA_003566155.1 Candidatus Acetothermia bacterium | reverse complement strand
ATGGCGATTATGCTTGCCGTGTTCTTGTTTCGCCCCGAAGGGCTGTTCGGAACCGGGATTGCAGAGGAGTCGTAGTGTTTCAGGTTCGAGTTGCGCAGAGATACCTTCGGAGCGAGCTTCTCGGGGTGCCGACGCGTGTGCTGGCACTTCTTTTCGTGGTTGCTCTGCTTGTGTTTCCGCTGCTTAGCGGCGACCGGTTTCTGCTTCGAATCATCATTCTTACCTCGATCTTCACCCTGTACGCGGTGAGCTGGGACCTTCTTGCTGGTTATGCCGGACAGATCAGCCTTGGCCATGCACTCTTCTTCGGCATTGGCGCCTACACTACTGCGCTTTTGAATACCAGGTTGGGTCTACCCCCCGTGCTGACTATCCCAATGGGTGCATCGGCGGCGTTGGTTGCCGGGCTCATTGTTGGTGTGCCCTGTTTGCGCCTGCGCAAGCATTACCTGGCGCTGGCCACGCTTGCGTTTCCGCTCATGCTATTGGGTATTGTGTTCATGTTTCCCCGTCATACAGGTGGGGAGATGGGCATATTCGGGATCAGTAGGCTGTCGGCTTCACCGCTGGCTGAGTACTATATCGCTACCGGGGTTATGCTTACTGTGGTGCTTGCCACATGGAAGCTCACGACCTCCCGGATTGGACTCATCTTCCATGCTATCAGGGAGGACGAGGTCGTTGTACGTGCCCTGGGTATAAACACGGTTCGCTACAAGTTGTTGGCTTTCGTGCTCTCGGGGCTGGTGGCGGGGCTTTCGGGTGCGCTCTATGCGCACTTCGACCGCATCGCCGGGCCGAGCAATTTGGAGCTGTTCATGTCCTTCCAGCCCGTCATCTGGACCATATTTGGTGGAGCAGCGACGATCTACGGGCCGGTGACGGGGGTGTTCATCCTCTTCCCGGCGGTAGAGTACCTGCGCGCATTTCCCGAGTATCGAATGCTCATCTTCGCCCTGCTGGTGCTATTGGTATTGAGGTTCATGCCTCGCGGATTCGCTCCCTGGATCAGGGATCTTGTGGAGAAAGAATGCCCTACCTGTCGGGTGAAGAACGTCTTCGTTCGGCATGTATGCCGGGTGTGTCGCGCTCCGTTGAGTTCTTAGAGACCTAGGTATGAACGGCGCACCGTCTCGTCCGAAAGCAGGCTCTCCGGAGAGCCCTGTGCGGCAATACGGCCCTGTGAAAGCACGTAACCGAATTCGGCCATAGAGAGTTCCAGTTCGGCGTCTTGTTCTACAAGCAGAATCCCCAGCCCCATGGTCTTGATCTCCCTTATCCTATCGAACAACGGTTTCTTGACCAGCGGGGCTAAGCCGGTGGAGGGCTCATCGATCAGCAGTAGTTTGGGCCCTCCCATCAGAGCTCTTCCGATAGCCAGCATCTGCTGCTCCCCTCCGGAGAGGGTGCCTGCACGCTGACGTTTCCTCTCCTGGAGCACAGGGAACAGTCGATACACCTCCTCAAGTTTCCCCCGGACCACGCTGTGGCTGCGCACGAGATATGCCCCTGCCTGGAGGTTCTCCTCCACGGTCAACTCGCGGAAAGGTCTGCGCCGCTCGGGGCAGAGGATGAGACCCTGTGCGGTGATCCGGTGGGCCGGCAGATGATCGATCCTTGTTTGTCCGAACCACACACTACCATCCAACTGTGCCTGGGATTGAGGAGCGTGCCTTTGCTCCCAGCGGACGAGCCCTGATACAGCACGCAGCAGGGTTGTCTTTCCCGCCCCGTTTGGCCCTACGAGACTCACCGACTGTCCCGCATCTACCTCCAGCCCAACTTCATGGATGATGAGCGCAGAACCGTACGTGACGGATAGCCCCTGAACCAGCAGCCCCTCCGTCATTCCGGTTCCTCTTGTACGGGCTGGCCTGCTGTCTGTCCGGTGTAGACTTCCACCACGCGAGGATCGTTGACCACCTGTTGAGGCGGACCGTCGGCAAGCAGTTCGCCGAAATGCATGACCAAAATCCGATCGGCGATACGCATGAGTTCTGACAGCTTGTGCTCTACGATTATCATGGCGCAGCCTTCGCTGTGCAGCCGTCCGAAGCGCCCGCCCTTGCGCAGTCGATGAACGGATGTAGCCAGAAGCCTTGTCTCTGCTTGGCTGAGCCCGGCAAACGGCTCATCGAGCACCAGGAGGTCCGGGTTGGTGGCGATAGCCCGGGCGATCTCCAGCCGCTTCAGGTCTCCCTGGGAGAGTTCCCCAGCCGGTGAGAGAGCCAGATCGGAAAGTCCTACGAACTCCAACGCATCGAGCGCCCGTGCCTGCACTGTCTTGACCCACTCTCCCTGCCGTGACACGCGTGGGTTGTACAAGCCGACCATCACGTTGGCGATCAGCGGCAGTTGTCTCATCGGGCGACTGTTCTGGAACGTACCCGTAATGCCCTGGACGACTCTTTGCCATGTGGGCACACCTGTGATGTCCATCCCGCGAAACACCACCCGGCCCCCGTTGGGCCGAAGCAGCCCCATGATGAGCTTGACTACAGTCGTTTTTCCCGCCCCGTTGGGTCCGATGAGCCCGACTATCTCATGAGGTTGTACTCCAAAGGAAACCGCCCGTACGGCCTCTAGGCCCCCGAAGCGCTTGGAGAGTTCGGAAACGGCGAAGAACTGTTGGTTCAAAGGCCCTCGCTTTCCTCCCGCAGTTCCCGGCGCGAAATCTTGCCTACATCGGTTTTGGGAAGTTCACTGCGGAACTCAACCACGCGCGGCACCTTGTATGGGGCGAGCCTTCCTTTCAGAAATTCGCGAATCTCGGCCTCTGTGACACGTCCCCGGGCCTCCGGACGGAGCACAACGTAAGCCAATGGGTATTCCCGGTCTTTCGGATCCCTGGCACCGACCACTCCGGCCGCTTTGACCATTGGGTGTTGGCCCAATAGCTCCTCTATCTCCCGCAAGAATACCGAAAAGCCCTTGTATTTGATGAGGTCTTTCGTGCGAGCGCAGTAATAGAAGTAACCTTCTTCATCGACTCGCACCAGATCTCCGGTGCGGAACCAGCGCCGTCCCTCTATCTCCACGTACGCTTGCCGGTTCTCTTCATCACGCTGCCAATATCCCGCGGTGATATTGGGGCCTGCCAGCAATAGTTCCCCGATTTCTCCCGGGGGAAGAAGCTTCGCTTGTTCCGATTCAGTGTCAGCGACTGCGGCGTCTACATTCGGAATGGGAACGCCAAACGAACCGCGCTTGATACGTTGGGGGGGAGATACATGGCTGACGCCTGAGGTCTCAGTCATCCCGAAGCCTTCCATGATAGCTCTTCCCGTACGCTCTTCCCATGCGGTAGCGATTGTCTCGGGGAGTGCATCGGCGCCGCTCACGATCAGCTTCATCCGGTTCCAGTTCACGAGGCTTGTCTTAGAGTGGTCCTTCAGCACGTCGTACAGCGCCGGTACGCCGTAGAAAACTGTGATCCTTTCTTTCTCCAACGCCGGCAGGATTTGTCCCAGATCGAGTGAGGTGAACAGGACCATGGTCGCGCCCAGTTCTATGCCAACGAGCAGTGCGGCCACTTGGCCATAAATGTGATACAAGGGAAGTGATGCTGCTATCGCTTCTTTTCCAGCTTCCAGCATTGGGAAAAAGGCCCGCAGCTGCCGGGCGCAGGAGACAAGATTGGCGTGTGTCAACTGGACGCCCTTGGGTTGGGCCGCAGTTCCTCCGGTATAGGGAAGTACTGCCAGGTCGCTCTGGGGATCAACATCGACCGAAGGGGGACTGGCGCTCGATCCTCGAACCAGCTTCTGGAAGTGGTACACCCCCTGTCTGTCGGGGATCGAGATTTTCTTGGCAAAGACACCCTTTAACGTAGGGAGGTACTCGTGGGCGCCTGTTACGATCACTGCGGACAGCTCGGCCCCGGCCCGTTCTACATTCTCAAAAAGGACATCCTGACATACGAGATACCTAGAGTCGCTGTCCTTCAGTTGAAAGGCCAGCTCAGAACTCGAGTAAGCCGGGCTCACAGGGACTACGACGGCCCCGGCTTTGACCGCTCCGAAGTAGGCGATCACGAACTGGGGGCTGTTCAGTAGGTACAGGGCAATGCGATCCCCCTTGTTCACCCCAAGAGCGGCCAGTGCCCCGGCAAACGCATCCACCTTCTCCTTGAGTTCAGCGTAGGAAAGCCCGGCTCCGTAGAATCGCAGCGCGGGCCGGCGGGGAAACTCCTCTGCTGCATTGTCCACCAGTTCCCACAGCGGACTTGGACAGACGGGAACCTCTGGCGGGCTCCCTTGTGCATAGTGGCATGTCCACGGCCTGTCGCTATACGGGTACGCTTCGCTCATCCAATCGCCTCTTCGTTGATCTACGCAATCCGCAACACCCGGTCATGGATACTACCGAACATTGGCATTATAGGCGTCGTTCCTGTTGGATCAACACGGGCTCCTTGGTGGTCTAGGCTAGGCCCCAAAGATGCAGTCTGTCGCTGTCGATAGGCCGGCGGCCACCCCGGAAGGACGCCGGAGGTAAGTGCGCGGTGGCCGCCGGCTTAGAGGGCGTGCAAAATGTCTCCCGCGATGTTCACAGCATGATCCCCGATCCGCTCCAGATTATGCAACAACTCGACGAACAATACCCCCGACGTTGGGTCGCATACTCCTTCATCCAAGCGCCGAAAGTGATTGTTCCGGAACTGCTGCTCTAAATGATCCACCTCCGCCTCCAAATATAACACCTTCTGGGCTTGTTCTGCATCTTCGTCTCGCAGTGCGCAGAGCGATTGTCTGTACAGGAAGGCAGTCCTCTCGAACATCGAACCAAGGTCGGAGAAGGCCTCTTGCGAGAAGCCCTGACCCCTGCGCCGGGCAAGGGTCCCCCGTTCGGCCAGGTTGACCGCTTGATCACCTACTCTTTCTATATCCCCGGTCACGTGCTGTAGGACGTGCAACCGGCGGCCCTCTTCCTGGGAGAGCGCTTCCCGAGGAATCCTTTCCAGATAGCCCTCAATAGCTTCCTTTAGCGTATCCACGCAATCCTCTATCTCCAGTGTTTCGTCGAATGCAGTGACGTTGCCCTCCAGGAGGCCATCCCGGCAGCGAGCGATCATCGTCTCGGTCATCTGCCCCATCCGCAGGAGTTCCTGACGAGCTTGGTTCAGGGCCACGGCAGGGGCGCTCAAGAACTCTTCCGCCAGGTATTGGGGAATGCCCGTCTCCTCCCGCTCCTTTCCCTGCACCAGCTTCTCCACCAACCATGCCAGTTTGGCGGCTAGGGGGATGGCGATCAGCATGCCCGTGATGTTGAAAAA
This sequence comes from Candidatus Acetothermia bacterium, assembly GCA_003566155.1. GTDB lineage: Bacteria > Bipolaricaulota > Bipolaricaulia > Bipolaricaulales > Bipolaricaulaceae > T3SED10-47. The sequence goes on along the minus strand of PXEP01000079.1, from coordinate 4,277 downwards.
CGTATGCGCATTGGCAATCTGTCGTTCCAGGGCCGGCGAGGTCAGCTCGATCAACTGCGCGTACCACGGGATCAGTGGTAGTAACACCCCCACGCCGATCACATTGAAACAAAGCTGTGCTCTTGCCAGTCGGCGTGCGGAGACGGCTCCTCCGATGGAGGCTAGCTGCGCGGTGATCGTGGTTCCGATATTCGCCCCGAGGACCAAGGCGATGGCCGCCGGCAAGGTGAGTATCCCTGCCGATGCCATGGCGATGACCAGCCCCATCATCGCGGAGGAACTCTGTATGACAGCCGTAACCACTGCTCCAATCAGCACACCCAGCACAACGTTGGTCCCCAGGGTTTCCAGCAGCCCTATGACCATCTCGCTGTGGGCCAGTCCGCGTAGACCGTTGGACATCAAGGTCATCCCCAGGAACAGAATGCCGAACCCCAGCATGGCCCGGCCAACGTCTCCCGCACGCCGCTCTTTGAACAACTCCGCCAACAAGAAGCCTACGGCGATGATCGGCAGATAGTAGTCGCCGATCCGGAAGGCGATGATCTGTCCTGTAACCGATGTTCCGATCTCTGTCCCCAGCATGACGCCGATGCCGTGACGTAGGGTGAGCGCACCGGCGTTGAGCAGGCCGATGAGCAACACATTGGCCATGCTGCTTGATTGAAGGATGCCGGCAGTGAGCGTTCCCACGAGGACACCACGATAGGCCTTTCCGGTAACACGCTCCAAGAAAGCCCGCATACGCGAGCCAATCGCCCGGGAAAGGGCACCGCTTAGCACCCGCAACCCGTACAGAAACAGGGCCAACCCACCGGTTGCGCTTATTACGATCGTCGCCGTGTCCATATGTGCCCTGGTCTCTCCGCCAGCTTCGCATTCTCCGGAGAGGGTAAGCAGAATGCAAGTCCTCTCCCATAGTTGGCACCGAGTCCCTTGGTGATTGCGTCGCTGATGTAGTTCGGGCAACGGTAGGCTGACAAATGGCGCGAGGAGAACTGGAACAGTGTATGTTGGTTCCAGGTGCTTTCGAGGGGTAGAGTAGTGCCATAGAGCATAGCTCGCGTGGCAGCTCCGCCGAGAGTTCGGCGAACCAGCAACTGTGAGGTGAGTGAAACATGCAGAGGCGCATTCTTCGCGTGAATATGACTAACCGAACTGCGACATTCGAAGAGGTACCGTCAGACTACCGGACCCTCGGCGGCCGGGGGCTGACTTCAACGATCGTGGCTGATGAGGTGCCTCCCGATTGTCATCCGTTGGGCCCGAACAACAAGCTCGTGTTTGCACCGGGCATCGTGACCGGAACCAGTGCGCCCTCCTCGGGTAGGCTCTCCGTTGGGGGCAAGTCCCCGCTCACGGGCGGCATAAAAGAATCCAATGTAGGGTCGAGGTTTGCCCAGACCCTTGCCCGTCTGGGTATCCAGGCGATGATCGTCGAAGGGCAGGCTAAGGATGGATATCAACTCCTGAAGATCGGCACAGAGGGTGTCGAATTTGTGGATGGCCGGAGGTGGAGCGGCAAGGGCCTCTATCAGGCATATGAGGATCTCCGCAGCGAGTTCGGCGAGGACGCAGATATCTGCGGTGTGGGCGTGGTTTCGGAGCGTTCTGCAACCAATTCCGGACTGGTATTCAACGACCCGGAAGGTAGATCTTCGCGCTATGCGGGAAGGGGGGGCTTAGGCGCGGTTGCCGCTTCCCGTGGACTGAAGTTCATTGTGCTTGATAGGTCCGAGCTTCCGCATGTTGATTATGAGGACAAGGAGACCTTCGACCGGGGACGCCAGAAACTGGTGAACGGACTCCGACAGCACGATGTGACCAAGCCCGACGGCGCCCTGGCAAGCTACGGCACGAACGTGCTTATCAACATCCTGAACGAAGCTGGAGGGTTACCGCACCGCAATTTCTCCACCGGGCGGGAGGAGCTGGCCGAGCTGGTATCGGGCGAGCGCAAAGCCGAACTGATCAAACAACGGGGTGGAACTCGCCCACATGCCTGTCATCCCGGCTGCATCATCCGGTGTTCGGAAATATGGACGAAAGAGAACGGAAAGGACCCGGTGGGAGTTCTTGAGTACGAAAGCGTTTGGGCGCTGGGGCCGAACTGCGGGATCTATGATCTGGATCTCATAGGCGAGCTGAATCGGGCTTGCAACGACTTGGGGCTGGACACGATCGAGATGGGAAACACCATCGCTGTGGCGATGGAGGGCGGTCTGCTCGAGTTCGGCGACGGTGAAGGCGCACTGCAACTCATGGAGGAAATACGCAATGGGACACCACAAGGACTGATGCTGATGCACGGAGCGAAGTTTGCCGGCACCGCTCTTGGGGTGACACGGGTCCCGGTGGTGAAGGGCCAAGCAATGCCTGCGTATGATCCCCGCGCAGTGAAAGGGATGGGCGTGACGTACGCGACCACGCCTATGGGGGCCGACCACACGGCAGGGTACACCGTCGCCCCCGAGATCATGGGGGTGGGGGGCAAGGCCGATCCTCTGGCCGCAGACAAGGGAGCACTCTCCCAGTCACTCCAACGGGCTACGGCGGTGATTGACAGTGCCGGCTATTGTCTGTTCACGGCATTTGCGGTGCTCGATATCCCCGAGGCGCTGGAGGGCATGGTGGAGACAGTGAACGGCGTGCTTGGTACGTCGCTTACCGTAGATGATATCGACGGTTTGGGGAAGAAGATCCTGGATGTGGAGCGCCAGTTCAACAAGAAAGCCGGCTTCACCGACGTCGATGATCGGCTCCCGGAATTTATGCGCCTGGAGAAGCTTCCTCCCCATGACCAGGTATTCGACGTGGCTGATCGACAGCTAGACCAGGTGTTCGAAGAGAACCACTAAGTAGCAATGCCTGGGGTTCCCACGGTAACTGTGCGGCTATTTGCTCGTCTGCGGACCCCCGTAGGGTCGGGAGTTGTGTCATTGCAAGCCGGCGATATTCGAACCTTGGTGGATGCCTTGGTGAAGCGCTATCCAGCTTTGCGTTCAGAGCTTGTGGACGAGTCCGGGGAGCTGCGGGGCACGATCAAGGTGATGGTGAACGGGCGGAATGTAGAGTTCCTCCAGGGCTTGTCCACGCCGGTTGGTGAGGAGGACGCCGTCGCCATCTTCCCTCTGGTTGCGGGAGGATAGCTGCAGCAACGCGACACCCACGACGCTTCTGCGAATGGATGCTTCTGGTCCCCTTGCCGTGGTAAGTGTGTGACAAGACCGACACGTCTGTTTGGTGTAAGGATAAGTAGGAAATGAGAAACAGATGAGGTAACTAAACCAAACATTGCTGGAGTACTTAAAGCTTCAACCCAGGAAGAAGTTAACTTGATTTATAGGGCTGCTATGCTTATGATTACTGTCGAGCAATCATACATAGGAGGTGGTTAACCGCATGTTGTCCCATATTCGTGGATTGCGGGTAACCCAGTTAGTTGCCATCCTGACCTGTGCAATGCTCGCGACTGGCTTTGCAGCAGTTGCCGACCACACAGGAGCATGGGTGGACGAGGTAGTTATTACGGTGCAGGACGATCCTTCAGCGGCGATTGCCGACCTGGAGGCCGGCAGGAGTCACATCTACACATTCGACATCACAGATCCCGATCTGTTCGACCGCGTACTTGCGGATCCGGGGATCGACTACCAGTTTGTTGTCGGCGGCTCCAGCGACCTTAGGCTCAACTGCTACGGGCCGGAGTTCGAGGACGGACGGCTGAACCCGTTCTACTCCCAGAAGGTCCGTGAGGCGTTGAACTGGCTCCTGGACCGGCACTACATCGCCGAGGAGATTCTTGGCGGCCTGGGGTATCCAAAGTGGACCCAGTTCTCCACCCAGGGCCCCGAGCACGCAGAGCGCTATCCGCACATCATGGAGGAGATCGAGGAGTACTATGCGTTCGATCCCGACCAGGCCGACCAGCAGATCGAAGAGGGGATGCTGGCGCTGGGCGCCGAGCGGATCGACGGCCAGTACTACTACGACGGCGAGCCGGTGAAGATCATCATCGCCAACCGCACGGATCTGCCCCCGTATCCTGAGGCCGGTGACTACGTGGCCGAGCAGCTAAGGTGGGCCGGGTTCGAGGTCGAGGTGCTGTATCGGACGGGCAGTGAGCAGGCAGTGCTGCGTGGCCGGCCGATGAGCGAGGGCGCGGCGCAGCTGTTCACCGGTGGATGGAGCATGCCGTCGGTGTTCCCCACGGAGGTACACAGTTGGGATCAGTTCTACACGCACCGCGTGATGCCCATTGGCCTGTGGACCCACCT
>PXEP01000046.1 GCA_003566155.1 Candidatus Acetothermia bacterium | reverse complement strand
GGCATACTGGGGCCCAACGGCGCAGGCAAGACGACCACTGTGGAGATGATCGAGGGTCTGCGGACGCCGGATGGTGGTTCCGTTACGCTGTTTGGCAAGGATGCGCAGAAGGAAAGGCAGGAGATTAAGGAGCTGATCGGTGTTCAGCTCCAGACAGCGTCCCTCTACGACAAGATCCGGGTGCGCGAAGCGCTTGAGCTGTTCGGCGGGTACTATCGTCGTGCGATTCCCACCGACAGGCTCCTCGAGCAAGTCTCGCTTGTCGACAAGCAGGGGAGTTACGCTGGCCATCTTTCGGGTGGGCAGAAGCAGCGCCTCGCGCTGGCCTTGGCTCTGGTGAACGATCCGCGCATTTTGTTCCTCGACGAGCCGACCACGGGCCTCGATCCGCAGGCCAGGCGGAACGTGTGGAGCATCATCGAGAGGCTCAAGGAACAAGGTAAAACGGTCATCCTGACCACGCATTACATGGAAGAGGCGGAGACGCTGTGCGATCGGGTGGCGATTATGGACCATGGGAAGATCATCGCCATGGGCAGCCCAAGAGAGCTCATTGCTCAGGCCGGATTTGAATCGAAGGTGGAGATCGGCGAGCCGCCAGCAGCCCTGCGAGATGCGATCGAGGAACTGGGCCTACCGGCGCGGATCAGCCAGCAGGATCGCAAACTGATCTTGCACACTGCGGAAGCACCGCGGGTGCTGCGCGAGGTAACCCGTGTTGCCGCAGAGAAGGAGATCGAGCTTGGGGATATCACCGTAACATCGGCCACCTTGGAGGACCTGTTCCTTTCTCTGACCGGCAGGCAGCTGCGGGAGTGAGTAACTGACATGAGAATGCTCGTTCGACAGGCGACGATGGAGACGAAGCTGTTGTTGCGGGACAAGGAATCTCTGTTCTGGACGCTGGTCTTCCCACTGCTTTTCATCATCCTGTTTGGTCTGCTGTACGGGGACACGGTGTGGGAGGGGATGGACATTCCGGCCATCGCCTATGTGATGCCGGGGATCTTGGTGATGGGCCTCATGGTGACCGGACTCATGGCCACCGCCCAGAACTTCGCCTTGGAGCGGGAGAAGGGCATCTACCGTCGGCTGTCGCTGACGCCGCTCAGGCCGTATGGCATCCTCGGCGGGCAGCTTCTGAACCGTTATCTGTGGATCATGGTCCAGATGCTGATCTTGCTCGCGGTCGGTATGCTCGCGTTCAACGTTCCGGTCCGCGGTCATTTCTTCTGGATCTGGTTGGTGATCACACTCGGTGCGCTGTGCTTCATGTCGATCGGTTTCCTTCTGGCAGGCATGATCAGGTCCGCCAGCGCAGCCAACGGGATCACGATGGTTGTCTATTTTCTGCTTTTGTTCTTGGGCGGGGTCTTCTTCCCGCTTGACATGATGCCGGGCGTTCTGAGCACGTTCGCCCAGGCGCTTCCATCCACGTTGATCAACGACGCTCTCCGTGAGGTGATGGTCGTAGGTACGGGTATCGGCGAAGTGTGGCCGCAGCTCCTCGGGGCGATGGGCTGGGCTCTGGTGAGCCTGTTCGGCGCGATCAAGCTCTTCCGTTGGGAGTAGACGTGGCACCGGCCGGCCGCTCGTGGCCTCATGAACCTCTCAATGCATTGCGGCCCATCACCGCGCAGCCTGGGATCCCCGCTCCACCAACGGACTGACCCACGATCTGCAATCCCCGCACCCCCGGCACAGTCGTTGGGCGAGCGAGCATCATCGCTCCCCACTGAGGCGACGAGACGTAGCCCGGCCCCACGCCGGTGTACCGTTCCGTGGTGAGGGGGGTGGCGACGTCCCACACCTCGACCTGCCCCGTGATCCCCGGGAACCTGGGCTCTAAGAGCCGGAGGACGGACTCCACCAGGTGCTCCTTCTCCGCTTGGTACCGGTCCCGGTCGCGTCCCAGTTCGGCCCAATAACTCCATTTCGTGTCGAGGAGTAGCTTCAACACGCCCTTGCCCGGCGGGGCGAGCGACGGATCGAATCCGAATAGCTCAAGGTCCAGCCGATCACGGGACCGATCCGCAAGCTTGACGGGTTCGGGAAGCCAGAGCACCATTGCATGCGGCTCTCCTGACAGGTCTCGCGCCACGCCGAGTGACACGTGAAGCCCCATTACCATCTCATCTTGGGGACGGGCGAAGGTGGCCCGGAGCCTGTCGTTCAGGTAATCTCCTCCCAGCAACCGCTGCACCGTGGTGTGAAGGGTGGCGTTGGAGATCACGGAATCTGTAAGGTGTTCGGTGCCGTCGGCAAGGCGTACTCCGATTGCGTGACCTTTCTTGACCAGGATCCCCTCCACCCGGCTGCCATAGTGGAGCTCTCCGCCGAGGGACGCATATCGGTCGGCGATCGCTTGGGCAAAGCGGAGGGATCCTCCTGCAGGGAACCCGTACCGGCCGGCAGCGCTTCCGGCCAGGATCCCGAGGTGCAACATAACTGGTGTGTCGGGCCAATCGTACTGCACCGTGGCCATCGCTTGGCGCAAGAACGGGTCTTTAAAACGCTCCGCGAACTTGCGCATCGTAAGGCGGCCCCACTTCATAGCTGTCGGCGCATGACGGACGAGTCTTCCCCGATCGCGCCAGGTGCCGGCCATGGCGTCGAACAGATCGAACCGGGTGAACGTCCGGAGGGCTTGTACGTAGCGCCGGATCGCAGGGGCATCGATGGGCGCAAGGTCAAGCATGTGAGCTTCCAGTCGATCGAGGTCTGTGTATATGGTGAGGGCTTTGCCCTCCGGTGTCTCGACCTGGGTGAGGTCGGCCGGATACAGGACCTCCCTCGGCATCGCCCCGAGTTCCTCCCACATGCGGTACGTTGAGGTTCCCGATCGGCAACCAGCCAGATGGTGGATGCAGCCGTCAAACGTGTATCCCTTGCGGGTCCAGGCTGTGCACAAGCCGCCGGGCTTGTCGTGCATCTCGAAGATCGTCGTTTCTACGCCTGCAAGCTGTCCATAAACCCCTGCGGCCAGCCCGCCCATTCCTGCTCCGATGATCGCTACCGTGTGCGCGGACAAGAGGTCTACACCTCCTTGTGTCTCAGGTGGAGCAGGATCTCATCGGCAAGCTGCCGGAAGCGCGCCTTCATGTCCGCTGGGCGCAGAGGAACGAGCAGCTCCACCGGCCACCGCTCGGCCCCGTCGGGAAATCCTTCCACCTTCTCCAACGCCCGCGCCAGCCAGTACAGGTCGAAACCCGGATCCTTGGCTGGCGCAAGGTTGAGCAGTTCCCAAGGGCTGACTTCGCGGAAGATGAACTCCAGATCCACGGCGTCCCGAGGCTCGGCCCGCCCGAAGAACGCCAGCAGCTTGTCCACCACGAGATCCTGGAAGTCGTTCACCCGTCCCAGCTCTGTCTCCACGGGTGGTGCGAACCGGTGTGGGGTGTCGTAGGCGAGTTGCACTCGAACGGTGTCCTGACCCCGACAAACCTCAAGATCGGCGAACGTCTTCAGGCGTCGCACTACCGCCACGTGGAGGCCTTCCGCCGTGAGCTTCTGCTCCGCGACCCGAGAGAACGGGAGTACGAGTTCTTGCTCTGTGGTGAAGATATCCAGGTCAAAGGAGCGTCGGTGTCCGAGGTAGAACTCGGCGAGTGCTGTACCGCCTGTGAGGTAGAAGCGTTCTGCGTCAGGAGCATGGCGAAGCGCGCCCAAAGCTGCCACCTGAAGCGGCGTGAGGATACCCCTACGCCTCGGGATTCGCTGCATCACGGGCGAATTGGCGCTCCCACAACGTGCGGACCTCGGACGGGAGGTCAAGTTCGGGGAGGGCCTTCCTGACCTCCTCCCAGTCCAGCGCGGACACGTCCTCTGCCCGACCGTGGGTCAGCACCTGTTGAAGGTACCACCTTCGCTGCCAGGGATCGGACATATCCAACTCACGCTTGGACCACACGATGTACCTCTTGGGTTTCACCGGCTCCTCCTCAACGTTATCGTAGGTAACCGCTGTTCCCCCGTCAACAGGAGACGCTGTACCGCTCCACGACGATGGTGGAGGAAGGCGAAGTCGTTGGTCCGCTTCTCCCCGGATTGCTCCATGGGATCCTCCTCGATGTGCTCACCCGTCCAGCCTGAACGGCGGATAACGGTCGGTCGTCAAGATCACGTACGCCATCACGCGGTAGGTCCAGCGGTTCATCCCCATGATGAAGGAGAACACTCCTTCCGGGTATCGGCCGGTGAACAGGAGCGCCACCCCCGCGTACAGAGAAAGAAGCGGCACAAGACCTCCGCCCGAGTGCTGTCCGCCGCCGCCCTGGAATAGTCCGACGAGCACAAGCTGAGGCAGGGCGAGAAGCCACCACTTCACCAGCGCAAGCCCGCGGGAGAGCCGTTGGGGGTAGACGATCTCTAGGTCCGCCGGGTAGCCGCCCGCACGTAAGCTGAACGGGGGGTAGCGATCTGTGCCCAACGCTTGATAACTGTAGAATCCGACGCGCCAGGTCCAGCGGAGCACCCCTACGTTGTAGTCAAACAGTACTCGTGGGTACCGCCCGGTGATCACGATCGAGACGAGCGTGCACAACCACGACACGCAGAGCCCGGCCCACAAGACGCCCAGCACGATGTAGTGTGGGAGGAGCAGAAGCCACTTGAGCAGCCACAGCGCCGACGACAGCGGCTCGGTGCGTTCCCCCGTGAGGCGGACCGGATAGCTGTCCGGGGACTCCGGCGGTGCCGAATCCAACGGCGCCGGTCCCCGAACGGCGAACAACACGGATGCTACTCCGATCAACAAGACCAGCGCCCCGCCAACCACAAGCCCGAGCCCCACCCGGCCCAGCCAGGGAAGCCGCAGTCCGAGAGAGACCGAGGCGTGGACTCCCGAGGAACCGTCGGCGTTCATGAGGACGAGCACCCAGTCTCCAGGGACCACTTCCCACTCAAGCGTCTGCTCTCCGGGCCCGCTCACCGCCGCAGCCCAGAACCGCTGGACCACCGGGGAGGTCGGCTCGTCCGTACCTGGCGCTCTACGGAAGGTGATGCGGTTGGGCCGGATGGAGAACTCCTCCACGATGGCGTGCGGGACCCCAGCGAGGTACTCTGCAACGCGCTCGGTCGAGGCGATCCCGAGGAACACGGCAGCGCCGTCGCGATGGGGGACTGCCTGGACGCGGAACGTCGCCGGCCAGCGCTCCCAAAGCATGTGGCGATGGAGGCGCGCTGTCTCGCTGAGAACCGCATAGTTCTCCGTCTCGATTTGGATGGCTTCTGTCGCAAGATACCCGTCGGCATCCGTGAAGTGGCGGTCGAGTACCATAGACGCTCCTCCGCCGAGCAGTAGCCCTGCCGCGACCAGAAGCACCAGTACCCCGAACACAAGCAATATGACTTTCCCTGCCTTCATTCCTGCCTCCTACGACGACGCATCGCGCCCTGGTGTCCCCTGGCCATTCTACCGATCCGCCGCCGTCGGAGCTCTTCACTCGTATGGACAACCAAGCGAGACCGGATGCCCGAAAGGGAGGCCAAATCCGCTGCCCTAGCGCAGGCAGCTTCTTGCGCTGGAAGCGGAGCCCCGTAGCGGGGCAGACTGATCTCTTTCCAGTTCCTTGCTGTTGAAAGCCCACACAGCGGCCGCCACGGCGAGTGTGGCCAGGGCTGCGGCGGTGGGCAGAGGCCAAAGCAGCGGCATCGGCCTCCGCGCATCGCCGCTCTTTGGAACAAGCTCCTGGCTACGCCGGCATGAGTGTGTTGGCGAACACGAGCCAAGCCAGGAGAGATTTGGCGCTCAGGCTGAGGAGCACATAAGCGGCCTCACCAAACAGGTAGTCCCGCCACGGCCCGACGCGCTTGTACTGGAGCACCATGTTGATGGCGAAGCTGTTGAAGAAGAGAAACATTGTCCCGAAGATCCAGTACACGAAAGCCGGTGGGCTCACCTCTGAGCCTGGGCTCCAGATGTAGAAGGCGATGGCAACCCAGGGCACGATCCCCGCCAGGCAGCCGAAGACGAACGGTAGCCAGTTCGGCCCGCCCGGCTGTTCGTAGTGCTCCATGAGGAGGCCAAACAGGATCATCGACGCGTTCACCCCAAAGAGTGCCAGCAAGGCGGCCAGATCGAGGATGCCTGGCAGGAGCGCAATCAACACCACCATGAGCGAAGAGCTCAGCGAGTACTCGATCCACCGGGCGTAGTTGCGGCTGTGTCTAAGGTTGTCTACATACCATCTGTATATGCCGGGGAAGGCGACCGTGAAGTGTGCCAGCGCCGAGAGAAACACGAACGCCGCTACTGCATAGCCAAGCGGTATCTCAAACAGGGTTTCCGGTGCCGCAGACGGGGTCCCCGGGGGGCCTTGCAGGAAGCTTGCGGTCACCGGTAAGGCAAAGTCGTTCGAGAGTAGGGTGATCGCCACCCCTTGTCCCAGGTGAAACAGCCCCATTACCAGGTTATACAAGCGTAGCCGCCGAAATGGTCCCTTATCCGTCATGCCGTCTCCCACCTCCGCATCATACGCCCGCAAGACGTCCGCTCAGTCTAGCACCCGCGGGTTCCCTACGTCTATCAAGCCCCCAAGCGTCTCACCAGTCCCTTTGATCCGTGTCAGGATAGCCATGCCGGGCGTCTCCCGGGCCACGCCCGTTAGCCGGTGCCGTACCTTGCTGGCATGTGCGGGTATCATGGGCGAAGCCGAAAGGGAGGTAGGACATCGATGAACGTAACTGTGTTTAATGGAAGCCCGCGTGGTCGGAAGAGCAACAGCCACCTGATCGTCGAACCGCTGCTTGAAGGAGCGAGAGAGGGAGGGGCCAAGACGCAGGAGGTGTTCCTGGTAGAAAAGGACATCAAGCAGTGCCTTGGCTGCTTCCATTGTTGGGGGGTGACCCCTGGGCAGTGCGTGCTCACCGATGACATGGCCGAGCTGATGGATCTGTACCTGGATTCGGAATTCGTAGGATTGGCCACTCCTGTATACAACATGTACATGACGGGGCTCTTGAAGAACTTCACCGATCGCTTTCTGCCGCTGGCAACGCCGCACATTCGAAGAAACGAGGACGGGTCGTTTTACCACGAGGGCAGGACGAGGCGGTTCCCGAGGCAGTTTTTCATCGCCAACTCGGGCTTTCCCGGCGAACACAACTTCTTGGTGCTGCAAGCGTTCTACGAAGTGGTGAAGAAGGCGAACCCTGGGCTCGTCGTCTTTGAGCTCTATCGAAACTGTGGAGAGGCGCTCTCGGTGACAGAGGAGGAGCATCCCGAGCTCGCCTCCAGGATCGCTGCGTTCCGTGCCGCGCTGGGCACGGCCGGACGGGAGATGGTTGTGACCGGCCAGGTGTCTCAAGAGACCGTGCAGGGGCTACACATGGAGCTGATTAGCGACGAGGAGTACATGGCTGCCGCCAACCGGCAATGGGACGAGCAGTTGGGTGAATCCGACGCCTAGCCATGCAGGTGAGTCCGTACCGCCGAACGGTGCCTCGCCCGCGGCGCCGCACGTATTGCTCGGCCTTGCGTAAGCACGCTATGCTCGCCTCATGTCTGATCTGAGCCAACTCCAAACACACGCGCAGCAGGTGCTCGCTTCATGTCGTGAGGCGGCTGAGCACCCGGCCAATGCCCAGGATGGCGTGCTAGAGAAGTTGCTTGAGAGGTATGCGCGCACGGACTACGGGAAGGAACACGGCGCCGATGATATAGCTACCCTCGGGGAGTACCGCGACGCCTTCCCGATAATCGACTACCCCACGCTTCTTCCCACCGTACGGCGGGTCATGGCGGGAGAGGAGAGCCTCCTACTGGATGAGGAGCCGATCGGCTGGGCGATTACACGCGGGACCACGGCGGAGGAGCCGAAGTTTATCCCCATGACGCCTACGGACCTCAAGCTGCGGGTGAGCGCTGCGCGAGCCGTCATGCAGTACATCATGACGACCCAGGAGATGGACATCCTGGGCGGCGTCAACTTGAACCTGAACTTCCCCTCGGTCGTCGGGAACATTCAGGTGGGAGAGCGGACGCTGGACTACGGATACAGCTCGGGCATCTATGTGAAACACGTGTCGGCCTCAACGCCGATTCGGTCACTTCCGGAGCAGGACGAAATCGATGGGCTGGGTGGCGGTAAGACCCTTAAGGACTGGGAAGCTCGGTTTGAGCTCGCCTACCGCCGCTGCAAGGACGACAACGTGACTTTGGTGGGCGGTGTGGCCCCCACGGCGCTTGCGTTCGGCCGCTATCTGCGGCGCGTACACCGCGTGTACCCGAGGGATCTGTGGCGCGTACGCCTCATGACCCTGGGCAGCGTGCCGGGGATTAACACCCGGCTTGCGCCGGCGCTCAACGCCATGTACGGAAAGCAGGTGGCGATCCGGGAGATCTATGGGGCGACCGAAGGCATGTTCGGCCAACAGATGGATGACAGGCGGGCATGGATACCTAATTACGATCTCTTCCTGTTTGAGGTACGTACGCGCCGCGGAATCAAGCTACTGCACGAGATGCGGCCGATGGAGCTGGGGAGCCTGGTGGTGTCCACCCCGATCCTCCCGCGCTACGAAATCGGCGACCTTATACTGGCATTGCGGAGGCCGTACTTCCGCTGTATCGGGCGGACACGCTGGTGGACACCGCTATACTATGCGTGGACGGAACTGTCCTCCCTCAACCTAGGGAGGCTGTGAGGCGTGATCGACTAAGCGCACTTAGAAGGAGCGTCCGCGACGCCGGACCGCTCCCTGGAGGAAGATAATCACCCCGGCGCCGATGAGCAGGATCGGCCAGACCAGGGTAACGTCGAGCATCGCCTGCAGCCCAACGCCCACGAATACCAATCCGAGGATCACGTTGCCGCCGACCGCCCGCCTGCGACCCGAGGACACCGCACGCGCGAATGCCTCCAGAAGGAGGATAGCACCTACGCCTGATATTATGACGGCCCATGTCTTCCACCAGGCAAACTGGTCCGCCCAGCCGAGATTCCGCCCCAGCAGTACAACCCCGATCCATATAAGGACCCCTGCGAATGTGGCCGTGCTCAACATGTCACGCCCCCATTTTTCCTCCCAGGACTTCTCATCTTTTTCGTCTTCGCTCTTCTCGTCGCGCTTTTCCTCGACTTTCTCGTCGACGTAAGCGCGCTCATCTCGTTCAGGCTGAGGGTCCGTCATCCCGTCCTCCTTCACTGGCGGCCAGCGCAGTGTAGGACGTGTTCGGTGTGTGCGTCAAAGGTGAACTGGACCGACCGGGTTTCCGGTGTGCATGATACGGCCACGGCACTCGATGTGGTGCACAGCCAACCTTGCGACCCGCCCACCAGTTGCCCAAGGGCGCTCATAGGGAAGTGTTTCTGGTGCCGCCTTTCGTTTTGCTGTCGGTGGAGGGCAACGGAGCGAGGCGGTGCACGATAACCGAGGTCGAGCACGCCGCCGTGCGAACGAAGAGATGGTGGTTGAGAGCGTCTCCGGGAGTTGTCGTTCGACCCTGAGTGGCCCCACGGCACCCGAGGGGGTAGGCTTTCCGCACGGAGGTGTTGCCTGTGAGGAGCCTGCTGTGGGTAGGGATGGGGCTGTTGATCGTTGGGAGTGCGGCGATGGCTGATCCGGGGTGTCCCGTAGGGCCAACCGATTTGGTTGTCCCAGGTG
>PXEP01000150.1 GCA_003566155.1 Candidatus Acetothermia bacterium | reverse complement strand
TCTTGCGATGATTGACGAAGGCAAGCTGGAGGAAGTATTCCGGCGCTATCCACGGGTGGAAGCCGTGTACCTGTTCGGTTCCGCTGCGGAGGGCCGTGCTCGCGCTGCGAGCGATCTGGATCTGGCGGTTCTCCCCACGCCGGGGAGCGATCGCGCGAGGAGGTGCCCGCATGAGTGAACTTCGCGACTACATTTTCGCTGGGCTGGACCTGCGAGGGAAGGTGATTCTCGACGCCGCCACCGGCGCAGGTGGAGCGACCGAGGCCTGGGCGCGACGCCTGCAGGCGGCCGGTGGCGGAGGAACGATCATCTCCGTTGACATCGACCAACCCGCCCACATCGTGGCCGGTCTCACCGAGCGGCTGGGCAGCCTCTCGGAACTGGTGGAGATCAGGGAGGGCGACATCTTCGCGCTGGACTTCCTTGCGGACAGGTCGGTGGACATCGTCAACTGCGACGACACCATCGTCTTCCTCAACGATCCGCCCTTGCGCTTGCTAGCGGCCCTGCGGGAGTTCCACCGCGTGCTGAAGCCGGGCGGCCAGCTCATCATCACCTCAGAGCTCCCCGTGGAACGCGAGCAGGAGCACATGGGCCAGTGGCGGCGATGGAACCTGGCCAAAGCCCTGTGGGCGCTGAAGGGCGAGATGTGGTCCACCGAACCGCGCCCGCAAGAGGTGGCTTTGGCTTTGGAGACTATCGGGTTCGCAATCACCGGACAGAAGCGCTTCCCGATCAAGAAGAGCGAGGACTACGAACCGGCCATGCGAGAATGGGAGGAGCTCATGCTGGCGACCATAGAGGAGCTTCCGTGGCCTGAGCTCAAAGCGTCACTCCGCTCCAGCGTAGCCCAGGTACGCAAGCAAGTGCACGATGACGGCTACCTGAGCGTCCCGCCGACGTACGTTATCAAGTGTGCCAAGCCTCCGGCCTGACTGCCGCCCGAATGCCTCGGGAGCTTGGAAATGTGACGGCATACCGTTAAACGACCGCGAGCCTCACCCTGCTTGTAGCCAGAACTGCCGTTGGTGGTTATCCACCTGCGCTGCTACAGTGAAGGTGGGTAGTGGGACTCATATACGGGGGTCGTTGCCCATGATCGTTGGGTTAGCCCTGTGCATCGATTATTCCGTCGCCAAGTGGGAGACGTCTGCAAAGCAGGAGTACCTGGAGCGCATTCGCTCGGTCAGAAAGGACACGTTCATCATCAACTCGATACAGACCAAGGCCGGCGGGGCCAACGGCGGTGCCCACTATATTCGCGGCACGGGAGAGCCCGTGGCCGAACTCCCGATGGGAGAAGAAGGTATTCTGAAGCTGCACGTTGGGCCCGCCACCAGCACGACCGCTGGGAGGAGGGGGGCGAAATGAACGTGCCCTGGCCCCTGCATTATGACCTGCACCTTGACCTCTATCCCGAGGAGGTCGGCCGCGAGGATGCACTGTACGGAGGCACGTTGCGCGCCCGATGCCGGCTCCGCCTGGCCAATCGTGGACCATCTGCAGCGACCACGATTCCCTTCCTCCTGTACCGGCTCCTCGAAATCCACGAGGTGCGGTGGAACGGGCAGCGTATTGAATGGACGGAGAGGGTGGCCAAAGTGGACGGCCTCCCCCGATGGCAGGTGCTGGTCGTAGAGATCTCCCTCTCCATGGCCCTGGAGCCAGATCAGCAGGGCGTGCTTGAAGTTGACTACAGCGGGCCGGTCTGTGGTTACCGGGAGGTCTTCCCCTATGCTCATGATCGGATCGATCCTCGATTTACGCTCCTCCGGCGTGACGAGGTACTGTTTGTCCCGCTACCCGGGTATCCGTCACTTGAGTTGTTTCGCCGGATCCCCGACGAACGGTTCACCTTCACACTACGCGCGACCACCGAACGCGATCTCGTAGTGGTCACTGCAGGCAAAGGGCAACATGAGCGGGTCGAAGGGAGTGTGGTGCACCGCTGGGAGAGCCACCGCCCGGACTGGCGGCTCGATGTGGCAATTGGCGACTACGTACAGGCCAAAAGTGAGGATTGGCCAGGGGTTACGGTCTACCACTTTGCCGGCGACCAACAGGGGGCCGCGCTCTGTCTACAGGCTGGCGCAGACGCCTACCGTGTGCTTGGCTCACGGCTGGGGAAGGTGCCATGCTCGTTGAACGTGATCGCCGTACCGGATGGATACGGCGGACAAGCTACGGAAACACACCTTCTTGTAGAGCGCTCGAACTTTCAGATGGGGAAGAAAGAGGCGACCCACCATGCGTATGCACGCGTGCTGGGTCCTCTAGCTCATGAGATTGCGCACCTTTGGAGCATCCCGAGCGGGGAGCGGGTTCCGTCACGCTTCCTCGACGAGGCAGTCGCTCATTATCTGGAAACCGTGGTAAGCAGGGAGCTCTTGGGTGACAAGGCACCTTCTGGTGCCCGCATGGAGGAGTACCGGGCGTGGTTTCTCCAGGGAGGAGAGGAGGCCGTGACTACCCCGTTGGTGCTCGCCGGCGGCTCACCGGCGCGAGACGCGATCGCCAGGGGTAAGGGGCCATGGCTGTTGGCTGTGTGGGAGGAACTCGCGGGGAAGGATGCTGTGCTGGACGCACTCCGCACGCTCTTGGAATTTGCCGTCGCAGGGGGCCGCCCACTAGACTACCTCTGAGAGAGGTGCAAAAAGACGGCCGGCCGCAGGAGGTGACGACGCAGGATGACCGGACCGAGCGCGAAGTCCCTCAGGTGTGCCTCCTGTCCCTCCCGCGTCTTGTGTGTCCTGGCGACTGCGGGCCCCGAAGTCCTCCCAGTCGCCGCCGTGGTCGTCCTTCGGGTCCCGTTTCAAAGGGGAGAGACGATCCTCCACGAGGGGGTTCCCTCCACGGGGTGGGCCTTCCTCTGCCACGGGCGCGCCCGGCTCACCGTGAGCGCCGAGGACGGCAAGAGGCTGCTCCTGCACTTCTGTGGTGCCGGCGAGCTCCTCACGACGTCGCTGTCCGGCTCTCACAGTTTTTCGGTGACCGCCGCCTCCCGCTGCGTTGTGGGGTTCGTCGCCCGCGAGCACGTCCTGGACCTTGTCCCCCGGTACCCGGCGGTGCTCATCGAGGTCCACCAGCGACTTGAAGAGGCACAGCATCGTCTGGCAACGAGGCTGGTGGACCTCGCCTACGGAAGCATCCAGCAGCGCCTGGTGCGGGTGCTCCTGGAACTGGCGAAGGAGCGCGGGGTACAGGAGGATGCGCGGGTGCGGATCAACCTTCCGCTAGCGCTTCGGGACTTGGCGGAGATGATCGGCGCCAGCCGGCAGGCGACCTGCAAGGAGCTGCAGCCGCTTCGTGCCAAGGGGTTGATCGAAGCTGTATGGCCATGGGTCTCGCTTTTGGACGTCGAGCGCCTGCGCCAGCTCGGGTGACAAACGTCCTCCCCTGGGAAGAACCCTCGTTCCAGACCGCAGTTCGCCCTCCGCATTCGCCTCGGAGAACGCCGCCGTACGCCAAGACGAACTGTTGCCGTTCCTCTCGTTGTTTGGCTCACCCACACCCCCCAACGCAGGATAGGGACACCCCCGTGGAGCACTGCGGGATGGAAGGAGGCGAAGAAGATGGCCAGGAAAGAGGATGGGGTAGTGGTCCTGGAGGCAGGTAACTCCCCAGAGAACGGTCCAGCTTGCTGGGTCTATTGCGCCGGGTTCTGTATCAAGATCAGAGACTTGACCTAGGGCCCTGGGAGGCGGAACGCTAAAGTGAAGGATGAGGCTGGTGAAAGGTGAAAGCTGAGCAGCGCGGAATGCGGAAGGTCTCGGGTCACGCAGTGATGGTACCGCTCAATCGGGCCAACGGGATAATATACCATACGGCGACCCGAGGCCTTTTGCTTGTCAGAAGCGATCTGTGGGAGATTCTGCGCACGTTCTCGCTTGGTGAGTCCGCAAGCACATGCAAGGTTGATTCTCTGTCGGCCACGAAGGCAGAATTGGAGCTTCTACGAAAGAACCGAATAATCGTGTCAGCTGATGAGGATGAGCGGTTCTTCGCTCGATATATCCTCAACACTATGAAGTTTGACACCTCACAGATGGGCGCATTCATAAGTTTCACCTCCCGGTGCAATTTCGCGTGTGGATATTGCTACCAAGACTTCCGGAAAGGGAGCGCGCCTTCCGATCTCACACAAAGGCGGTGGCATCAGCTGTTTGCTTTTATTACAAAACGTGTTGAGGAGTTGGGCGTCAGGAACCTGTCGATAGCCTTGTTCGGTGGAGAACCGTTGCTCGACCTTGAAATGGTACTGCGGGCCTGCCACGATCTCAAGAGCTTGGAGAAGAACGGCTGCCGCTCCCGCATTACCCTAATAACCAATGGGTCGTTACTTTCTCCATCCGTCTGGAAGGAACTTGAACCCTACGTTGAGTTCGTGCAGGTTACGGTTGACGGAAACCGAGAGATCCATGACCGATGCCGACCGTACTTCGACGGCACTGGCTCCTACGAAGTCATACTAGAAAACGTGTCTGCACTTCTTCGGCAATCTCCTGGTCGGCTAGGCCTTCGCGTCAACATCCAACCTGAAACGCTCCCGGGTGTTCGAGATCTTTTGAAGGATCTATCCCACTTGGGCATGCAGCAGACCTTAGCAGCGATTGGTTTTCATGGGGTCGAGCCTACCCAACAGCAAATCTGTGCTGGGGTGAGCAACACACGTGACGTTATCCGCATAGCTTCTGAGGTCAGTGAGCTTTTCGTCACAGCCGCATCAATGGGGTTCCCTGTCGCGAAGGCTTTTGAGGTCGGACCTTGCATGTTCACCGCAGCAAACAGTGTCGTTGTCGACGAGCAACTCCGCCTCTACAAGTGCCCCGCTCTGCTCTACTGGCGTTCCACAGGCCGACTCAATGCCCAAGGACGCGCCGAGCTAAGTGAGGAGGGGTATGAAGCCGTAGGCTATGAGCCACGTTGCGCGGTGACTTGCAAGTACGGGCCGATATGCTATGGAGGTTGCCGCGCGATGATGCCCGGCGGTGAGGGCAGGTGCCCAAAGCCCTTCTTTGATGTCGCGTTGGAGAGCTTAATCAAGGCCTATGTGATCGCGCAGCATCGGATCGGGTTGGAGAGCTAGATGAGCAAGAGGATGACCACAAACGATGGCGGAGAGACAAGCCGCGGATAGATCGGTTCCGGACCAGAGCGGAAGGGCTATTCGCGACGCCGACGTGGTTCGGTTCATCCGCACCCGGGCCGCCAGGCAGTGGAGGATGCTCCTTGCCCTCAGCGTTCTCAGCTTCGCGGGCATCGGACTTGGGGCGCTCAGTCCGCTTCTGATTCAGCGTCTTGTGGACGGCCTTGGGGTGGGTACCTTCCAGCTACAGCTCGCCGTGGGGTTGCTACTGGTGGTCATCGCGGCGAAGATCCTCGAGACCGGCTTACGCTACTACTTCGAAGTGAGCTACAACCGCGCCGCCCAGAGTTTCATGACGGAGCTCTACAGCCACCTTCAGACGGTTCCCCTCGCAGAGATCAAGAAACGCACGACAGGGGAGTACCAGTCCAGAATCCTCGACCACTCCCAGTACTTGGGAAAGGGCATTGTGGTCCTGTATCCGATGCTGGTGATCAACTTTGTGCAAGCGAGCGTAACCGCCACTGTCCTGTTTGTGCTCGAGTGGCGGCTCGCCCTGCTCACTGTCGGGATTCTTCCCGTCTCCTTCGTCTGTACCCGTTGGCTGAACTGGCGACACCGGATGGCGTGGGACGCAGAGCGGGAGGGATGGGAAACAGCGGTAGAATCCCTGCGAGAGAAGATAGACGGATTGAGGATCATCAAGGCGTTCGACCGCAGTTCGTTCTTCACGCGGCTGTTTGAGCAGGACGTGAACCGTTGGTTCAACTCGGTCCGTCGAACGGTGGTGTACGGGCAGCTCACCAAGGCCACGCTGTCACGGGGTGCCGAGGTGCTGGCCATCGTTCTCCTTATCGTGGGAGCCGGCTTTGCCCTCAGAGGCTGGACGTCGGTGGGCAGCGTCATCGCCTTCTTCTGGTACGTGGGGAACCTGTACGGCCCGCTTCAGGGACTGGTAGAATGGAACAACTCGAAGCAACAGATCATCCCGGTGGGGAGGCGGCTGTTGAGCCTCCTCGCCCTTCCTTCGGAGGATGAAAGGCGAGGTCTCCCCCTCTCGGGCTCACCGGGGATCGCCCTTCACAACGTCAGTGCAAGGTATGACACAAAGGAAGTGGTGTCTGGCGTGACGCTGGATCTCGCGGCCGGGAAGATGACTGCGATCGCCGGCGAGAGCGGTTCGGGGAAGTCGACGCTCGTCTCATTGCTTCTTGGGTTCAACCAGCCGACACAAGGGGAGATCCGGATCGACGATCGACCGCTCCAGGAGTACGGGACGCGGGAGCTACGCGAGGGGATCGCGTTCTCCTCGTCGGAGGCATTCCTGTTCAACGTGACGGTTCGGGACAACATCGCCCTCGGTGGAAAGTACACCGAGGAAGAGATCGTTGAGGCGGCAAAGGTCGCGGGGATCCACGAGTTCATCGCGGCCCTCCCGAAAGGGTACGACACCGTCGTTGGGGAGCGGGCGGCCACGCGCTCCGATGGAGAGAGGCAGCGGATCGCTCTGGCCCGGGCGGTGATCCGGCACCCAAAGATCCTCATCCTCGACGAGGCGACCTCCGGGGTGGACTCCAAGATCGAGGCGCAGATCTACGAACGACTGCGGGACCTTGGGGCGACGTTGATCGTGGTGGCGCACCGCCTTTCCACGATCCACATGGCGGAGCGGATCTACCTCTTGGAGGGGGGATCCGTCGTCTGTGAGGGGACGCATGGGGAACTCCTTGCGCGCTGCCCGGCCTACCGCGCCCTGTTCGAGAAGCAGCTCGTCCACGAGGGAAAACCCGCTCCCGAGGACAGCACGAGAGCCGAGGGATGAGCGTTGTATCCACATTCCTTAGGGTGCATCGCTTGTCGCTGCAGCAGCTGAACAGATACTTCAACCAACCTGTGATCAACAACCACATTCTTATGGCCCAACGACTTGCCGACGCATGTGGTGAGAACTCTGTACAAGAGAGAGCTTACGAGAGAATTATCGAATCTAGTTACCCAAAGAGCGACTTCAGGTCGTGCTCACAGCAATTCACTTGTTAAGTCACTGGGAGATATGAACAGGGAGCACATTTTTTGCGGAATAGGTCTCGTGTCTCGCCTTCGCTGAGCCCTTCTCCAACAGATGCGAGGATCGCGGACCACGAGCGATCAGCACGGGAAGATAGTTGACGAAGGGTATTTGCTCCATATCGGATGGAATAACTACTCCGTCGAGGGCCCCATAGGCCCCTTCACAATAACTGGGGGAGCTTCCGCTCGAACACAGGGGACAGATAGGACGGCAGGCGCCTTGGGCCAAGATCACATCGGTGTGCTACGGTGCATGCGAGGGTACTTCGAGCGGACCAGATCCCGTGGTAGCCCGTGGCTGAAGGTGGCGGAGACCGACATGTGGATGGGCGATAGGGCTCAAGAACAAGCACAAGACGTCGCGCTTGATGCGCAGGGCGTGCGCAAGAGCTATAAGGGCGGCGTCCAGGCGCTGCAGGGTGTGGACCTCTGTGTGGAAAGTGGGATGGTGGTGTGCCTGGCTGGACCGAACGGGGCAGGTAAGACCACCTTGGTCCGTATCTGCGCCACACAGCTCCTTCCCACAGCCGGCGAGATCCAACTATTCGGCACAGATATCGTCCGCCATCCGCAGAAGGCCAGAAGCATGATCGCCGTGGTCCCGCAGGAGGCCCACCCTGATCTCGACCGCAGCGCATGGCACCATGCTGTCTACTATGCCCGGGCACGTGGGGTGAGGAGAGACGAGGCAAGGCGTCGGGCCGAGGAAGCGCTGCGCACGCTGGGCATGTGGGAGAAGAAGGACACTGTCTCGCGGGAGCTTTCCGGCGGCCTGCGACAACGGGTTCTCATCGCCATGGTTATGGTTACGCAAGCCCCGCTCCTGTTCCTCGATGAGCCCACCACCGGACTGGATCCGGTCGCCCGGCGTGAGATGTGGCAGGGGTTGGGTCAGCTGCGAGAACGGTCCACAGTGCTTCTCACCACCCACTACGATGGAGGAGGCCGAGGTTCTGGCCGACCGCGCAGTCATCCTGGACGGGGGGCGGGTACTCGCCGACGCATCCCCGCGCAGGCTTGTCGCCACCCTGCCGTACGCCAATAAAGTGCTGCTCGAGAACCAGCTCGACGACGAAACCATCACCGCGTTGCGGGGCTATGGAGAGCTGGAGGAGCTTGCCGGTAGGCATGTGCTCTACGTGCGCAAGGAAGAGGCGATGCCCGCTATTGTGGAACTCCTCATGGGAGAGAATCAGGCTTTCTCTGTAGCGCCGCTCACCCTGGAGGATTACTACCTCACCGCCCTGGGAGGGGCAAAGTGAAGGCGCTTGCTCAGGTGTGGGCGCTCACGCGCTTTCCCCCGCTGGACCTTCATTGGCACCTTCCGCACTCGCTGCTTCCTATAATGCTGCTCTTTCTCTTCTGGTTAGTTGGAGGCATGGATCTCGGAAAACACGTGTTCGTCGGGTGGCTGGTCTCATTGGGGGCAAGCGGCGGCATTACCTGGCTGCCCCAGAAAATCATTCACTACAAGGTGTACCGGCTGCAGGAGGTGTTCGTCGCGGCCCCTGTGCATCCGCTTTCGTACATGACCGGACTGGGGGTCCAAGCTCTGCTCTATTCCCTGCCGGTGTGGGGATTTGTCTTGCCCATCATGTACGTGCTGGAGCTCCTCCCCCCCTCCGTCGAAGAGGCGAATCGGCTCCTGGCCTTCTACTTCGGCGACCAAGCAGCGCGGCGAAATCGGAAGTTAGAGATTGCGTATAGGGTCGTCGCCTACAGCACCGTGGTCGACAAGCGCTGAGGACACTGCGCTGGGCATCATCGAGCGGTTGGCCTTCGCGCAAAGGGAAGACCAAAGGAATCTGGGGTATGGTACATGGGCTGCTGCAGCAACATGTGAGCGAGAAAACCCATCGGAGAAGGAGCCGGAAGTGACGATGAGCGGTGATTGCCCTTGCTGGAAGGTCGAAGAGGCGGACCGTGATCTCTACGAGCTCAGCAACACCTTGTCCCTGTTGGAGTACCGGCAGGACCGAGGCGACGAGAAAGCCGGTTCCGAGATTGCTGAACTGCGGGGCGAGATCAAGGGCTTGCTCGGCGAGCCCTCGCTTCCTGCGAGTGCACACGCCTGCCGGGAGGTCGCCGGCACGCATGGCGATCGTCGGTTGGAAAGAAAGGCCGAGCTACTCGAGCGGGAGGTCACGTTTTCCTCGATCGAGAACAGCCCCAAACTCCTCCGGGCCAAAGATGCTGTTCGCAAGAAGGCAAGCGCTGTGGACCGTGGACGCATCATGCACGTGCTCGGCAAAGATGCCGACCGTACCGCGCGGCGCCGAGCGCTTGAGGAGCTCGCCCGAGGAAGCTCCATGGCAGAGGAAGCCTGTCGCGAACTCGTCAACCTGTGTAACAACCTTGCGCACGGGCAGGGCTACGCCGGCTACGCCGAGGCCAAGCTGGCCTACGAGGGCCTCACGGTGGACGAGCTCCGAGCGTATTTCGCCCAGTGGCGCGATCGGTTCTGGCCACGATGGGAGCGCGCGCTCTACGAGACCTCTCGGGCGCAGGGCGATGACGTGAGGCCCCATGACCTTCTGTTCATGCTG
>PXEP01000101.1 GCA_003566155.1 Candidatus Acetothermia bacterium | reverse complement strand
GGGGTGGTCACTTTGCCATTCTCGTTCGAAGGCCCTATCCGGGCCCAGAAAGCTCAGGAAGGGTTGGAACGGTTGCGCAGAGAAGCAGACGTGCTCATCGTGATCAAGAACGACCGCTTGCTGGAGATGAACCCCAACATGGCGCTGCCCAAGGCGTTCGAGCTGGCGGACGACGTGTTGCTTACGGGAGTGCAAGGAATAAGTGATCTGATAACCGTCCCCGGCGTGGTCAACCTCGACTTTGCCGATGTGGCCGCAGTATTGCGGCAGGCGGGAACAGCGATGATGGGAACGGGCACGGCCCAAGGAGAAGGCCGGGCCATCAGGGCCGCCAAGGAGGCTGCAGCCAATCCATTGCTCGAGGGCGGAGCAATCAAGGGAGCGCGGAAGGTTCTGTTGAACGTAAGCGGAGGGGACGATCTCACGTTGACCGAGGTGACCCAGGTTGCCGAAACTATCCGCAAAGCTATCGGGGATGAGACCGACCTTACATTCGGGACCGTCTTGCGCCCCGAATTGGCTGGACAGGTGCATGTCACTGTCATCGCAGCGGACTTCGCTCAACCGGTGATAGACGAGGATCCGCTCCAGACAAGGCCGAAACCGCCGCCACCACGGCCGGGAGATACAGGCCCCCGCCGGCATGACGACAAGGATGTGCCGGCGTTCCTAAGACGTCGAGGCGCGTGACCTCGGCTGCCAACAGCCTGCGTGCTCCCCACGTAGCTTCGGGCGCAGCGAGCCGCCCTGCTGTGCGCTATCCTTGGGGGATGAGTACGAGCATGGTGTTAGCAATCCCGGTACATAACGAAGGGCCACGCGTGGGAGCCGTGTTGGACGCCGCGCAGAAGCACATCCAGGGACCGATCCTTGTGGTGGACGACGGATCTACAGACGGGACAGAGCAGATCATACGGAAGAAACCCGTGGAAACTGTACGCCATGAGGTTAACCGCGGCTACGGTGCCGCCCTGCAGACCGCTTTCCGCTGGGCTCTGGAACGAGATATTCAATGGTGCATCACCATGGATGCCGATTGGCAACACGAACCTGCATACATCGAGCGATTCGCGGGACGTTTGCGCCCAGAGGTAGATATCGTCTCTGGCTCACGCTATCTTGATGCAACGCTCGCACACGGGAATCCGCCGGAGGATCGACGCTGGGTGAACAAGGTGATCACGGATATGCTCAGGACGCTCACCGGATACCCCATCACAGACGCCTTCTGCGGATTCCGTGCCTACCGCGTCCAGGCCTTAACACGGCTGGAACTCCAAGATCCAGGATACGCCTTGCCGGTGGAGCTGTGGATCAAGGCAGCCCACTGCGGCCTGGCCATGGAGGAAGTCGCGGTTCCCCTCATATACCACGACTATGAGAAGGGTGTCGGCGCCAGGAAGGCTCGCGAGAGACTGGCCCAGTACCTTTCCGTCGCAGCGGAGGCGCTCACATGGACGTGCTAGTCATAGCGGCGCATCCAGATGATGCGGAGATCGGGCTGGGCGGAACCATCGCCCTCTGGGCGGATCAGGGGCTTAGCGTGGGCATTGTTGACATAACGGATGGAGAACCCACGCCTCACGGCACCAGGGAACGACGGCTGGCAGAGGCAGAGCGAGCCGCCTACCTGCTCGGCGTTCAGGAGCGGATACTCCTCGACTTTCCCAATCGATATCTGATGGACACGATCGAACTGAGACAAGCATTGGCCGAGGTCGTCCGCCTGCACAGGCCACGCCTCCTATTCGCCCCATTGGGGTTAGACCAACACCCTGATCATGTTGCTGCAGCAGCAGTGGCACGCCACGCACGGTTCTACGCCAAACTGACCAAGACAGACATGGCCGGAGAGCCACACTATCCTCCCGCGCTTCTTCAGTTCGCCACCAGCCACTTGCGCAAGGTGTTCCAACCGGCCGCGGTGGTGGACATAAGCGATGTTTGTGAACGCAAGGTGAAGGCAGTGCTCGCTTACAGCACGCAGTTCAGCGGCCGCGAAGAAAGGGTGCGGGAAACCCTGCTTTCGACCGCCCGGTTCTACGGAGTGCGCATCGGCTCCACGTACGGGGAACCGGTCTTCTCGCCCGAGGAACTGGCGATATGGAATCCTGTGACACTTGTACCACAGTGAGACCGACCTACCCCAAGCAACACGGTACCGTTCACTGGGATTGGGGCTCCGCCGAACTCCTGGAGCAGGCGCGCCGGGCCGCACATGCCCTGGAGCGGGGCCAGTGTGCCCAGCTACGCCACAACGCCCGCCGCGAGTTGGGGCTCCCCGTCGACACCCCCGTGGTGGCATCGGGACACCAACCGCTGCCTGTACATCCGGGGATCGCCATGCGCGAGATGCTGCTGGATAGCTTGCCGGACGACGTAGTCCCCTTGTGGATACTGGTGGACAGCGACGCGCCGGCCGAAGTGGCAGTCCGTGTCCCGATGAGGCGCCGGGGCTATACGCACCACCAACTGGTCCTTCTGGAGAACCCCAGCCGCCGAGTGCTGGGAGCGATGGAAAGGCCGGCGCAGCTCAACCAAGCATGGCCCCGGCTGGAGGAACGCTTGCACACACTGCACAACAAGGACATTCTACGCCGGGCGTGCGCTGCGTGGGACAGGTTCCCCAGCGGTGAACACACCTGGTCCCCGTGGATCGAGCAGGGTCGCCGGTCTTGGGGAGGAATCAGCGAGCGGGTACGGCAGATTTCCGTGATAGAGCTTGCCCAGACCGAGAGCTACCGAAGGTTCGTCCACCTGTTGCTGAGCGCGGGACCACAGTTTACGGAAAGCTACAACGCCGCCTGTCGCCAGGCAGGGGTGCGCCCCTTGAGCAGAGGGGGGATCCCTTTCTGGTCACTGGATGAGGGGAGACGTACCGCCGCCGATCGCAACAGCTGGCCACTGCTTCCACGCGCGCTCCTGCTCACGCTTGCCGTGCGCGCCCTTCTGTGCGATGTGTTCCTGCATGGAGCGGGAGGTGCAAGCTACGAGCCGGGAACCGACTCCCTGTGGCGTTCACTGTGGAACGAGAACCCCCCACCCTGGGGATGGATCACCGGCACATTCGCCTTGCCCGAGCCCTCTTGCAAACAGCGGCTATTGCCTCAGCGGGACTTCCCGTTCTTCCTGCATGACGCGGAGGAAGTCCACACCGCCCTGCGCGCTCCGCTGTCGGCCGTCTGATGGGCGCCTACCGCATCCGGTAACGGTAGAGGAACGTGTGTTCCTCCACCTCGGCTAGGCACAACTCGACCTGCTGTTCTTTCACCCATGCCGACACCACCCGCAGGGAGAACCCCCGGAGTGTCCGATTGTAGAAAAACGCATAGTCGTTGTACTGATTACGAATGAGGTCCAACTCATCCTCCGCCTGGGCCAATGCCCGGTGGGCTTGGTGCACCATTTCCACCCGCTCGGGAGGGAGCCCACGATAGGCCAATAGCAGAGCTTGTTTTAGCTGCTCATTGGCTTCGGCGAGTTCGCGTAGCCCGCTATCCTCCGCCTGGGCAACGGCAGTCGTGGCTTCCTCCAACGGCTCATATGCTCCCGGTACGTAGCCTTGCTCCCGCAGCGCAGCAAGCAGGTCCTCCGCACTCCTTCTCCGTCGGGTGAAGGCAGAACGGAGTTCGTCGTGCAGTCCCCGCAGATGCTTGTTCAGACGCCTCACGCGCAGTGCCGCACGCAAGCCGAAAGCACTGACCAGGACAAACAACGCAAACAAGGCGAAGAACACCGGTGAGCCGACCAAAGCAAGAACAAGAAGTGATGCAGCAAGCAGAACGTACAGTGCCTTGGAGATCACCAGCTCCTGCCCCCGCCGCCACCCATCCCACCGCCGGAAAACCCTCCTCCGCCGAACGCGGAGCCACCCCGCCAGCCGCCGCTCGCCTGCCGCGGCGCGGTCGTGGCCGCGCTGTGTGTCGACCTCTGCAGGGCGCCCAGGCGGTACCCCAGCCAGTAAGGAGCAAACGTGGGAAATCGGCCTGCGTACCACTGAGGAGGCTGCTTTAGCAATCCGTCGAATTTCTTGGCCCACACCTCGGTAAGATCGAACGCGATTGCGTACGGCAATAGCTCCTCGAAGTGGCGTTCGGCGGCGGAAAACTCCATGCGGTCCACCTCCGCCCGGGAGATGTATTCCTCCAGTCCCAGCACTTGGCGGAGCACTTCCATCCCCCGGTGGGTCTTGCGCGGCATGATCCGGGCGAATCCTAGCACCACTATCCCGGAAGTCGCGAGCGCTCCACCCAAGTAGAGCGATGCGGCCAAGAACCCACCGAGAACCCCTCCCGCCACAGCGACAACGCCGGCGGTGCGGTAGCCACTGCGCACACGGTCGGGATTCCCATCGTAGTATTTGCGTTCGGTCAAGTCCATGTATAGGCGCGCCGACAGACCAGGGAGCTTGTCGTAGAGCTTGTATTTAAGCTCTGAAAGCTTCTTCCTGTCGTCCCCTTGGAACAGCGCATCGAGGAGTCCCTGCTCGAACGCGGTGGGAGGCTGCGAGCTCTGGAGTCGCTCGAGCTCGAAGTCCTCGGGCTGCTTGCCCTGAGCGTCCTCCCATAGCTCGCTGATGTTTAGGTGCCCCTTGACCGCAAGATCCACGATCCCCGCGGTGATGTCCCGTGTGTCGACACGGTCGTCGACCAGTGTACCGGCCTCGGCCGGGCCCAAGCCCTTGGGGCGGGTGAACACTGGAGAAATGGACCCTTTCTCCGGACTCCGTCCCCGATAAAGCCAAAGCGTCGTCATCCCAAGCAAGGTCACCAGAGGAATCGCTGCGTATGCGTTGTCGGCCAAAAACCACAGGAAGCCCTGCCAGGAGCCCGGAAGGTCCACTGCCTCCGCCGGCAGTCGCACACCGATCGTGATCCCCTCCCCTGGCCACAGGTCCTCGGCTGCTCCGCGAAGTACGCCTTCTTCCCATTCCAACGCAAACGGAGCGCGGCTTCCCACCACCCCTGTGAACCCGGTCTTGCTTACCTGTTCCGGATCCACTCCCTCCGGAAGCCGAACCTTCACCGAGGCCTTCTCTATGGGCATTTCCCACTCGTGGCCGATCGGGTTCCAGTACAGCTCGACCTCATCACCATACCGTCGCAGCGCGCGTTCGATCCGGTATTCGATTCTGTAGGCGACCTCTCCGCGCACCACCCGATCAGGATCGCCGATCCGTAGCACGAGGTACCCGTCCTCGGAGGAGCGCCTGACGGGGACAGCTCCCCCATCGGCCAGCACCTTGTCGAGCCGCACCCGCAGTGAATACCTTTCTCCCGTGGGCAACCGGTAACGAACAGGAATCTCGCGGAAGATCCCATGTCTGAGTCTGTCGAAATGGACAGTGATGTGCTCGACAACCGTGACGTAGCCCTCCTCGTGGATCACCATCGTAACTCGAAAATCGGTTATCGACTCGGAGAAAGCGGAGAACGAGGCCACGACCAGCAGCAGTAGTAGTATTCTCTTCATTGCGAGAAACTCACCTGTGGAGGCTCGCGCATGTCCTCCGACGGGAGCGTGTAGAACTCCCGCGGTTGTATCTTGAACAAGCGGGCGACCAAGTTCTGGGGAAAGACGCGCACCGCAGAGTTAAGGTCGCGGACAACCGCGTTGTAGTACCTCCGAGAGCGGGCGATCTCACCCTCCATCTCTTCCAGCGAGCGCTGCAGGGACACGAAGTTCGTGTTCGCCTTCAGGTCAGGATAGTTCTCCGCCACCGCAAACAACGATTTCAGCGTCGATTGGAGCATGTCGTCGGCCTGCCCTTGTTGCTTAGGGGAGCGTGCCTTAAGGGATGCCGACCGCGCCTCGGCTACCTTGGTAAGGAGCTGCCGCTCGTGCGTGGCGTATCCCTTGACGGTCTCCACGAGGTTGGGAATGAGATCCGCCCGCTTGCGAAGTAGCGTGTCGATGTCCCGCCACGATGCCTCTCCGCGCACCTGCAGGCGGACCAGGCGGTTGTATATCCCCCCCACCAACACGAACAGCACAACTAGCGCGCCGAGCACGAACCATCCGGTCATGTTCTCCCTCCTGTGGCTTGGGCATTCTACTGGAAACAGGCCGCCCGTTGCATTGGCCTGCCGCCGAGGGTGCCCTGGCACGGCCGGTGATAGAATCAGCCGCCGGCGAAGCGCACGTTCACCGTAGTGTTCGCGCGGCATGGAGGAAGCGTGGAACAGCGCGTTCGTACAGCAGCGAAAGCGATTATCGTGCGGGATGGGTCCCTACTGGTCACAGCCAACCATGATCGACAAGGTCGGTACTACTTGCTTCCAGGCGGCGGCCAGTACAAGGGGGAAACGCTGATCGAGGCACTCGAGAGGGAGTGTTGGGAAGAGATCGGCGTTCACGTGCAGGTCGACAAGCTCGCACTTGTCAGAGACTATATCGGTTCGAACCACGAGTTCGCCGCCGAAGATGACAGCCACCAACTGGAGCTCATGTTCTTGTGCGCCCTTCCTCCAGGAAAGGAGCCCGATGCCGGTAGTGCCCCCGACGGCCCACAGACAGGGTTCGCCTGGTTGCCGCTCTCGAGGCTACGGTGCTACCGGATCTACCCGACGGCGCTGGCATGGGCCGTGCCCGCCGTGCTGGATGGCTTTGACAGGTGCCCCCATTACCTGGGCGATGTCAACTGAGCACTGCGACGAGTTTGTATAGACTGGAAGCTATGAATCCGCGAGATCGACAAACGCACCAGCAGCTTCCGCCGAGTGCTCTGCGCCGCCGGGCGCAGGCGTTGCGGCGATTGGCGTCGCCATGTCGGTTGTGTCCACGCAACTGCGGCGTAAGACGCGATCGGGACGAGCGCGGTTTCTGTGGAGCGCCGTTGCGGCCGTGGGTGGCAAGCGTAGGACCGCACCATGGGGAGGAGCGGGTTCTGGTCGGAGGAGGGGGATCGGGCACCGTATTTCTCACCGGATGCGTACTCCGGTGTGCATTCTGCCAAAACTACGATATCTCCCAGGCCGGCGCCGGGGAAGAAGCCCCAGTGTCCCAGCTGGCCCGGTGGCTCCTTGCGCTGCAGAACATGGGCTGCCACAACGTCAACTTCGTCACCCCTACCCATCAGGCCCCCCAGCTTATCGAGGCGCTTGCGAAGGCCAGGGAACAGGGCCTACGGCTTCCCGTTGTGTGGAACTGCGGGGGGTACGAGTCCGTAGAGGCACTGAAGCTTCTGGAAGGGACCGTTGATGTCTACATGCCCGATATCAAGTACGGAGACTCACGGGCGGCCGAGACATACTCCGCCGCGCCCGGCTACTGGGAGGTAGCCCAGGAGGCAGTGCGGGAAATGCACCGGCAGGTGGGGGACCTTCGAGTTGAGGGAGGCATCGCCGTCCGTGGGCTGCTGGTCCGGCACTTGGTGCTCCCCGAGGAGCTCGCCGCCTCGGCGAACGTGCTCCGTTTCCTCGCCGAGGAGATCTCCACGGACACATTCGTCAATATCATGGCTCAATATCACCCGTGCCACCGCGCGCGCGTCTACCCTGAGCTCGCCCGTCGCCCCACGCCGGAGGCGTTTCGCCAGGTAGTGGCCTTGGCCGGACAATGGGGCCTCACCCGCGCGGGGCCTCACTGAGTGCCGCTCCGGCGTCCTCGAGAGCTATATGGAGGGAGGCAATGTGCATGGTTGCACCGTGTGCCAGCTGCGGCGCGGTGCAGCGCCGCCAAACGCTTGATCACTGCGTTCATGCCGGCGGCGTCGGGCTTATGCTCATGCCCCAATCGACTGAGGGCCAACACACTCTCCACTTCGCTCCCCCACCAGGTCAAGATGTCCCCATCGGCCGACAACAGCGGGCGCGCACGCTCCGTCGCCAGTTCACCTCGCGCAACTTCCGTTACCGGTCGAGAGACGGGAACGTCCCACCAGAGGCTACCTCGCCTCGGCACATGGGATGCACAAGTGTCGGCCGTTCACCTCCCGCAGGCGGGTTTCCATCACCCGCTCGCCGCAGGCGGCGCAGTAGCCCGAGCTGTGCAGACGGGCCAGGGCAGGCGGCTCAACCTCCACATGCTGACACGAAACCACCTGTTCGGGAGGCGCTGTGAGCAGCCATTCCGTAGATGCCTCCCGCTCTCCCCGCAGGTCCTCGGGAAAGCCACGACGGTGTCCCAACACGCGCACCGCACGGCCGGACCTCCGGTTGACAAACGTGTACACAGGCTTGCCGTAATCATGGAACACCAAATTGCCCTTGCCGAACGTGCAGCCGGCCAGATACTGGACCGCGTCCACCCCGCAGGCGTCGTTCTCCACGATCGCTACTAGCTCCTCGTCGCCAGCACGCTCCACCCCCAGGGCTTCCAGCCCGGCCACCGTCATTCGGTAGCCGATGGCCAACCCCGGACAACTGTGCCCGTGGAACTCCGCTACCCGCTCATAACTGAACATGTTCATCACGCAACCCTTCACAGAAGGCTACACCCGCTGTGGCCATTCAGCCATCCCTTGTGGAACTGCCCCGTGCTCCCGTTAGCGCGTGTCCAGGACAGTGTTCCACGCAGGTCGAGCACCTGATGCAAGCTTGGTGAAAGGCGTCGGTATCCCCTTGCTCCAGCGCACGGTACGGGTGAAGCTGCATCGGACAGACACGGCTGCAGTTACCACACTTGGTGCACCGGGCGGGGTCTGTCCAGGTGAGTTTGCTATCGATCGTTTCTGGGACGCCCAGGCGCTTCCCCGCTCGGTAGACGATTTCCTGCATGGTTCCCATAGGACAGATTGTGCACCACGTCCTGGGGTTGAGGAAGATCGCCAGAGCGAGGCCGGCCAGCGTCGGGAATATAAGGTACTGGCGCACAAATACCTCCCCCAGGCGGTCGAGTACCGGTCGATCTCCGAGCGCGGTAACGCCGATCCCGAGACGTACGCCGAACATGACCATGAAGAAGCCGAAGAACCCCCACTTGAGGGCGGGCGATCGGAAGATAGGCGGGATCTTCAGCACGGCGGAGATCCGCATAAGCAGGACATCGAACATGCTGCCGTGCGGGCAGAAGTTCCCGCACCAGTACTTCCCCCGGAACAAGCTGATCGTGATCAGCGCCAGCATTATCAGCAAGACGGCCAGCCCCAGCGGGGGGTAAAACAGGCCACCTACTGCTATGGTGGGCACGGCCAGCCAAGCCAGCTTCTTGAACCAGGTGAACGCACGATTCGTCTTCCTATATCGCAAACTATTTCTCCTTCTCGCCTTCAGAGCACGTATGCCTTGCCCGTGGGGCGGGCTGGCCCGGCCGAAGCTACAATTACGATATGGGGTTGCTATCAATTATCGTTTATACTGCGTCGCAGAACGATAATCAACGACCTTAAAGGGCGGTGCCGAGAAGGAGCGTGGTCGACGATGAATCTGATCAACCGAGATACGGACTACGCGGTACGGGCGTTGCGCTATCTTGCCCAGCATAAGGATGGGGCGGTGTCGGTGGCGCGTATGGCGCCCGAGCTGGAGGTGCCGCGGCCCTACCTCCGACGGATTCTCCAAGAACTGGCCCGCCAGGGCATCCTCGAATCCTACCGGGGCCGCCGCGGGGGCTTTCGGCTCCACAGGAGCCCTGAGGAGATCTCGTTGGCAGATGTCATCGAGCTCTTCCAGGGAAAACTGGACTTCCCCCCGTGCGTGGTCCACGGCCAGCTCTGTCGGAACTCTCCCACCTGTCCCGTGCGCCAGACGATCAAGGAGTGCGAGGACCTCGTGCTGCGCAGGCTCAGGCATACCACGCTCGCCTCTCTCCTCTAGCAGCATCCTCCCACACAACAGTGGCCGGTCCTTCCGAAACCCGCTTCCGTATGATCGCTATTGGCGCCTAGACGAGCTGCCCCTCTCTTCAACGAGTTAGCGCCGAACTT
>PXEP01000198.1 GCA_003566155.1 Candidatus Acetothermia bacterium | reverse complement strand
GCGCGGTGGAACGGGCAGGGCTCGCCCCGGGGACGTACTTCATCCGTCTGTACCGTACGCAAGGGTACGGAGGATATGCGCTTGAGACAGAACTTGTGCCCGTCGCCTACGAGAGCGACCAGGAGCCCAACGACACCGTGGATCTGGCGCAGGAAGTCCCGCTGGGGGAGGCAACCACAGAACTCCTTGGATACGGGAACGTGGAGGGTACGGATAACTACGACTGGTTCAAGGTGACGACTGATGAGCCGGGGACGCTCTCGGTGAGCGTCGAGGCCGAAGAGACGCTGAAGCTCCAGCTCCACCTGTACGACGTGAACGGACGGACCACACTTGCTTCCGATACTTCCGGGCACGAGTCCTCCCGGGCAGCAGAACGACCCGGGCTCGCCCCGGGGACGTACCTCATCCGCCTGTACCGAAGCCAGGGGTACGGCGGATACACGCTGACCACGAAGCTTACGGCGGCCACGATGCCCGGAGACCAGGAGCCCAACGACACCGTGGACCAGGCACAGGAGATCTCACTGGGAAGGACGACCACAGGACTTCTGGGTTACGGGAACGTGGAGGGGACGGATAACTACGACTGGTTTAAGGTGACCACAGACGAGCCGGGGACCCTCTCGGTAAGCGTCCAGGCCGAAGAGACGCTCAAACTTCAGCTCCATCTTTACGACGTGAACGGACGGACCGTACTTGCTTCCGATACTTCCGGGCACGAGTCCTCCCGGGCAGTGGAGCGAACCGACGTCGCCCCGGGGACCTATTTCGTCCGCCTGTACCGTACGCAAGGGCACGGAGGGTACCGTTTGTTACCGGCGCTTGCGCCAGACGGACCGGGCGTGGAGGCACCCGGTGTCGGCGGGCCGCCCGCGGGGGACCCTGACCCTGTTGAGGACCCCGCGCGTCAGCCGGACGCCCCGCCGATCATGGATCCCTCCGGTTGGATGGACGTCCGCGCCGGGGATATGTGCCTGAGGGTGCCCGGCGACTGGTACGACAACACCGAAGCCGGAAAGCGCCGAACCGAAGGAGGCACCACTTTGCTTGGGTACTGGGCGACCACGCAGATCGTGCAAGGTCCCGGATCGCATTTTGCGGTGGCACGCACGACCAAGGAAATACTGGAGAGGGACATCGCCGAGAACGAGCGCGACCCGGGGATGGTGCTTGTGGAACAGCACCAAGCCAGCCTCGGCGGGCAGCGCGCCGAATGGTACGCCTACGACATGGATGGCCAGTTGCGGATGTCGTTCGTCCATCAGGCTTCACCGGGGCCGGACGGGCTCTACCTATCCGTGATCGCGGTGACCGAGCTGGAAACCATTGACTCTACGCAGCCCATCCTGCAGGAGATCTTCGCCTCTATGGGGCCGTGTCCCGACCTTCCCGCCGCAGCCGATAGCCCGCCGGCCGGCGATGCTGCCATGGGGACGATCAGCTTCACCCTGCAGGGGCGGGCCTACGAGTACCCGGCGATCGGCCAGCGTGATCCAGAGACAGGAGCTACAGGCATTATGGGAGGTTCGGTCGAAGCTGCCGTGAGCCTTTCGTTCGCCATGGTGGACGGCCCCGGGGTGTTCAGCCCACGCGCAGCGGGGACCACGTTCATCTTCCAGTGGCTGGCTGGGACACCGCCGTTTTCTTCGGCGTTGGGCATCACGTACATGGCCATGCCGGATCTTTTCCCTGTTCAGCTTACGATCAGCGAGTACGGGCCAGTAGGGGGGATGATCCGGGGCACGTTCGAGAGCTACCAGCTGGAGGGCAGCTTCGCGGTCGAGCGCAGGCCGTAACATCCCTCCCCAAGCTCAGGGCAATGTGGTAGTGGTAGGGGGACAGTCCCCAAGGGGGGTAGTAGGGGGACAGTCCCCCCCGAACACCACATGGGGACTGTCCCCCTAACCGCGAAAAGGAGAGTTGTGGGCGCGCCGAGCACCCACTACGATGAGTGAGGCAACTAGCAGACAGGGGTGACTTCATGGACTTAAACAGCGAAGCACAAGCGCTTACCCAACTCCCCCAGCGGGGCGATGAAACGTGGCAGTTGGCAGTAGTCCAGTTTCCGCCGCTTGCTGAGACCGATGCCGATGAGTCCGAGGGGCCGATCCTCGGGCTGTGCGGAAGCATGGAAACAGGGCGCGTGCGCTCCAGCGAAATCCCGGAGGACACAGAGGTGTCAGCGGTGACTCTCCTTCTGAACGCACTCGTGGGGTTCGCCAATGATGATGATGTAAGCTATCGGCCGGGGCGACTGCAGGTACATGATGAGGCGCTGGCCGAGTGGCTAGGCGAACAGCTGGCCCCAGCAGCCATCCAAGTGGAGGCGTTGCCCCGCCTGGAGCTGATCGAAAAGTGTCTTGAATACCTGATGGAGCAGCTTGTATCTCCTGATGGTGTCGCCGATGAGGACGGCGCGCCCGACGATCTCGGAGAGGAGAGCGCCTAGGTCCGAGCCGAGCACGACCTAGTGCACGCCGTAGCCTCCGGGGCTTGGCTGTGAGGCCCGAAAGCCGGCTACCGCAACGGAGCGCTGTGACAGCTTGGTTGAAGCTCGGGGATCAACCGCCCATCATTGCCCATAGAAGCTGACCATGGCCCACGAACACCATAGACACGCGATCACCTCGGAGCAGCGGATCCGGACCGCGTTCTTCCTTAACCTGGGGTTCACCCTGTTTGAGGTCGCCGGTGGCATCTGGACCAATAGCATGGCCATCCTGTCCGATGCCCTGCACGATCTGGGGGACACGATCACCCTGGGGATGACCTGGCGGTTCGCCCGGATGTCCGGCCGCCGAGGCGATGAGGTGTTCACCTTTGGCTACCGGCGCTTCTCGCTGTTGGGAGCATTGCTCATGTCGGTGGTGCTGTTCGGCGGGGCGGTCGTGGTTCTGTCCCAGGCGATCCCCCGGATCATCTCCCCCCAGCCCACGCATGCTCCGGGGATGTTCGCCTTCGCCGTCGTGGGCGTCCTCGTGAACGGCGCCGCCGCCCTGCGCATGCACGGAAGCCGCAGCCTCACCGACCGCATCGTCACCTGGCACTTTCTGGAGGACGTGCTTGGGTGGCTGGCGGTGTTGGTGGCCAGCGTGGTCATCTGGATACACAACGTGCCCATCCTGGACCCTATCCTGTCGCTTGCAATCACGCTGTATGTGGTGTGGAACGTGGGGAAACGGCTACGGGAAACGCTGGTGATCCTCCTTCAGGGCGTACCCGAGGACTTGGATCTAGGACAGATCGAAGAGCTAGTCCGCAGCGTGCCAGGTGTATGTGATATACATCACACGCACCTGTGGTCGCAGGACGGCGTGCACCATGTGCTCACGACACACGTCGTGTCGGACATGGTAGATACCTACGAGCAAGCGGCCGACCTACGGGCGCGGATCAAACAGGAGCTGCAGTCGCGGGGCGTTGAACACGCCACCATCGAGATCGAGCGCCCCGACGGCCCCGCCTGTCCCGACACCGAATGCTAGGGGGACTGTCCCCATCAAGCTGACTATGGGGACAGTCCCTCTACCCTCTTCTCCTTCTGTGCGGCTTGCCGCACCGCACTGAGGGTTGCCTCTTTGAGCGGCCTGTCGACGTAGTCGGCCCAGTCTGCCGGAAGTTTGATCGGGAGAGGGTCGGCGAGCTGTCTTCCTGCGATGCCAAGCCGCTCGCGATGCGAAGACCACAACCATGCGCCTGCCGACCTGGTTAGTCCTGCCCGCACAGGATTGGCTTCAACATATCGTAGCACCAGGAGAATGTGCCCATCCTCGATCGGGAAGCTCTTGAAACGTCCTTGCCAGATGTGCCCCACAGACTGGTGAACCTTGCGGTAGCGAGCCACGTGCGTTGTAAGCACCAAATGCATCCAACGACTAAGCTCCCAGGGTTCGCGTGACATGAGAACGAAGTGCAGATGGTTGGGCATAAGACAGTACCCAAGGAGGCGAATGGGATGCCGGTTCTTGGCCTCTCTCATGATCGCCAGGAACGCTGCGTAGTCATCAGGTGTGTGGAAGACCCTCCTTCGTTGGTTCCCTCGGGAAAGCACATGATGAGCATGTCCAACGAGCCATGAACGAGGTTTCCGTGCCATGAACCTTTGCTCCTCCTTCCACATCAGTATAACGCAGAAAGAGGATAAGGCAACGGGGACTGTCCCCCTACCTAGCTTGAGGGGGACTGTCCCCCTCAAAGGCGGCGGAGTTTGTAGCGTTCGTACAGGAGTTCCACGTTGGAGCCTGTGCGGCGGAACACCACCTCCATTTGGCGGTCTCCAAGGTGCGCGCGGCAGCGAACTTCCTCCTTGCCCGGTTCCTCCACAGTGAGGTAGACGGTCTGCGGCGATTCGCTGTCCTCTATGGTGAGTTCCACAATGGCGCCGCGGACCCGCACGGTAGCCCGCATGGTTTCACGGTACGTGGCGTAGGACCCCGATAGCTCCTCCCCCAAGTCCTCCAGTTCAAGGCAGGAGAGTTCGTCAATATCCTCGCCGGCAGCATGGGCCAGGGCGATCTGCGCCAGTTGTGAGCAGGGGTAGCCACCCCCGTTTGCGAGCACGGCAACCCCAAGGTTCTCCTCCGGGAGATAGCCAATGTACGCGGTGTACACAAGGACGCTCCCCCCGTGGCCAATCAGCGTGCGGCCGAAGAAGGGCTGCACCATAAGTCCATACGCATACGAGCCCCGGCTGGCGTCAGAGAACGGCGCCGGAACGTGGGGGAGCCTAACCCGTGGGGCGATCATCTGCTGATAGGTTTCCTGGCTGATCAACGGACTCCCCTGCCGGAGGTACAACCCGAGGTACCTGGCCATATCCAGCGCCGTGCTGGCCAAGCCCCCATCGCTTCCGATGGGGATGGGCAGGACCTTGCCGGCCTTGGCCTGTCCTTCGCTGGGGATGATGTAGGGGACCGCAAGCTCCGGCCCGAGGTCCTCGCCGAGAAAGCCGGTCTCCTGGAGCTGCAAAGGCTCGAGGATTTCTTTACGGACGTAATCGGCAAACGAAAGGCCGGTAAGCTTCTCGACGATCCCGCCAAGGATGATGTAGCCCTCGTTCAGGTACAGCCAGCGCTCGCCGGGGCGGGATTCGACCCAGTCCTCGGAGTCGTTCAGCCAGTCCACAAAGTCCTCTATCGTTGAGAGGGTGGTGTACCGTCCGCCGGTGCCCTGCCCGAAGCGGATCTCCCCCTCGGCGTAGCCCAGCGCAGGGATCCCCGAACTGTGAGTGAGAAGGTGCCATATGCGGATTGGCTCCCCGTGGGGCCGGATGGTCAGGGGAAGAAAGCGGTCCACACGATCTTCGGGGGAGAGCTTCCCGTCCTCGGCCAGCTTGAGGATGGACAGGGCAGCGAACGATTTGGAGATGCTTCCGATCCCGTATACAGTGCGGGGCGAGGCTGGAAGGCGCTTGGCAAGATCGCGAAAACCGTACGATCGCGTGTGCAAGGGCTCGTCGCCGCGGATCACAATCATGCTCAACCCCGGCAGCCGTGTCCTTCTCATCCGCTCGCGCACGAACTCATCTAACATCTTCCAATCAGGCATCGGTCACCTCCCCGTCGAAGCGATACGTTTTCTCCTCTACCAACCAGTCCTCATGCAGCGGGCCAAAGCCAAACCCTGCCGCGTCCGGCTGCAACAGCACCTGCTCGCCATCTCGAATCTCGGTGGGGCCCTCTTTGATCAGTTTGGCCTCGGGGCGCTCTGCAAGATCGAGATCGCGGAACACGATGTTCCCTTCGCCGATGGCAAAGTGAATGGCCGCAGTGGCCGAGATATTGGACTCCACCATGCCGCCAATCATGTTGGGGATATTGGCCGCCCGGCAGATGGCCGCGATCTCCCGCGCCCGCCACAGCCCACCGGCCTTCATGAGTTTTATGTTCACATAATCGGCCGCGCCAGCACGGATCACCCGCAGGGCATCCTGTGGAGAGTGCACCGCCTCGTCGGCCATGATCGGGATCGGGGAGTGAACGCGCACACGGCCCAACCCTTCGATGTCCTCGGCGGCTACGGGCTGCTCGGCCAGCTGGACGTCGCATTCGCTCATCGCAGCCAAGGCCCAAATGGCCTGGGGCACGGTCCAGCCTTGGTTGGCGTCGATGCGGATGGCCACATCGTCGCCCACTGCTTCCCGGATCACCCACACTCGGGCGACGTCCATCTCCGGATCCTCGCCCACCTTCACTTTGATCGTGCAGAATCCTTGTTCGGCAAGCTCCTTGGCCTCGGCAGCCATGGTGCGGGGATCGTCCATCCCCACAGTGAAGTCGGTCTCCACCCGCTCGGTGCGGTGCCCACCGAGCATGCGCCATACGGGCTCACCTGTGATGCTCCCCACAAGGTCGTGGAGGGCAATATCCACCGCAGCCTTGGCTGCCGACTGCCCCAACATCACCCGGTCCATCTGGTCGACGAGGTAGCCGATACGCCGGGGATCCTCGCCCAACACGACCCGCAGCAGCACCTCCAACGCCTCCAGGGTCGACCCCGCCGTGGACCCGAGGATCCGAGGGCTAGGCGAAGCCTCCCCCCAACCTTCGTGTCCATCCTCGGTGCGCAGTCGTAGGATGATCTCCTCCATCCGGTTGGTGGCGCCCAGCGCAATACGGAACGCCTTCTTCAACGTAAAAGGAAACCGGAATACCGTTGCCTCTACAACTCTAGTCTTCCCCATAGGGCCATGTTAGCGCGCTAAGGGGGGACGGGGACAGTCCCCGTTACCTGGGTAGGGGGGACTGCCCCCCCCCCTCTGTCCCCCCCCTTTTCCGGTGAGCGGGAGTCGGCTATGGTGGAGGAGGAGGTGAGTGCAGCGATGCGCAAACTGTTAGCTGTGTTGCTGGGGCTGTTGGTCTTCGGGACCATGGGCCTGGCATTCGACGCAGAGCAAGTCGAAGAGATAAGTATGGAGACGATCCCGCCTACCCCCGTGGAGGACGAGGAGGTGACCCTCGTGTTGTCCGGCGTGTGGCCGG
The DNA here is from genome assembly GCA_003566155.1 of Candidatus Acetothermia bacterium. Classification (GTDB taxonomy): domain Bacteria; phylum Bipolaricaulota; class Bipolaricaulia; order Bipolaricaulales; family Bipolaricaulaceae; genus T3SED10-47. The sequence continues at coordinate 26,766 of PXEP01000198.1, read as the reverse complement.
ACGCGTGCGTCCCCACCTCGTACACCCTCATCCGCCTGGGGAGCTTCATTACCGTAAGGTTGGCCACCCGCGATACTGACTGCGACCCCGAACCCACGCCGTGGGAGTTAGAGGCTTCGCTGGGAGAGCTTTCCCGTGGGACATATATGGTGACGGTCTCCTACGAGGGGGAAACTATCTTACAGGACTCGTTCCAGGTAACCGAGCATGTCGACGATAACAACAACTTCTGGGACATCCCGCCTACCGAACCGGCCATCGACTGTGAGAATCCCTACTTCCCACCCCTCGTCGTGCTCCTGTCTACTGTGGACGAAGTGCCCTGGGGGGCGTCGCTTCCGGTTGCGATGGTGGTGACCACAACCGCGGCTGACCACACGTTCGCGTTCAACACCGGACAGCGTTACGACTTCGCTGTGTACAAGGACGGAGACGAGGTGTGGCGCTGGTCCGATGACCAGGCATTTATCATGGCCTTGGGCGAGGAGACCTACACCATGGACGGCACGCTCTACTTCGAGCGCATCAACACAGGCGAGCTCCCCGGTCCGGGAACCTACACTCTGCAGGGGACGCTAACCACTCAGGGCAGAGTGGAGGGGGATACCCTGCACGAGGAAGGCCCCGCCTACGTGTGCGTGGAGTTCGTGGTCGAAGAAGGATAGTCGAAAGGGGGACAGTCCCCGCCGATCAGAGGTGGGGGACTGTCCCCTTCGACCTCACCGGGGGGCCTGTCCCCTTTACCTACCCCTGGGGGACTGTCCCCGTGGATTAGCTGGTGGGGACGCGGGGGCGCCGGACGAGGCGCACACCCTGGCGCGTGGGAATGAAGTCCTGCGGGATGGGGTGCGCACGGGCCAGCTCGCGGACCTCGCGGCGAATGGCCTCAAGCCGTGAGCTATCGTCCCGTTGCTCGATTGTGTCAACAATGAGATGCGCTACACGCGCGCAATCGGCCTTACCGAAGCCACGCGTCGTGAGCGCAGGGGTGCCCAGGCGAATCCCCGAAGGATCAAGCGCCTTGCGCTGATCATCGGCAATTACGTTCTTGTTCACCGTGATCCCTACGCTATCCAGCAGTTCCTCGGCCTCAGCACCAGATATGCCTAGCGAGGAGTACACATCGGCCAGGATGAGGTGGTTGTCCGTCCCCCCGCCGATCATGCGCACGCCGCGGGCGGCAAGTATGTGGGCCATCGCGTTGGCGTTGGAGCACACTTGGCGGGCGTAGCAGGCAAACGATGGGTGCAGCGCTTCGCCGAACGCCACCGCCTTGGCCGCGATCACGTTCATGTGCGGCCCACCCTGCAGCCCGGGGAACACGGCCTTGTTGACCTTCTTGGCGATGTCGCGGTCCTCTCGCACGAGGATCATCCCTCCGCGCGGTCCACGGAGCGTCTTATGCGTGGTGGTGGTGAGCACATCGAAGCCATAGTCGAACGGGTTCTCAAGGGCACGGCCTGCGATCAGCCCGGCGATGTGGGCGATGTCAGCAACGACGTAGGCGCCCACCTCGCGGCCGATGTCGACAAACGCTTGGTAGTCAAGGTTTCGGCTGTAGGCGGAGAATCCGGCCAGGATCATCTTCGGCTGCTCACGTAGCGCTGTGCGGCGCATGTCCTCGTAGTCGATCTCCCCCGTCTCCGGGTCGCTCATCGCATAGCGTACGAAGCGGTATACCTTGGCCGGGAGGGTCACCGGGTGTCCGTGAGTAAGGTGCCCGCCATGGGAGAGGTCCATCCCCAGCACGGTGTCCCCCGGCTTAAGCAACGCCGCGTACACGGCCAGGTTGGCCGGCGCCCCCGACAGGGGCTGCACGTTGGCGTACTGGGCCCCGAACAGGCGCTTGGCCCGGTCGATGGCAATACGCTCTACGATGTCGGTGTTCTCCTGACCGCCGTAGTAGCGCCGGCCCGGGTAGCCTTCAGCGTACTTGTTGGTCAGCGCGGAGGATAGCGCCTCCCGCACCGCCCGTGATACGTAGTTCTCCGAGGGGATGAGTTCTAACCCCTCTTGCTGGCGCGCTTCCTCACCGGCAATGGCCCGGCGGAGCTCGCGGTCCTGTTCCAGCATGGTCTGCACATTTCCTCTCTGGCTATTCATGATCCCCCTTACACGGTTTTGCGAAGCGGCGACCGGTGGTCGCCCGGGATGGCACACGTAGCTAGGGCGGATGGAGACGCTTGCGCGCCCCTCCGTCATACCACGACCTGCTCATCCCTCCAGCTTCTTAAGGCCTGGTCGGGCGTCTCTTACGCCGACCAGTGTCGAGGCTTTGCTCTTTCGCAGCGGGTTAGCACAACACCCACAAGTAGCGGGGAAACCTCCCCCGTGGAGCCCTCGACATGCGGCGGGCACAGTCCATCATGCCCCGCCTGCAGAGGCAACAATACCCTCTATGCTACACGAATACGGAATGGATCGCAACTTCGCGCTGAACTCCCAACTGGACCGGGGATCGGCCGGGGCCTGGCTAACCCTTGAGTGAGCCGGACATGAGCCCGCGGAGGAAATACCGTCCCAAGATGATATACACAAGCACAGTGGGCAGCGCTGCCAGCAGGGCGCCTGCCATCTGGACGTTCCACTCCACCACCCGAGCCCCGGCCAGGTTTTGCAAGGCCACGGTCACCGGCCAGTGCCGCGGCTCGGTCAGGGCGATGGCGAACAAGAAGTCGTTCCACAGCTGGGTGAACTGCCAGATGATGGTCACAGCGAACCCGGGGATGGCGATGGGGAGCATGATGTACCGATACACCCCCAGCACGCCAGCGCCGTCGATCTGCGCCGAATCGACCACTTCGGTGGGAACGGTGGCGAAGTAGTTACGAAAGATGAGCGTAGTGATGGGGATCCCGTACACGATGTGCGTCAGGATCAGCCCCGGCAGGCCGCCATACAGGTTGATCTCCTGCATGAACCGAACCAGCGGGATGAGCACGCTCTGATAGGGGATGAACATGCCAAACAGCATCGCGCCGAACACAAAGTTGGAACCCCGGAAGCGCCACTTGGAAAGGACATAGCCGTTCAGCGACCCGAGCATCGCCGAGCCCAGCGCACCCAGTATCGCCACCAGCAGGCTGTTGAACAGGTTCCCGGAAAGCACGTTGAACGCGGCCGCGAAGTTGTCGAAGCTGAGCTGCTGGGGCAGGTGCCACATCCGGGGCAAGGCCACCTCGGCAAACGGCTTCAACCCAGTGACCAGCATCACGTACACAGGCATGAGAAAGAACGCCGCCGCCGCCGCAAGCAGCAAGTAGTGCCAGCTTTGCCTAAACGCCCGCCGGGCCCTCATCGCTCTACCTCCCTACGTAGGCTGTAGCGGAGATAGGGGATCACAAGCAAAGAAACCATCACAAACAGGATCACAGCGATCGCCGCCCCACGCCCGAACCTGAGGCCACGGAAGGTGGTGAACCACATGTTCATCGCCGGGACCTCTACGGAGAAGCCCCGCCCGCCTTCGGGCGAGATGGCCATGATAAGGTCGAAGATCTTGAGCGAGATGTGCCCAAGGATCACCACCGCGCCCAACGTAACCGGCCGGAGCATAGGCAGCACAACACGGCGGTAGATCTGCCACTCGCTGGCCCCGTCCACCCGCGCCGACTCGCGGAGCTGCTCAGGAATGCCTCGTATGCCAGCCAAGTACAACGCCATCACGTAGCCGGAAAGCTGCCACGTTGCCGCCAGAGCGATGGCCAGCATCCCCCAGGTGGGATGCATGTGCCACGGGCTCGCGAGAGCCCCGAGGCCGATCTCGTGTAACAGTAGATTGAGCCCCGTCAGTCGTGTCCCCTCCATGACCGGGTTCAGAAGCCACCGCCACACCACCCCGGTGACCACAAACGAAATGGCCATGGGGAAGAGGAAGATGGTCCTGAACAGCCACTCGCCACGCATACTGCGGTCGAGAAGGACAGCCAGCAGCAGCCCCAACAGCAGACACACGATGATGAACGCAACCGTGAATACAAGGGTGTTCCACATGTTCGTCTGGAAGCGGTCCTGCTGGAACAGGGTCATGAAGTTCTGAAACCCGATGAAGGTGTAGTCGGGCATGATTCCTCGCCAGTCCGACATAGACACCCGCACCGTCCAGCCAACGAAGCCGTACACGAACACCCCGATCGCCGCCGCCGAGGGCAGAAGCAGCGCTAGCGCGCCCAGGCGATCCTTGCGCTTTCGGCCCATGCTCCACGCTCCCTTGCCAAGGGGACGCGGGACGCCGGGCCCCGCGCCCCCTTGACGGCCAGGGTTCTAGCCTAGTCCAACGCCTCCTCCGCGGAAGCGACCAGATCGTTATGCAACGTGTCCACATCACGATGGGCCACGAACGAGCCCACCGCGCTGATGAAATCGTCCATCCATTCAGGACTGGCGGCCGCTCCGTGCTGCAAGCTGGGTACGATCGCGTCCTGGGCGAAGTCATCCATCGCCGACTCTTGGTACACGTCGTATGCGTCCCGGTCGGCGTCGACACGAGCGGAGATCGAACCCTTGATCGGGTTGAACGCGTCCTGGGCCTCGCGCGTACCCACAGTACGCAGCCAGGCGACGACGACATCCCGATCGGGGGCATCTTGGGGCAGGACGAACGTATCGGACAGGGCCTGGAAAGCACCGGCCGTTCCCGGCGTGGGCTGCCAGCCATACTCCACGCCCGGCGTCCAGCCTTGGGCCATGAAGTAGCCGTGCGCCCAGTCGCCCATGATGTTCATCGCGGCGTCCCCGTCGACGACCAGTCCACTCGCCTCGTCCCAGGACAGGGCGGAGAAGTCCGGGTTCACGTAGTCCAGCATCCGGTCGAAGTAGACCAGGGCATCGCGGACCTCGTTGCTGCCCCAGTCGGTGGTGCCGTCCCACAGGCCGTCGTAGGCCTCCGGACCCAGCGTTCCGAGCAGCACCGTCTCCAATAGGTGGACGACGGTCCAGGTCTCACCAAGAGCCAACGGGATGATACCCGCCGCTTCCAGCTCCTCAGCCACATCGAAGAAGTCGTCCATGGTTGCCGGCGGCTCCAGGCCGTGCTCCTCGAAGATGGCACTGTTGTACCACAGGACGTTGCTGCGGTGGATGTTCACCGGCACGTTCCAGTATTCCCCGTCGAAGCGCAGCATGTCCAGCAAGGGCTCGGGGAACACATCCACCCAGCCCTCTTCCTCATAGATGAAGGTGATCGGTTCCAGAAAGCCCGGCTCGGCGTACGGATCGATGGTGCCCGCGCCGGCGTGCACCTGGAACGTCCCCGGGGGCCTCCCACCGACAATGCGGGAAATCAAGACGGCACGCGCGGCGATACCGGCGCCGCCCGAAATGCTGGCGTCGATGAGCGACACCAACGGATAGCGATCCCGGAACACATCGTACAGAGCGTCCATGGCTTCCCGTTCGCCACCGGCGGTCCACCAGTGGACGATCTCCAATGTCCCCGTGAGGTCCTCGTCAGCTGCCCAGCCGATCGCGCTGCCGCTTAACAGCAGTCCAGCAACCATCAGCCATACCATGAGCTTACGCATTTCCTATACCTCCTTGGTACTGAACGTCATGTAAGGCTTTGTGCTCGGCTCCCCCCACGCCATGCGGGGGACAGGTCGTGCGCTTTGCTTCCTCTATCACCTCCTCACAGCCGGCGTGTGGTGTGGCGACTGAACCTCTATGGACCAGGCTGGTCTCCAGCCTAAGCTGTCGTCTCTCTGTTGGGGAGTTTCCCCTTTCCAGGCGATCGAGGAGGAGCTCCCCAGCCCGCAAGCCCATCTGGAACGGCTGCTGTGCAACCGCTGTGACCGGAGGGGTGACAAGCTCCGCCTCTTCGAAGTCATCGAACCCGATGAGCGAAACATCGTCCGGCCAAGTCAGGCCTAGTTCCCGCACGGCGATCATCGCCCCGCGGACCATGAGGTTGTTTGCACTGAAGATGGCCGTAGGTGGCGGTTCGAGCTTAAGAAGCTCGAGACAGGCCTCGTACCCGCCGCGGCTGGTATGGCCAGCCCAGACGGTCAACTCCTTGTTACGTCTGATCCCATGGTCGCGCAACGCACGTACGTGACCGGCCACACGCTCGCGAATGGCAGAGACCAATACATGGCCTGCGATCAGCCCGATCCGCCGGTGCCCTGTTTCGATGAGATGTTGGGTTGCAGCATATGCCCCTCCGATGTTGTCCGAAAGGACCGCGTCGGCGTCCATCCACGGCGCCAGCCTGTCGAGGAGGACCAACGGTCGGCTTTCCTCGGCCAGCGCCCGAATGGCCGCGTGCTGCTCCCCCGTGGGCACCAGCAGTACGCCGTCGACCTTCTTGTGCAGACAGACATCCAGAAGCTGCGCTTCCTTGGCTGCGTCTTCGTCGGTGTTACAGATAATCAGACTGTAACCACGTCGGGAGAGGGCCTCCTCGGCACCGCGGGCCATTGCGGAGAAGAAGGGATTGGTCACATCGGCCACTACCAGGCTGATAAGTTGGGTGCGGCGGGTCTTCAAGCTGCGGGCAACGGCGTTGGGTTTGTAGCCGAGCTCAAGAGCTGCGCGGCGCACTCTTCGTGCCACTTCAGGACTGACGTTAGGCTTTCCGTTCAACGCCAGGGAGGCAGTGGATACAGCCACACCAGCTCGCCGCGCTACATCCCGAATGGTCACGCGCCCACCTCCACAGGATCGCGCTTTGCTCAATCGAACCGTTTCGAGTATAGCACCTTATGTGGACTACCGTCAATTGACGTGCATCGGGTAGGCGGGTAGGGGGACTGTCCCCACGGAAGCTGTTAGGGGGACAGTCCCCTTATCCTACACCCGGGGGACTGTCCCCGTTAAACTGTCCCCGTTAAACGATTGAGCTAGTCTCCGAACATTCTGCGGATGATCTCGTCGCGTGCTTCCTCTAGAAGTTCGATCATATCGGGGTCGGGGTCGACCAACTCTCTGGCGGCCGCCGCTGAGATCAAAGAAGCCTCCATAACCAGCCTCTCCCCGCTCATGTTGATTTCCACTTTGCCCATGTACTTGCTGTACTCCTGGGCCTGGACGATCAGCGTCTCGCCCACCCATCTGCCCTCGCGGAGGAGTGTGTGGCTGTGGCCGTCAACAATGAGGTCTATGCCTTCGACCTGGGCGGCTATGGGCTCGGAAACGTGCACGCCCACGTGGCTAAGAGCGATCACCAGGTCAACGTTGTATTCATCGCGAAGCAGGGCGGTGTACGTGCGGGCGGCGTCCATGGCGCTTCGGAATTCCAGGCCCACCACGTTGTCCGGGTGGGTCGATACGGAGTCGGTCGTCAGCCCGAATATGCCTATGGTGTAGTCGCCCACTTCTTTAACGACATACGGCGTAAGCAGCGGTCCGTCGCCCTTGTACACGTTCGCTGACAGAAGCTGGAACTCCATCATCTCTTCTTCCAGCTCCACAAGCTGCTGGTACCCGAAGTTGAAATCGTGGTTTCCGGCAACCATTACGTCGTATCCAGCCAAGTTCATGGCCAACACGGCACTTTCGCCGTCCAGCCGGTCGGTTATCGGACGTCCATGGATGGTATCCCCGGCGTCCAGCACCAGGACGTTCTCATACTGCCCACGGTAGTACTGGATCAGCGAGCTGATATACGGCATCCCTAGCAAACCCTCATCGATCTCGATACGTCCGTGTATATCGTTGGTATGAAGGATCAACAGATCAACAGGCTCTCCCCAAACAGCGGTCGCTGCCGCTACCAGCAGGGCCAAGCCCAACACCACTACACGCAATCCTCTCTCTCTCATCCCGTATCCCTCCTTTGGCTGGTCGCAAGACACAGCTTATGTTCCGTATCCATAGTATAGCCGACCGGCCACAGCAGAGCGGAAAAAGACGCGCCTGCCGGGGAGCCTCACCCCCGGCAGGCGCTCATCAACCCCTCAGTGTTCTCAATCCTGCAGTTACCGTACTACGATACGTCCCTCAACCAAGGGGAACACAGGACTGTACTCCTGTAGATAGGCAATGAACATCTCTTGGTCCGTCATGTCAGCGACCGCGATCTCCTCGGCGTCCGCCAACATGTCGTATCCGTCCCCGCCGGCGGCGAGATAATCGTTGGTGGCGAGTGTGTACGTGCCTTCGGGATCGATGGCTTCACCGTGGACAAACACGTCCGTGACCCTGCTTCCTTCCGGCTGGGCGGAATCGATGTAGAACCTAAGGCCGCTCACTTGGAGGAATTTCCCGGACACGAAACCATACGAGCCGACCCCGTGCTCCAGCGCCGCGATGATCTGGGCGCCCGTTACCTCCAACGTCACCACGTTGTTGTTGAAGGCCAAGATCTCCATCGCCTTCTCCAACGTGATCTCCCCAAGGTCAGCCGAAGCCCTGATTCCACCGCCGTTATAGACTGCCACATCTGCGCCTGTGTAGTAACGCAGGACATCGCATACCAGGTTCCCCAGGTTCGTCTCCTGCGTCCTGACGTGCTCCCTCTCCCCATTGAGACTGATCTCCGTCTCGCCGATGACCCGGTCGAGGGCCATAGCAGAGCCGACAAACAGTGCACAGACCAACAACCCAACCGCCGCGCCGACCAGCTTCCTTCTCATCAGTGCAACCTCCTAATGTCCCAGGCCCGTCTCCCGACGAACCTCGCTCTCTTGCCGCCCACATCCCCGCTTACCAAAGCGGGGCAATGGCGACAATGCCGTTCTGTATTATATCTCCCGGCTCACACCCGGTCAAGTTCAGAAGTAAAACCCCAGCCCAATCCTTGGGAGGATGTAGATAAAGCCAAGGTCTATGGCGAAGTATTGGTCCTGGCCCCCCATGGGCAAGGTGTACAACCACCCAAACTCAAGGTACGGGATGATCAACACGAAGGTCCCCCAGCCCCAATACGGGTTAAACTGCTCGGGGCGCAGCCCGCCTTCGCCGTAGAAATAACGAGCACTATAACCTAGGCCCAGATTGAACCCCGTTGCTCTAACCAAGTTCCCTTGTTCATCGAATCCTGTCCACCCAAGCGAAGGGAACGAACCCAGTCCTATGGTCATGTCGGGCCCTTCCGCCAGTCCTACGAGCCCAACACCTCCCACAACCAACAACGCAATCAACAACGTCGCTGCCGCCCTCCTGCAGGCTGTAAACAAGATGCATTGGTCCAAAGTCACCACCTCCTGCCAACTGCTCAGCTCGGATTAAGAGGGCTGTCCCCCGAGCCTCCATTAGGGGGACAGTCCCCGGCGTCCTCCCTAGGGGGACTGTCCCCCTAGGGCCCAGTAAAGGTCATTGAGCGTTCCGTATCAAGGTCGACGAGCGCGAACCCGTGCCGCCGGTTGTGCTCCACGGCAAGATCGTGGCTGTGAAACGCGCTATACAAGGACCAGGCAAACTGAGCAGCGGCCACAGACCAGCCGATGACGATGGGTGCCGGAGACACAGCCCGCAAGTAGCTTCCGGCAATGGGAATTGCCACAGCAATGCCGAAGTGCACAATCCCTGTCTGCACTTCATCTTGCAGAACTTGACCCAGTCCCGGAATGAAGAAGGACGCCAACGCGTAAAGGATAGGCTCCCGTTCCTGCGCTTGCTGGGCAGCGGCAGCCATGTTGAGCACGCCCACCAGGCCCACAACCAGTACAACTACGACAACTGCTTTACTCAACTGTAGTCACCCCCATACAACATGCAGTATACGTGTCGAGGACGCCGCTGTTAAGCGAAAGCCGTCTCCTCGGCCGAGGCTCAACGCGTATTCTGTACTGTGAGGCGGGCCTCCCCTGCTCCCAGCTCCAAGCGCGAATGTCGGTTGACAGGACCTTCGACAGTTCACATACTCTTGCAAATTCACGTACACGAGGAGTCCACATGCGTACCATTGTTTCAGGGTTGTTGATTGCCACATGCCTCACCTTCGCCCTGTTTGCCGATGAGCCGGCAGCCGTGGTGAACGGCGAGGAGATCCCCCGCCAGCAGGTTCAGTCGGAGGCCAACCTTTACCAAATCGTGTTTGGTATATACCAGCAGTTCCCCCGGTTCGGCGAAGCGCTGCTTGGGACGGAGGAAGGCTCGGCCCTGCTGGATCGGTTCGAAAGGGACGTGCTAAACGACATAATCGACCGCATGCTGATGACCCAGGCCGCCTTGGACATGGGCCTTACCGCCGACGAGGACGAGGTACAGGAACTGGTCGATTCCACCATTGCAAGGATAATGCAGCAAAACCAGCTTGCCTCCGAGGCGGAACTTGAGGCTGCGCTGGCCCAGCAAGGACGCACCCTGGAAAACTTCCGCGAAGAGATCGCGGTCGACGCGCGCGAGCATCTCGTTCGCCAGGGCCTCCGAGAGGAAATCACCGGCGAAGCAACGGTCTCCGACGAAGAACTGAGAGCCTACTACGATGACAATCCCGACCAGTTTCAAGATGCGGACGGTGAGATGCTTCCGTTCGAGGAGATAGAGGAAGAACTGCGTCAGGAGCTCTTGCAGAGGAAACGTAGTCAGACCTGGGAGGAATGGCTTAGCGCCCTGCGCGAGGAAGCAGACATTACGATCAACCTCTAGGCAACACGAGCAGGTTTTGCCCTTGACACACGCCACTTAACGGCTATAGTCCCGTCGTAGGGCCGCGGCGCATGTGGAAACCAACAACGCCTGCGCACGGTCGGAGAAGAGTTTCAAAGGAGGAAACAGAAGTGGCGACTGGCAAAGTAAAGTGGTTCAATGATGCAAAGGGTTTCGGCTTCATCGAGCAGGAGGACGGTCCGGACGTATTTGTACACTTCTCAGAGATCAACGCACCTGGATTCAAGAGCCTTCGCGAAGGACAAGCAGTGGAGTTCGAGATAGAGCAGAGCCCTAAGGGCCCCCAAGCAAAGAACGTCAGCCCTAGCTGATCAAACGTTTTTCGGGTCCCAGGTGTGCTGGCGCACATCAGGGCGGTCTACGGCGGGTTTGAAACCCAGGGCATAGGACAACCCAAGGGGTGGGCGCCCAAGCAATAACCCCCAGGGGATCACCCCGGCTGCGTGCGTCCCGCAGCCGGGGACACTTCGCTCAGCCAGCTCTGGTGCTGTACGACAGCTGAGCTGCTTACAGCCACGTCTTCTTTAGGTTGCCCTTCCGGGACTCGTGGTGTAGTATCCGCGCAGATGCTTAATTTATGTCAGCCGGTGGACGCGAGACCCTTGGCACGACTGTTCGGAGCGCTGTCGGTGGAGAACAGAGTGCGTATGCTCCAGCTCCTCCGAACTCGGTCCATGTGCGTGGGCGCGTTGGCCCGCAATCTAGGTATCTCCGACGCAGCCGTGTCCCAGCATTTGCGTGTTCTGCGCGATGTGCAGCTTGTAATCGGGGAACGACGGGGCAACTTCGTCCACTACCGCCTGGACCGCGAGGCCATCGGTCAGTGGCAACAGGCCGTGCACGCACTGCTCGACGCATCAACACCACCGCAGACTTCCCCTGCCGCGGGAGGTTGCGCGAGAAAGGAGGTGGGCCATGAGTGTAGAGAAGAAGGGCTGTCAGAAGCCGGAGAACCTGAAGGGTAAGCCCAGTGAGTGCAGTCCCGAGCAGATCAAGAAGTGTCACGGCTCGGATAAGGAGCACTCCTGCGAGAAGAAGGCCGAGTGAACAGACCCAAAAGCTGGACCAAAGCTCCGCCCCGGGGGCACAATGGTTCCCCCGGGGCTTGGACTTCGGCCTCCGGAACATAGAGCGAAAACGAGAAAGGCACGAATGCACTCGCAACGCAACGCAGGCACCGGAGAGGCAGCTGTCTGTGTACGGGACCTGGCAAAGCGATTCCAGGATGTGATCGCCGTCGACGGCGTGGATTTCGATATCGGTCGCGGAGAGCTGTTCGGCCTACTTGGCCCAAATGGAGCGGGCAAGACCACCACCATCAACCTGCTCACGGGGCTGGCCAAACCGGACAGGGGCCGCATCAACATCGCCGGAGTGGATGCGGTCAGCAACCCCAAAGCAGCGCAACACCTGATCGGCGTGGTTCCCGATGAGAGCAACCTGTACCCAGAGCTTTCCGGACGGGACAATCTTCGCTTCTGTGGCGCGCTGTACGGGATGCGAAAGCGCCACCGCGATGCACGGGCCCGAGAGCTCTTGTCGCGGTTCGGCCTCGAGGAGGCGGCGGAGCGGAGCTTCTCCACCTATTCCAAGGGTATGAAGCGCAAGCTGACCATCGCCGCGGGGATTGTGCACAACCCGTCGATCCTGTTTCTTGATGAACCCACCACGGGCATCGACGTGGCCAGCGCCCGGCAGATCCGTCAGCTGATCGCCGACCTCTACCACTCCGGCACCACCATCCTCCTGACGACGCACTATATCGAGGAAGCCGAACGCCTGTGCCAGCGGATTGCGTTCATCGTCCACGGGAAGATCGTCAAACTGGACACGCTCGAGGCTCTGTTGCAACCGGTGAAGGGGCAACACATCGTTCAGGTTCTCCTTTCGGACAATGCCCTGCCGCCAACCGAGGAGTTGCGGAGGGTGTTTCACGACGTGACCTTGGAGTCCACCGGCCCAGGGGCGCTGCGGCTGAGTGCAAGCAGCCCCCTCCAGATCGGGCCCTTGGTAAACCTCCTGGAGCGGCATTCCCTGCAGATACTGGAAATGCGCACGGTGCGGTTGTCGCTGGAGGATGTGTTCGTCGACGTCACCGGCATCGAGCGCACCGCGATGAACGCCGGGCAGGTGGAAGGGGGCCAAAGCACATGACCCGATGGATCGCGATCTGGGGCATATTCAAAAAGGATCTGCGTGCCTACTACCTAAAACCACCGAATATCAGCTGGGGACTGATTTTCCCTATGGCCTGGACGGGGATGTTCTTCATCCGCTCGGGACTTGGTCTGGAAAGCGTGATCGAACTCCTCCCCGGGGGGATCGCGATCTCCGTCTTGTTCGGCACTACATCCATGTTGGCGGTCACGGTTACCTTCGAGAAACGCCACCGGTCGTTCGAGAGGTTGCTCTTGGCTCCACTTTCCTTGGAACAGCTCATGCTGGCCAAGACCTCCGGGGCGATTCTGTTCGGAACGGTCAACGCTGTCGTCCCAATAGTGTTGGCCTCATTTCTCGCCGACCTCTCCGGAGTCGCTTGGGCCACGGTGGTACCGGCCATCATATTGATCGCCGTAGTGTCCACATTCCTGGGACTGTTCATCGCAGTGTCGGTGAGAGAGGTGTTCGAAGCACAAACCTTCTCCAATTTTCTGCGCTTCCCAATGATCTTCCTGTGCGGCCTGTTCTTCCCCCTATCCAGTCTGCCCGTGTTTTTGCTCCCGCTTTCGTACGCCCTTCCTCTGACCTACGGCGTGGACATCCTGCGTGGGGCGATCACCGGAGAACACATGCTCCCGCTTGCGGCCAACTTCATTGTGCTGGCCGCCTTCTGTGCGGGGCTGTTCATGCTGAGTCTGCGCAACGTCCGTCGGCGCTGGCTTCTGTAGCCCATGGATGGCAAACGCGCTGCCTAAGTGGCACCATGTGGGAACCGGAAGTATGAAGGAGGCCGCGTTGAGGTATCAAGTTATCTGGGGGATGTGTCTAGTTCTGCTTGCAGCAGTCCTGTTGGCTGGCTGTGGGAGGGAAGAAGCTCCTGCGGAGAATGAGGTCGCGCAGGCAACCAACGCAGAGGAGATCACCGAGCCTGCGATCTCCGAGGGCGACGTGCTGGCCACGGTCGACGGCCGGCCGATCACACACGAGCGCTTCCAACAGGCCAAGGCATCGGTCTTTAGTTACTACCAGCAGCTCTACGCCCAGATAGGGATGGACATTCGTGAGCTTCTGCAAGGGCCGCGGGGACGCCTGTTCGAGTTGGACCTGGAACTGGCTGCGCTCGACTCCGTGCTTGCCGACGAGACGGTGCTAGAGGAGGCGAGCCGCCGAGAGATCACGATCCCCGAGGAGGAGTTGGAGCGCGGGTTCGACGAGCAGTACACCCGGTGGCTAGAGGCACAAGGCGCAACAGCACAGCAGCATACCCAGTACCTGGCGGAGCGCGGCCTCACCTTTGACGAATTCAGAGAGGACGTCATGCCCCAGATCGAACGGCAGTTCCTGCGCGACGCCGTAGCCGAGGAAGTGGCCGGCCCGATCGATCTCTCCGAGGACGACCTGCAAACGTACTTCGAGGAACACCGGACCCAGTACGATACCGGGGCCCAGGTGGAAGCATCGCACATACTCGTTGAGGACGAGGAAACGGGTCAAGAGCTCCTGGCTCGACTGGAAGACGGAGACGATTTCGCTGAACTCGCCCGTGAGTATTCGACCTGCCCCAGCGCAGCCAGAGGGGGCGACCTAGGATGGTTCGGCCGGGGACGAATGGTGCCCGAGTTCGAGGAAGCAGCGTTCGCCCTGGAGGTAGGGGAGACGAGCGGGCTCGTGAAAACCGATTTTGGATTCCACATCATCTCGGTGACCGACCGCCAGACGGAAGAGGAAGCGCAGTTCGACGAGCTCCGAGAGCAAATACGTGCGGACCTCGAGGAGGAGGTCAGAGACGAGCGCTTCCGATCCTGGATGGAAGGACAGCTCCAGGCAGCGGAGCTAGCGTTCAGCGATCCGATCCTCCACGCGTGGTACGTGCGCGCCGACGACCTCGACCAGAGCCTTGAGCTCCTTCGGGAGGCGCACGTAGAGGAAGAGGTGGAGGACGAACTCCTTCCCTTCCTGATCGGCACGCTGTACGAGCAGAGGATAGAAAAGAGCCAGGCTGAGCTAGCGGAGCTACAGAGCGAGTCGGAGCAAGAGCACAACGAACGCATCGCCGAACTTGAGACCCAAATTGAAGAAGATCGTCGTGCCGCACTAGAGGCATACCAAAAGGCCGTGGCCGCCGTGGGCGAGGCCGCCGAGATCGTGTCCCGCATCGAGGCACTGGAGGTCGAACGTTAGTCGGGTATCGCTCGGCGGCGAGTGTACTCTCGAGCACAAGGAGGACCAGGCAGGCCGGTCCCGCGGGTGTGCTATACTCGCTGGCATGGTGAGCGCGGTGTGCGCCGATGGCTTTGCTTTGGACCAGCTTCGGCGCCCCGCCTAGAAAGCGAGCAAACATGGCACATATCGAGCGTAGAGCAAAAGCGGAGTGGAACGGCGACCTTCGCCAGGGGTCCGGCCTTATCTCAAGCGGAAGCGGCGTCCTTGCCGACACCCCGTACGACTTCCGGACCCGGTTCGAGCAGGAACCGGGCACCAATCCCGAGGAGCTCATCGCCGCAGCCCACGCAGCCTGCTACAGCATGGCCCTCGCACATACGCTGAAGGTCAACGGTTATCAGCCACAGCGTATAGAGACCCAGGCGGTCTGCACGCTAGCGCCGCGTGAGGAGGGCGGATTCAAGATCGCCCGCATGCGCCTGGAGTCGCGGGCGCGCGTACCGGGCATCGAGGCACGAAAGTTCGAAGACCTTGCCCGGCAGGCCGAACAGGGCTGCCCTGTGTCCGGTGCCCTACGCGGAGGGCCCACGATCGAGCTTGATGCTGCCCTGCTGTAGCGTGATGGCCGGCGGCTTTCGTGAACTGAGCGTGTAACGACACACAATAGGGTGTCGGGAGGTGAACCATGGCCCAGGTGAAACTCTTGGTTGTCTATTACAGCTCTACTGGTACCAACCATCAGATGGCACAGGCGGCGACCACCGCAGCGGAACAGGCGGGCGCAACCGTACGCCTGCGCAAGGTGCGCGAGCTGGCGCCTGACAGTGCGATCGACAGCAACCCCGCTTGGCGTGCACACTTAAACGCTACCCAGGACATCCGAGAAGCTACTCCAGACGATATGGACTGGGCGGACGCGTTCATCGTTGGGACGCCGACCCGCTTTGGGAACATAGCTGCCCAGATGAAACAGTTCCTGGACACGCTGGGGGGACTGTGGTCGAAAGGAAAGCTGGCAGACAGGCCGGTCGCCGGCTTCACCAGCGCGCTGAACCCGCACGGTGGACAGGAAACAACCTTGCTTACACTATACAACGTATTCTGCCACTTGGGCTGCATCATCGTCCCCCCCGGGTATACCGACGCCAAAGTGTTCGCCGCGGGTGGAAACCCCTACGGGGTCAGCGCCACAGCCGATCCGAAGGACCCAGAGCTTCCCGATGAGGTACTGGATGCCGTCGGGCACATGGCGACGCGGGTGGTCCAGGTCGCCGGCTGGATTATGAAAGGACAGAACCGCTAGGGGCACGTAGCCCCACAGGCCTTCTATCTACCACAACGGGGAGAACTCGCGGCGCATGATCGCCTGCACCCATGCTCGATACAACTGCCCACCGGGAACGAAAGAATCGGCAGTTGGATCGTCCCAGGACGGGGGAGCCGGGTATCGGGCCTCGACCAACGCGACCGCCGTTCCCTTCTCTTTGACCGGAAGCACCGTGCTGCCGATCCTCGCGCCGAACTGCTCGGCAAGCGACTCTTCTGCATCGGACGGCTGCCGAAACGCCTCCAGGCGCTCGGCCAGTACCTCCGCGGCAACTTCAGCGTCCTCCCGGTCATCGCACACCAGTCCCACGAGGTGGACTTGCTCGCCGCCTTCCTGGCGGTCGGCGAGGACCACCAAGGAAAACGGAGGCAACGAGCGCGGCTCGTCTGTATCCTGCGCAGACGCCGTCCCCCCAGGATCGCTGGGCTGCCCCGGGCCTTCCCCAGCGAAGAAGAGCGCTTCGATCAGCCAACCTTCGGGACCGCTGATCGCCTCAGCGAGCGCCCGGTAGCCCACATCATCGGCCAAAGACGGAGTCTCCCCGAGGGAAGCTGCGATGATGGCCTCGATCAGCGGCCAGCTGCGCGCGTTGGCCAGGTGGTCTGGCAGCAAAGCGACCCGCGCCGCGGCACCAAGATGTCCGCCGAACGGGTCGGCCATATCCCTGTCCCCAAGCGAGATCGCGTAGTCATCAAA
This sequence comes from Candidatus Acetothermia bacterium, assembly GCA_003566155.1. Lineage (GTDB taxonomy): Bacteria > Bipolaricaulota > Bipolaricaulia > Bipolaricaulales > Bipolaricaulaceae > T3SED10-47. Next base: position 9,872 of record PXEP01000198.1, on the reverse strand, counting down.
CCGATGCCATACCGGCACGCCCGCGACCGAAGACAGATCATACCCACGGTCCTCAAGTGCCAAACCAATCGCCACGTGGTCGAAACTTCCGTCCAACACCAATCCGGGGTTGGGCGGCTCGCCGAATTCGAGACTACGATCCACATCGACCAGCCACTCGAACCCGACGGTGTCGGCCATCTGCCCTGCGCTCAGCACCACGTTCCTCAGGGGATCGGGACCGACCGCGATCCGGCCCATGATCCGCGAGATGGGTACCATCGTCATCACCAGATCCACGTCCCCCAGGTCGCGCAACGCGCCGATGCCCTCTGCAGCGGCGAGCGCTTCGTAGTCCACGTAGCGCACGGCGGCCCAGCCACTCTGCTGTTCCAATACGGCTTCCTGCGGCACCTGGGCCAGCATGGAAAGCAGACCCCGTGCGGGATCGTCAGTATCCGAGAGGGCCATTACGGACAAAACCAGAATCACGGTCAGGGCAACAAAAACAGCACGGCGTGCGGTGTTCACAAGCGCCTCCTTCGAGCGATCGGCCCATTGTACAATCACAAGAAGACTAGAACACGCAATGCTCGCACCTGGCAGGCCCAGCCGCTGTCAGGTGCGCCAAGCTGCCTCATCCAGAGCTCTATTGGGTCCGGAGCAGTTCGCGTACCGGCCTTGTCCTGCATGTGCTGCCGGCAGCGGCAACCCACGCGCGCGCAACACACGATTGTCGCAAGCAGTCCGGCATGCTAGCCTGCTGCACAGGTTTGTTTGCCCCGGTACACTTGCCCCCGTTAACCAAAAGGAGTTCGCATGAACACAGGTTCGTTTCCGATCCTCGAGTTTGACAGCTCGCGCGAGGCGCTCATCGAACCCGCGCGCGTGGTAAAACCCCAACCTGTACCCCAAAGGTGCGTGCTCACCTTCTTCCAAGACGTGATCAAGGCGCTCGTGGACAGTGGGGCAGCCCGCCCTGCAGCTTCTCTGCACACAGAGGTCGGCGAGCATCCTATGTACAGGGTTCCCGTGGACGGCGACGAAGTAGCTCTTTTCCATCCCGGCCTCGGAGGCCCGATGGTCGCTGCGCTCTTCGAGGAGCTGGTCGCCGTGGGCTGCCGGACTTTCGTTGCCTGCGGGGGAGGTGGGATCCTGGATTCCCAAGAGCTGGGAAACCGCGTTTTGGTTGTGGACTCCGCGGTGCGTGACGAAGGAACCTCCTACCACTACCTTGCACCAGATCGTGAGGTTCGTGTGGAGCCTGCAGTCACAGATGCGCTGAGCCGTGTGCTGAACACGCGAAACGTCCCCCACGTTGTGGGTAAGGCTTGGACCACGGATGCCATCTTCCGCGAGACGCGCGCTCGCGTTGACCGTCGCCGAGCCGAAGGGTGTCTCATCGTGGAGATGGAGGCGGCGTCACTCCTTTCTGTGGCTGCCTTCCGCGGTGTACCTCTGGGCGTTCTGCTCTATGGCGGCGATGATGTGAGCGGCGCCGTGTGGGATCCCCGGCACGGAAGCGACCGCGCGTCGGTGCGCGAGAAACTGTTCTGGCTTTCCGTGGAGGCCTGTCAAACCCTGTAGTCGCGGGGGAGATGCCCCTCTCTAGTGGCCCGTGTGTGCGGGAGGCTCTAAGGTACGGGTAGGTGATGATGACCAGGCGACGAAGGTGGGTGCTGCTTGTGGGGATTCCAATAGGGGTCCTGGTGCTCGCGCTGGGCGGAGGCACGCTGGCCATCTGGATTACATCTCCCCCGGCCCCTGAGGATGAGCCCGTGGCTGTCAGGGACATCCCCGAAGACTGGCTGACGCCCGCGCCCCCCGAGGAGACCGATGAGGCGCCTGCACCCCCGGAGTTGGCCCCGCCGGACGTCGAGGAGGAAGAGGTCCCCGTGGATCCCCCGGAGCCCGAGGAGGACCCGCCTGTAGAGGAGGACCCCACACCGGCATTCTCGCCGCTGTCTCCTTTCGACACCAGCGGAACGCTTGCCTTCTCGTCCGGCGGCAGGGACCTGGGTCGGGAGACTTATCAGCTGGAGATCGGTCCCGATGGCGTGACGCTGAGTTCCGAAGGCTATTTCTCCGTCCGGGTGGTGCTGGTGAACGTGCGTGCTCGGTTCACACAAGAGACGGTTCTGGATTCCACACTGCGCGCCAGCAGCTACTCCCTGGACATGAACGTACCCTTGGGCAGGTCATTCTCCACAAGCGCCCATATCGACGGCCAGCGGGCGGTGATCACTGCGGACGACGAGCAGCGTGAAACCCCGGTCGATCCAGGTCCAGCGCTTATGCTGGGGATGTTCAGTTCCTACACAATGCTCCCGGCGTTGGTCGCGGGCCACCCCGACGGCGCAGCGGAGTACCCGGTCCTCATGCTCGGCCGGAACGCCTCTGAAGAGGCCGAGCCAGCAGATTCTCTTCCGGTGATACGAATAGAACACCAGGGTGAGCAGCGCATCTTCGCCGGGGACAGGGAACTGACTGTTGACCTATACTTGGTCAGAAGCGACGTGGGCGATGCCATGCTGTTTGCAAGGGGCCGCGAGTTCCTCGGCCTTCACATGGGCGAGGGCGACGAGAGCATCCGCATTCACCGGGCGGACTATTTCCCGGACGGCTTCCGACTCGCGCGCTGAGCATACGCCTCCTCGCCGAGGGACTCCCCACGGTCGCCAGTGCGCCCGAGGTGAGCTCATCCACTGTTCCAGACGACACTAGTCGCACTACAGCTCCCCTGCTAACATGGACGCGAACCCGTCGCGCTTACAGGAGCACCGATCGACAGGAGGGGATGAGCATCCAGTCCCGAACGAAGGAGTGACCTACAGCGTCCCGGACCGATCTGTCAGCGATGCATCGAGCCGGTACTGTCCGTCGAAGATCTGATGGTCGTAGCCATCCTGGGGCTCAAGTTGCTTCCCTACCACGCTTCCTGCTACGCGCAAGAACAACAACGTACCGGACACCACTTCCTTACCGGGGGCACCCCGATCAACCACGGGTGGGGCAACTTCTCTGCGTGGATGAGCGGCATCGTCGGAGTCACAGGGGGAGGGCTGCTGTTGGGCCTAGGCAATGTAGGCCGGGGCGTGTTCATCCTCCTCCTGGGGGCTTGGATCCCGGTGCTGAGGCTCTTGTGCTACATTTGGTATGAGCGTCCTTTGCTCCAAAAGTGATGGAACCGGCCAGAGGTACGCCCCGGGCTAGCGCTCGGGAGAGCCGCGGGGTGCGGCAGCGGCCGCCGTCTCCAGATTTGCCTGTTCCTTGATCACCTTGCGCTTCCAGGTGCCCCGCAGGAGCCACCCGTAGAGCCCCAGGGCAGCCACAACATTGCTCAAGGCCATTCCCGTCCACAGACCGGTGGTAGCAAGACCCAATGGGTAGGCAAGCGACCACGAAAGCAGAAGCCGCAGGGCCCACAGCCTGATCAGCGAGAAGACCATCGGCGGAATCGTATGTCCCGACCCGCGAAACACAGCGCTGGCGCCAGCAAACAGCCCAAAGAACGGGACCGAGAATCCGAAGATGAGCAGGAACTGGCTTCCCATAGCCACGACCTCCGGGTCCGGCACGAACAGCCGGTACAGCGGCACCCGCAGCAACACGGTCAACCCCGCCAGCCCAAACAGCGCAAGCATGGTGGCCCGAATCCCGCGCTTGGCGATCAGCTCGGCACGGTCGACTTGGTCAGCTCCCAGGTTCTGGCCCACCATCGTAAGGAGGGACGAGGTGGCCCCCATGATGGCCACGTTTAGCAGATTTGTCAGCCGGTTCCCGACACCGTAGGCGGCCACGGCGACCGTGCCAAATCCCGCCACCAAGCTCATCAGAATGACAAACCCAAGCGACGTTCCTGCCTGGTCGATTACGTTGGGCAAGCCCACGCGTACGATCTGGTGGATCCACCGCAGTCGGGGCATCGCATAGCGTGCCCGCAAGTGGATGCCAACGCGCCCGCGGGCGAGCATCCAGAATCCAATGCCCGCAGCCAGCCCGCGGGTGATCACCGTGGCCCAGGCCGCGCCGGCAACCCCCATCTCGGGGAACGGCCCCCAGCCAAAGATGAGCACGGGGTCGAACACCGCGTTCAAGAGCACCGAACCCCCGATCAAGTACATCGGCGTCCGCGTGTCGCCTATGCCCATAAGGAGGCCCATAAAGGCAAACGAGCCGTACATAAGCGGCATGCCAGCCGTAACAATGCGTAGGTAGGAAACGGCCAGCGGCAAAACGTCCGTTGGGGTGTTCATCGCCCGCAGTACCAGCGGGGCGAGGCCATAGCCGAGCGCCCCGAGGGCAACGGCTACCAAAAACAGGAACGAATAGAGCTGCGTTCCCGCCTCATCGGCACGCTCGCGCTCGCCGGCGCCCGTATGCTGGGCCACCAGAGCGATTCCGGCAAACTGGAACCCGATGGCCACCGACATCGTCAGGAACAGCACCGGCCAGGCCATGCTCGGCGCTGACACCGCCTCGGTGGAAACACGGCCCAGCCAGAAGGCATCCACCAGGTTATAGAGTGCCTGGAGCGAGTTGGTGACCATGACCGGCCACCCCAATAGCACCATAGTCTTCAGGATCGGCCCGCCGAGAATACGCTCGCGCAAGCGATGCTCCTTTCAGGGTACGTCCAGGAATGAGGTACAGATTACGGACTGGACCCCCCCCGCGCCACCCCTTCGCTGGCTCGACCTGGCAGTCTCAGATCGCCAGGCATTAGTCTACCCAGCCAAGCACCGTCAATACGCTCAGCAGGGGCTCGCGAATCTGCTTAGCCAGTGCTATGGGTATCAAGTTTCGCGCCAGACAGGTGCCTCCTCGTATATGACCAGGACCAGCACGTGAGCGCGGGTACAATGGGCACGGTGATATTGCCGTGGACTTAGGAGCGATCGTCCTTGCGTTCTCGATGGTGTTCCTCGCGGAGATCGGCGACAAGACACAATTGGCGGTGTTCGCCTTGGCAACGCAGCGCCACCCGGGGGCCGTATTCCTCGGAGCTATCGTGGCGCTTGTCGTCAGCACCGCACTGGCAGTGTTGCTTGCCTGGTTGGTTGGTGATTTCGTCCCGCACGGCCTGGCAAGGGCCGTTCGCTGGGCGTCGGGGGCATTGTTCATCGCCGTCGGGATCTGGACCATTCTCACCCCGCCGTAACCACGCCGCCGTCCGTCTGACGCACGATCGCGGCTCGTCGGCTCGTTCAGCAGCGGGTGGTTTGATCTTACTTGGGAAATGCAGGACGGCGATGCCGGGACAGGGATCATACCTCTAGTGTTCGACCACATGGCGGGGCCGTTTATGGACACCAAGGAGATCACGTTCCTCGAGGATCCTCCGCTGTACTTCGGTTCATGGGCCGCACCCATCGACGCGCCCCGAGGCGGACTCCCGTCCCCCCTATAGAACCCCCCGGCCACACGTGGCAACCGGGGGGCGTTACCTACACATCTGCCGGCACACGACTTGCCAGCATGGGTGCGAACGCAGCAGCCATCTCACGGTCAATTTCGGCTCTACCCTGCACCGCAAGCGCTGGATAAGCGGTCAGCAGTACGGCCATCATCCCCGCACTCATGAGCAGCTTTGCAGTCCTCATTGGTTCCTCCTTCTGAAACTGCCTTTCCTGGCAACTTCTTTCTCGCCAGCGAACGCACAGGCGACTCTTTGGTGCCATGCGCTTGCAGCGGTGAGCCTGTTTTGTCCACCGTTTTGGGCCATGACCCCCTCATGGGCACACCCAGTGCAGGCGTGCCCGCCAATAAATTGATACCTTATGTGTGTCATTATAGCCTGATGGCGTTGTCCCGTCAAGTCCCCGATGAGGATGCCTCAGTAGGTGGTGAAGCCATCTGACAGCGTTCCATTCAGGCTCTCCACAAGAGAGTCACTATCAGCCACTGCACAACTACTATATGCGGTTAGAATACCGGTGTTCCGTATATGGGGCACAGGACTTCTTGGTACGCTCCCGACACGATAATGCATCTCTCACGTCCAAGTCTACCTAAGTCGGGACCAGCCTAGGCAGCTGCTAAGCGATGAGCCCCGAACGGCCGCAGTAATGTCGGGAAATTACTTCTCTGGTATCCGAAAGGCGCCTCCAGGCTTGTTCGGGAACTTGGGCCTGCCGGGTCTGTGGCGAAGGCCTATCTGAAGAGGCTTTTCTATACGCTAGAGTGGACGATCTTGGAACTTCGCCCTGGCCGAGAGCAGAAGTTATCCAGACCCACACTGGAAGACCCCCAACACCACTGAGGCCAGTGTCCCACCCACGCTTCGGACAGGCAGGGACCAGTTCCACCGCCTATGCGGACGCGAACCTCTGATTCCCACGTCAGAACCCCGCCAAGCGTAACCTTTACCATCGGAGCAAGCGAGTGGGGACCGAGGGGACGAGTTGACGGATATCAGCCTGTAGTTCTGCCAGCCGGTCGATAGCCAGGAAGTGCCCATGGGCACTAGCTTTCCAGATTTGGTTCCCCGCAAGGTGGCTCCGGAGGTGTCGGGGGGCGCAGGAAATGGCACGCGGGCCGAGAATGTGCTACACTGACTTCGCCAAACGCAACAAGGGGGGGGGTCGTAGCATGAGGGCCAAGCCAAATGGGAAACCTCGACTACTGACAGCCCGGGACAAGCTCAACAGCTCTCGCAGGGTGACGCGTGGTTCTTTCGCCAGTGGAACACGCGCTTGGAGGTGACAGGATGAACCCTTTGGTGTTTGTGATGGCCGGACTGGCCATCTTGGTGTTATGGCTGTTCTTCTACTTTGTTCCCGTGGGCCTGTGGATTTCGGCCATCGCCGCCGGTTTGCCGGTGGGTCCAGGATCTCTTATCGGGATGCGCCTGAGAAAGGTACGCCCACAGAAGGTGGTGGAGCCGATGATCGCCGCCTGGAAGGCGGGAGTGCAACTCAGCATCTCTGATCTCGAGGCACACTTTCTTGCCGGGGGCAACGTGGGCCGCGTGGTGGGAGCGCTGATCTCCGCGGACAAGGCCAACATAGCCCTTGGGTTCCAACGGGCGGCGGCCATCGACCTCGCCGGACGGGATGTGCAGGATGCGGTGACTATGTCGGTCAACCCCCGGGTGTTTGAGACCCCGCGGGTGAGTGCCGTGGCCCCCGATGGGATCCAGCTCTATGCTGTGGCCAAGGTCACCGTGCGGGCCAACCTCGAGCGGCTTGTCGGTGGCGCCACCGAGGAGACGGTCATTGCCCGGGTGGGCGAGGGGATCGTCTCCGGCATCGGCTCGGCCAAAGACCACAAGGCCGTTTTGGAGAGCCCGGACTCTATCTCCAAGCGCGTGTTGGAGCGCGGACTAGACGCGGGAACGGCGTTTGAGATCCTGTCCATCGACATCGCCGACGTGGACGTGGGCAAGAACATCGGCGCGCAGCTGCAGACAGACCAAGCCGATGCCGACCTGAAGGTGGCCCGGGCCCGCGCCGAGGAGAGGCGGGCGATGGCCGTGGCCCAGGAGCAGGAGATGAGCGCGCTGGTCGAGGAGCGCCGCGCGGCGGTGGTGCAGGCCGAGGCCGAAGTGCCCCGGGCCCTTGCCGAAGCGTTCCGCAAGGGGCAGCTGGGGATCATGAACCGCACGCGGGACGGGTCTTGAGCGCGGCGCCAGAATGTAACCGAGGCACACGGGCGTGAGAGCCCTCGGGAGCACCGTAGCAGCCCTGCTTGTCAGGGTACTCTCACTCCCTGCGTTCGAGTCTTCCGCCCTCCTCGGTGGTGAGGAACGCCAGCTCATTGGGGCAGACCACCCCCTCCTCGTTGCTGTTCTCCTCGTCTGGGCCGGGGATCGTGTTCCCGAAGCCGGCTATGTAACCGGTGAATACATCTTCAATGTCGCCGAAGCATAGCGCCTGGAGCAGCGCGATTCCTCGGCGGCCATTGCCGGCGATCTCGCTTCGCTCCAGCCTGAGCTGGGCCGAATCCCGCAAGAGCAAACCATCGAACGTGTTTCCGTTGATCGTCGATCCCGTGATGGAGGCCTGACCTGCACCGGCCATGAAGACGCCCTGTCGTACGTTATTACTGACCGACGTGTTGTCGATGGTGGCTTGCGCCAAGCCCTGGATGATGATCCCCCTCGAGGCGTTGTGCGAGATGCGCGAGTTCTCAACGGAGGCTTGACCAGATCCCGTAATCATGAGCCCAGATCCTGCGCTTCTGGAGATGCGCGTGCCTGCGATGAGGACCTCTACCGACTGGGCAAGCAGTACGCCGTCCCTCCCGTGGTCAACGACAGCGCAGTCGGTGAGCACCACCTTAGCGGAACCGTACAAGGCGGTTCCGTAGCCTCCGTTCCGCGAGAACGTTGTATCTGTTACTGTGACGTGCGTTTCGATCGCCGAGCCAAAGGATTCCCGGACCGACAGACCGTCCCGAACGTTCTCCTCGATGGTCAACCGCTCAATGGCCACGTGGATGGTGTCGTATACGGAAACGCCGTCGCCGCCATTTCCCCGGACGACGGTATCCACCAACGTCACCTGGGCAGCATTCGTCAGAGAGATACCCTCTCCGCTGTTCCCCTCGATGATGCTGTCCCTGATTTCCGCCCGGGCGTCCTGCTGTACGCGGATACCCATACCGCGGTTTCCCGTGACCGATGATCCCACGATCAGGATATGGGCGGCGTCCATCACATAGATACCGTTGGAGGCATTTCCGCGTACACTAACATCACGGAACGTGCACCGCGCGGTTCCCTCCACCCCGATACCGTAGGCCCAGGATCCGTGGGCTCCTGTTATGGATAGACCTTCCACCGTCACCCCGATCTCGGTGCGGCTGCTGATCGAAAGCACGTTCTCGCCGGACACCGTACCCTCGATCGTCGTCTTCTCCACCCCCGCACCGCGGAGCGTGAGCGTCTTGTCGATCACAAGGTTCTCCCGCCATATACCCTCTTCCAGACAAATCACCGTCCCGGCAGGCGCCGCAGCGATCGCTTCCTGGATCGACTCGCCCGGCTTCACGGTGATTGTGCAGGGGAGCTCCTCCGGCTCCGGTGGATCGGGGAAGTCCTGGGCTGCGTTCAACTCCGACTGGCCCGCGGCTGGTTGGATGATTGCTTGCGCGTCGGCTGTCGTTCGTTCCTGGCCGGGCACCGCCGCTGACGGCGTCACCGGATCGGTTGCCTTCTCCTCTTTGCAACCACTCAATAAGGCCACCGCTGCCAGCAGGGCCAGCGCCATGAGTAGAATACCCATAATAGGCTTACGCATGTGCTCGCCCATCTCCTTCTCCTCCCAGGCCACCATACTCCTCCAACACCTCACGGGCCAGTAGCCAAGTCGCCTCGTTCAGACTGCTTCCGGGTGAGCCATTGCTGTCCCATGTTAGGTGTTACCGGAGGGACAAAGGCATCGATGATACACGGAGGTCGAGGACCCGATGAGGACGTGAACAAGGCGATACATGGCACCTCGTTGGCGCAGAGACAGAAGAACGTCAAAGCCCTCGTGCTTCTGCCAGGCCACTACAGGGAGTTCGAAACCAACAGGTGATCAGCCGCAAGATCTCGTTCTAGTCAGCATTTACTCTGCTCGTACGCCCTACTGGCCGACTTCCGAACTCCGCTCGAGGTTGGCTGAGTTACCCCAGTGACGTTCAAACTTCCGTCACATGGAGCTCAGAGCGTTCAATGTCGAGTTCCTCGCTTCCTCCGAGCACAGCGGAGCCGAAGAAAGCTGTGGAGCGAGCACACCTCGCTAAGCGATGCGCCCAGCAAACATCATCCTTGACAATGCGGACATTAAGTCTACACTTGAGGACAGAATGTCTACAAAGGCGTTGGCTGAGGCTCTCTTCTCAAGAACGCGTCTTGCAGTGCTCCGGGAGTTGTGTCGGCCGGGAGACCCCGAGTTGCACCTGCG
>PXEP01000219.1 GCA_003566155.1 Candidatus Acetothermia bacterium | reverse complement strand
GGATCTCCATCAACGGTTTGTCCTTCCGCTCGGCGATGTGGTCCACCACCACCGCAACGGAGTACGGAAGCTCCTCGTAGGTTAGCTGATACACTTTCTCCCGCACCAGTTCAGATGCGATGAACTCAAGCGGCCGGTCGGTTCGTTCTCCCGCTGGGAACAGCGGCTCACCCTCCGGCAGCTTGTTCACGATAACCTGCAGTGCCTCGGAGATCCCCGTCCCTCTGGCTGAGGAGACGGGCACGAGCTCGTCAAACACATCCAGTTCATCGTAGGCTAGCAGGGTCTCAGGAAGAGCGTTTCCGCGAGCCTGGTCGATCTTGTTAACCAGCAGCACCTTCGCACAAGGAAGCTTGGCCAACCGAGGCATCATCTCTTGGTCGTATGCATCCACCCGCCCCCAGGGTTCCGTCAAATAGACAAGCACATCCACTCCGGCCAGGGCTCGGTGAGCCTCCTTTACAATGCGGGAGGAGAGCTCGTTGACCGGGCGGTGCAAGCCCGGAGTATCCACAAACACCACCTGCGCCTCGTCGGTGGTGTACACACAGCGGATCCTGTTGCGTGTGGTCTGCGGCCGGTCGGAAACGATGACCAACTTGCGGCCCATCGCCGCGTTGATGAAGGTGGACTTGCCCACGTTGGTTTTGCCCAACACCGCCGCCACGCCCGATCTAAACCCCATAGCCACCCAGCTGCCCCTCCCGGATGGACATCGCCAGTTTCTCCACCTCATCGCCCAGCGAACGGTCCTCATCCAGTTCGGGACTGGCCTGCCGCACACGTTCCCACAGCCTTCTCCCGGAAGGCGAAAGCTCGCAAACACCAGCAAACTGCGCCGCCTGCGCCGCACAGACGAGCTCCAACGCCACCTGCCGGCACACATTCTCCGCCACCCTGAGCGCCTTCCATGCCGAGACCGACCCCATGGAATTGTGATCTTCCTTTCCCCCTGAGGTAGGCACTGAATCTACGCAAGACGGATGACACAGAACCCTGTTCTCGGCTACCAGCGCCGCGGCACTGTACTGGGCGATCATCAGTCCGGAGTGCAGCCCTCCCTGGCGGGTGAGGAAATCGGGCAGCCCTCGCTCAGCCCCTGATAGAAGCAAGGCGATCCGCCGCTCACACGACGCCCCCACTTCCGCTGTGGCCATGGCCAGGAGCTCAGCCGCCAAGGCCAGAACCTGCCCGTGGAAGTTGCCTCCGGATAAGGTGGAGCCATCGCCAAACACCAGCGGGTTGTCTGTGGCCGAGTTCATTTCCAGCTCCAGCTTCCGCCCCACGTCCTCCAAGGCTTCCACTGAGGGTCCAAGGATCTGGGGAAGGCACCGCAGGGAGTACGGATCCTGTACATCCCCCTTCACTGTGTCCGCAAGTCGACTCCCTTGGACCAAAGCACGCAACAGACCCGCAACTTGCCCTTGGCCTCGGTGCGGTCGCGCCGTGTGGATCCGCGCATCAAACGGCTCCGTTCTGCCCCGCAACGCTTCGAACGAAAGCGCTGCCGCCCCCAGCGCTGCATCAAGTGCTCGATGCGCGCTGGTCCATGCCAGGAAGGCGGCGGACAGCATATACGCCGTTCCGTTAAGCAACGCCAACCCTTCCTTGGGGGCAAGCGGGGCCACAGGCTCCAATTCGGCCCGGGCCAGCGCCTCCGCACCCGGCAGTTCCTCCCCGGCCCACAACGCCCGTCCCTCTCCCAACAGGACCAGCGCCAAATGCGCAAGCGGGGCCAGATCCCCCGACGCCCCCACCGAGCCTTGTTCGGGTATCACCGGAACGACCCCTCGGTTCAGACAACCCAGCAAGAGCTCGATCACTTGCGTGCGTACTCCCGAGCAGCCCCTGAGCAGTGAATTGGCGCGAAACAGTAGCATCCCCCGCACGATCTCTTCACCCAGGGGAGCCCCCACACCAAGGGCATGCGAACGAACCAGGTTGTGTTGGAGATCAGCCAAGTCCGCACGGTCAACCGTCACGTTGCTGAGCTTCCCCAAGCCTGTACTGATCCCATAGACGGTGCGCCCCTCGGCGACGATGGACTGGACACCGACATGAGACTGTTCGGCACGGGCCAGGGCGTCAGGCGCCGCACAAACCGGTTCGCCGTCCAACATGACGCGAACCGCCTCAGAACGTGTCAACGTATGCCCATCCAGTTCAACCACGGCCACCCGATGGTAGCCATCAAGGGGGCATTTGTAAAGAAAGCCGGTCACCATCTATAATGAGGCCTCATGGACCTCCTGGTCACCAATATCGGCGAACTGGCCACCCCGCAAGGGATGGTCGCTGTGCCCGGATCGCGCATGGAGGAACTCACCCTCATCCGAAACGCCTACGTACTATGCCGCGACGGGCGGGTGGAGGCTTTGGGAACGATGGATTCCCTGCCCCACTGGGACGGTCCGGTGCTCGACGGCCGAGGGCGCACGTGCACACCCGGACTCGTCGATCCCCATACCCATGTAGTGTTCGCCGGGAGCCGGGTAGACGAGTTCCTGGCCCGAGCGACGGGCGAGCCCTATACAGGGGGAGGCATCGTCAACAGCGCCAATGCGCTTTCCGGGACGACACTCGAGGAGCTGGTCACCCAGGCCACACCCCGGTTGCAAGCTATGCTTCGCCGTGGCGTGACAACCGTAGAGGCGAAGTCAGGATACGGGTTATCGCTGGACAACGAACTGAAGATCCTGCGAGCGGTGGCCACCCTTGGCGAGCGCGGTGCGCCGGAACTGGTTCCCACGTTCATGGGCGCGCATGCCGTTCCTTCGGGCTGGGACAAGGAAACGTACGTAGCTCACGTCATCCACGACATGTTGCCCCGCGTCGCTGAAGCCAACCTTGCCAAGTTCTGCGACGTGTTCTGCGACCGCGGTTTCTTCACCGTGGAGGAGAGCGAACGCATCCTGGAGGCAGCACGTGGGCTAGGCTTTGAGATCAAGCTCCACGCCGACGAGCTTGCCGACACGGGCGCTTCGGGATTAGCTGCGCGGATCGGTGCCACCAGCGCCGACCACCTGCTGCGCGCTGCACCGCGCGCGATCGAAGCAATGGCCCGGGCCGGGGTTGTCGGTGTCCTCCTTCCGGGGACGGCGTTCGTCCTGGACGAGCCTTACGCTCCGGCGCGCACCTTTCTGCAGGCGGACCTTCCCGTGGCGTTGGGCACGGACTTCAACCCCGGCTCGTGTCCAGTGATCTCCCTTCCATTGTGTCTCTCTCTCGCTGTGCTCCGTATGGGCCTAACCGTGGCCGAGGCGCTGTGCGCGGCTACGTTGAACGCCGCGGCGGCCGTCGGGGCGGCGGAGCGGTTAGGTTCGCTGGAACCGGGGAAAGACGCAGATCTGGTACTGTGGGATGTGCCCACGTATCGCGAACTGCCCTACTGGATCGGACACGACCTCGTCCATACCGTGGTGAAAGGCGGAAGAGTGACATGGAAACGCTGTCAATCAGAGCCCACGCCAAACTGAACCTCGGCCTTAGAATCACCGGACGCCGCAAGGACGGATACCACCTCCTCCAGACGATCATGGTCGCCGTCGACCTCGCCGATAACCTGCGGCTACAGCGAATGTCTTCTGGGGTTTCGGTCTTGTGCACACCCGGCTTGGGAATCCCGACCGAGAAGAATCTTGCCCACCAGGCGGTCAGCGCCCTGCTCGATCGTGCGGGGGACCGCGCGGGGGTTACAGTGGCCATCCAGAAGCACATCCCGCCCGGCACCGGTCTGGGTGGAGGATCGTCCGACGCCGCGGCCGCGCTGGTGGGGACAGCCTCGCTCCTCAAGCTGGAAATCAGTCGCCGCGAGATGGCCGAGCTGGCCCTCTCGTTAGGGGCAGATGTTCCCTTCTTCTTGGGGTCAAGTCCCGCCTGGGCCGAGGGCGTCGGGGAGGCGCTGCACAGTGTTCCTACACAACTCCCGGGGGCGTTCGTCGTGCTGATACCACCTCAAGGGTGTCCCACGGCGGAGATCTACCGAGTCTACGACGAGTTACGCATACCCTTCTCGCCTCCCTCCAAGCCCCCTCCTTGTCCGGACTACAGAAATGACCTATACCCCGCAGCGATCAGGGTATACCCACAACTTGCTGATTACCTGGAGCTGCTGAGCGATCCGGAAGCACTGGGCACAGGGATGACCGGAGCGGGGTCCGCACTGTTCGCGGCCTTCGCCTCGCGCGAACAAGCGACAGCCTGCATGGAAAACCTGCGAACCAAGACCGACGCACGCCTGACAGTTGCGGTCCCCATGCCTGGGGGGTACAAGTTCTCGGAATGAGGATCGCGATCGATGGACCGGCGGCTTCCGGCAAGACCACACTCGCCCGCCTGTTGGCGGATAGCTTGGGCTTTTTGTTCGTTCCCACGGGGGCCATGTACCGTGCTGTGGCACTGGCCCGCATTCGCCATTTGGGCCTAGAGGAGACAAGCATCAATGTGCATAAGGGAGGTCGTATCTACCTGGGCGGGGAGGACGTGACCGACCAGCTCGCCAGTCCGGAACTGGACAGAATGTCCTCCCAGGTGGCGATGGACCAGGACGTACGTGCACACTTGGTGGACGTGCAGCGAGACCTTGCCGAGAGTACCGACGTGGTGATGGAAGGGAGAGACATCGGAACCGTTGTCCTGCCGGATGCTGAACTCAAACTCTATGTATGGGCAGACCCTCGCGAAAGGGCCTTCCGACGTCAGCGCCAGCAAGGCGGGGCCGTAGAGGAAGTGTTGGCCGCGATAATGCAGCGAGACGAGCGCGATACAACGCGGGACGCTTCGCCGCTGCGCCCGGCCGACGATGCCCACGTGGTGGATACCACCAACCTGAACCCGCAGCAGGTCTTAGATGTGGCGCTGAAACTGGTGGAGGAATATCGTGCGCGTAAGGATAGCTGAGGCCTTCAGAGCCATATTCTACGCAGCGTTGGTGTTCGTTCTGGCCCCGGTGGTCTACGCTCTGTTCCGGTTGTCTGTGCGCGGGAAGGAAAACCTGCGCGACCGGGGCATCGTGGTTGCCAGGCATCGTTCCTATTGGGATATCCTCGTCCTGGGGGTGGCATGTGGCCCGTTCCGCCGGCTGAACTTCCTCGCCCGCAGCACCTTGCTGCGGCATCCCGTATTCGGACCTGTGGTGTGGGGCTTGGCCACCGTGATCGATCGGGAGGACTTCAGCCGGGAGGACTTCCGCCGGGCTCTGCAAGCGGCAGACCGCTCACACCTTCTGTGTGTGTTTCCCGAAGGGACTACGCGCCCTGGGTCAACGCCCAAATCGGGAGCGCTACGGTTTGCTGACCGCCTAAACCGCCCCCTGGTCCCAGTGAACATACTAGCCCACGGTCCCTATCCCCCCCGTTACCCATTCCGCTATCCCAAGATAGAAGCCCGCATAGGACCTCCCCTAGATCTACAGGAACTAGCCCATGACCTGCCTGAGGGCATCAGCCGTTCCCAGCGCTACCAGGTGCTTGCAGAAAGACTGATGGCGCACGTGGACTCCGTTTAACCCATCATCCCCCCCGCAGCCAGCGGGAGATGCTCTTACGAGATATTCAGCCTCTCGCTTCGAGCCTAACCTTTAGTTGAGGACAACGGTAGGCGCGGATAAAGTTGTCCCGATACCTTGCTGGGGTTCGCATAACCAAACAGCGAGCGGGCCCGATACAGGGGAAACTCAACCAAGGGGTGGTAACTAATGGCGGATAGGATCAAGATGGAGGACGCCCTCGACGAGAGCGACGTTCGATTATTTAGTCGAGGCGATACCGTCCAAGGGACTGTCGTGGAGATGACGGACAATGAAGTGCTTGTGGATATCGGTTATAAGTCCGAAGCACTTCTACCAAAGTCCGAACTAGCACCCCACCGCGAGCAGGCGGAACTGGGGGACGAGCTGGAGGTCCTGGTCACATATATCGACGAGGAAAACGGCTCGGTGTTCATCTCCGAACGACAAGCCTATTTCGCCAAACGATTCCGCGACCTGGAGAAGGCGTACAAAGCTGAGTCACCGGTACGCGGTACCGTAGTGGACGAGGTGCGCGGCTCGGGTTACCACTTGAACCTCGGCGGTATCAAGGCATTCCTTCCCGGCTCACATCTGGGAAAGGGGATGCCCACGAAGCTGGAACGCCTCCAAGGCAAAGAGCTGGACCTCAAGATCATTGAATTCTCTCGACGCGATCGCAACATCGTCGTCTCCCGCAAGGAACTCCTCCGCGATCAGCAAAAACAGCAGAAGCAAGAGCTGTTTGCCTCTCTGTCCGAAGGAGCGATCATCGCCGGCAAGGTTAAGAGCGTGGTGGACTTCGGCGTATTCGTCGACGTAGGCGGGTTCGACGGCCTTGTACACCGCACCGAGATCTGTTGGAAGGACATCCCCGTCCCTCCCCCGGACAAGTTCTATCCTGGCCAGGAGCTCCAGGTGATGGTCTTGGAAGCAGATCCTGAACAGGAACGGATCTCGCTGTCCGTTAGACGCCTGCGGCCCGACCCGTGGGAAGGGATCGCCGAACGCTATCCAGCCGGGACCCACGTGACCGGGACAGTGGTGTCGGTCACCGACTTTGGAGCGTTCGTGGAACTGGAAGAGGACGTGGAGGGCCTCGTCCACGTGTCTGAACTCTCCTGGGGTTTCCCCCGCCACCCGCGGGAAGTCGTGTCCGAGGGCGACGAGGTCGAGGTAGTCGTACTTTCGGTAGAAGAAAAGCGTAGAAGAATAAGCCTTTCCCTCCGACGAGCCCAGCCCGACCCGTGGGAAGACGTGGAGCATCGCTATCCTCGGGGAGCATTGGTCGAGGGGCGCGTGTCCAAGATCACCGATTTCGGAGCGTTTGTGGAGCTGGAAGAGGGCGTGGAAGGTCTGGTGCACGTGTCTGAACTCTCCTGGCAACGGGTGGATGCCCCTCAGGAAATGCTGGAGGAAAACCAGTCCCTGCGTGCGATGGTGCTCAAGGTCGACTCCGAGGAGCGCAGGATCAGCCTGTCCATTAAGGCCCTGCAGCGCGACCCGTGGGAAGAGTTCCTGGAGCAGTACTCCGTCGGGTCACTCGTCACCGGGACGGTTACCCAGCTGAAGGATTTCGGCGCCTTCGTGCGTATCACGCCGGCTGTGGAGGGCTTGATTCACGTCTCAGAGATCTCCGAAGAGCGTATCGGAAGTCCGAGTGATGTGTTGTCCATGAACCAGGAAGTGACGGCCAAGATAATCGGAATCAACGAAGCCAAGCGCCAAGTGCGGCTGTCGCTGCGCAAGCTCCACGAAGAACCATCGGAGGAGAGCAGCCAACAGTTCCTTTCCCAGCAGCCCGGGCGAGAGATCATCACCCTTCGTGACCAACTGCAGGACCTTCAGAGCTCCGCCTCCCAAAGCACTGAGCCTGCTGGTACCGTAGAAAGCTACGAACTCCCGGAGGAGCCTGCGCCATCCGAGCAACCCCAGGCCTCGTTCGTCGAACAGCCAGCCGAAACGGAAGAGCCCGCGCAAGAACCCCAACAGACAGAGGTAACGGATGCATCCGACGAACCCGAGGCCGCCAGCCCATCTGAGGAGCCTGAGGAGCCTGAGGAGCCAAAGGAGCCAAAGGAGCCTGAGGAGCCAAAGGAGCAGGGAGAACTCGAAGCTGACGGAGCCGAGGAAATCAGCGAATCAGAGGAGGAGGAGGAAGACCCTCATCGGTAGGGCCCCAGACGGTTACGGCCACCGCGATTTCCCTAGTGTGAGAAAGTGAAAGTGGGTACTCCTGCCCGGCGTAGTGAATGACGGGCGGGCCGTCGCGAGGCACGACTTCAATGCTGCGCATAGGGATCGGCGCTCCCCAGGCTTTGATGAACGCTTCTTTGGCCGCCAACCGAGCCGCCAGTCGCTGATCTCGCATACGTAGTGAAGAATATGCGTAGTCAAGCTCCCGTTGGGTGAAAATCCTGGACAGCTTCCTGCGCCCAAAGCGCTGCGCCAGGCGCCTCGCTCGGGCCACCTCCACCAAGTCGATCCCTACGTGGACCACTGTACGATGCGGCACCGCTCAGCCGTCAGTATGGCCAAAATGCGCTCGGCGGCGAGTTCAACGCGGTCGTTGATCACCAGGTAGTGAAAGTGCGGAATATGCTTTGTCTCCGCCTCAGCACTGGACATCCGACGAGCCAATTCCTCTTCCGTTTCCGTGCCTCTGCCCAGTAGCCGGCGCTGCAGCTCACCCCGATCCGGAGGCACCAGGAACACCAACACCACCGGATAGGCAAGTTCCGCTCTTTGTATGGACAGTGCGCCCTGGACCTCCACGTTCAGAAGCACGTCCTGCCCATCCGCCAGACGACCTTCGACTTCCGACCGCAGCGTTCCGTATCGCTCCCCCTGGTAGGAGGCCCACTCCAATAGCTCCTTGGACTCCTCCAGGCAGCTGAACTCCTCCTGGGAGACAAAGTAATAGTCACGGCCGTGCTCTTCTCGTGGCCGCCGAGCGCGGGTGGTGGCAGACACGGAGAACGCAAGCGATTCATCGCGCCGTAGAAGTTCATCGATGACCGAAGATTTCCCCGCGCCGGATGGCCCGGTAACTACCAGGGCGACTCCTCGCACACCCTGCACCGCCCATCCCGTAGGGACAAACTCACTGGTTGGCTGTTGCCTGCGGGTAAGCACCACTATTCCACGTTACGGGACTGCTCGCGAATCCGTTCAGCGGCCACACGGAGGTCCAGCGCAACTCGGGCCAGGCGCTGGCCGCGGGCCTTGGCCCCCACCGTTCCAGCCTCCCGGGCAACCTCCTGCGCTAGAAACTCCAGCTCGCGCCCCCGGGAACCGTCCCCGTCCATCACCTCACCCAAGCGTTCCACATGCGAATTCAGTCTATCCATCTCCTCCTGCACATCTCCCCGCTCGGCCAACAGCGCGACCTCCATTTCCAGTCTCCCTGGATCGGTCTGCACGTCGATATGCTGTAGCCGTTCCCTCACCCTCTGGGCCAGAAACTGTTTCTCCTCGCCCGCCAGCTGCGCCGCCTGCTGCACGAGGGGGGCCAGACCATCCAGTTCACGCCTGAGCGCACGCTCCAGGCGTCGCCCCTCCGCCTCCCGAGCCTCCGTCAGCTCGCGAGTAGCCTCCTCCAACGCTGTAGCAAGCGGGCCCCACAAGCTGTCCGCTTCCGGCTCTTCCTCTTCGAACACACCCAGCCTGATCAGGTGGTCAATGCGCGCTGGCTCTCCCGTACCCAGAACCCCCGCTAAAGCCTTCAGACTCTGACTATACCGCCTGGCAGCGGCGAAATTCAGCCGCTTGGGCCGCGCCTCCCCGTCCTTCTGCCAACGAATGGTCAGTTCCAGCGCACCGCGGGAGAAGCGATCCCGCAACCTCTGTTCGCAACGAAGCGCCAACTGGGGCAGGCTTCCCAGTCCCCGCACACGCACCTCGAGAAATCGGTGGTTGACGCTTCGTAGCTCCACCTGAGCCGTGAACCCACCTTCCTCGGCCGCTCCCCGGCCGTAACCGGTCATGCTATGCAACGTCGTCCACCTGCCTCAACGCAACCGCCGCGTAACCCACCACCTGGTCCCGGAGGCCCACTACATCACCGGAAGTACGATACGAAAGCCGCTGAGCTCCAAACAGTTTCAGTCGGCGCGCCGCACCCAGCAGAACCGCGATCGCACCCGGGCCGCATATGGTGATCTTGTCTCGACCCACTGCCTCCATGAACCCTTCCGCATTCAAGTTCAGAATGTGCCCAAGGGCCAACCGATCCTGGCGCTCCGCCACCGACTGTGGTTCATGGTGGGTGAAATCAGTGGAGGCCACCAGCAATGCTCCTCGACCTCCGACCAGCCGGCCGAGCTCTTCCCCCGCCTGCCGCGCGGCAGCGACGGAAACCGGACGCACAACCACTGGCACAATAGGCACCTCGCCGAACAGGTAGCGCAGAAATGGGAGCTGCACCTCAACCGAGTGTTCCTCCACAAAGGGAAGTGCGTCACGCTCGGTACCCCAGGCGTCGGCCAGTCGGT
>PXEP01000043.1 GCA_003566155.1 Candidatus Acetothermia bacterium | reverse complement strand
TTGCCGTGTACCCTCCCTCTGGTGCCTCCTCCACGAGGAAGATGATCTCCTTGTTCATGATGTGATCATTATAGCCGGAGACCTGTTCCAGAGAAGAACGCTTGGTGTTGAGTATCGCAGTTACCGAGGAGAGAAGGCGGCTCGCCCGTTCTTAGGGCAGTGAAGTCGCTTTGTGGAGCACTGGCAGCCTGTCTGGCGACCAAGACTCGATGGCGGCACGCCGTGATCAGTGCCCGCCTTGGGTCCCAGCAGCAGCGAGGACTATCTGGACATCCTTCGCCCTCGGCCACCTGAGAGTTCCAAGATCGTCCACTCGGGCGTACAGCACTGCAAGTTCCGATAGCAAAGGGCATCCAGAAGGCAACCAGTTGCAGGTTTGGAACTGCTGCTGCAGAGACCGTGTTCAAGAGGCTCAGCAGCACATCCGCCTCCCGGAGCTTGGCGATGGACTGTTCCAATCCGTACTTCTTCCGCGCCATCGCCTGCTTCCTTCGCTACCTACCCTAGCACTCGCTTTGGACTTCTTTCAGGGGGCAGGTCTCGATCTCAATCTCCGTCCCGCATGTCGGATCGTCCAGATGAGAGAGCGACCGCCAGCCGCTCTCGCCATGAGCACCACAACAACGTGCGTCGACTATCGATACGTGTAGCTGACGTCCACAAGAACCTCGTAGAGCACATTGTAGTCGGCATCGGTCATCTGGAAGCGAACCTGATCCACCGTCTTGGCTCCATCCCTGATGGTGAACCAGCCGCTGAGGCTGCCCTCTCCCGTGGGATGGAGTACCGAGCCGGGCCCCGCTGAGCCTCGGGATATGTTTCCGCCCGTGAACGCTCTCCCCCAGATGTAGACGCCACCGGGTTCAGTTGTCGTGTAGTCGAAGGTGAACGTGACCCGATCGTTGAACCCCAAGGTGGCCGGCGAAGGCGGGTCGAACCTGATATTGGTGATCAGTGGCATCGGGAAAGTCGTGCGCACACGTACCGAGGCGTAGACGAACGGTCTCTGGATCTGCGACCACAAGTACTTCTCACTGCTCGTGCTGCGTATGGGGACCTCGAACGTCTCCGTAAGATCGCCGCACGATACCGTGATGCGAAGACGCGGATTAGCGTTGTGATGGGTGAGCAACTCTCTATCATCATCGGAAAGCAGATGGCGGAAGACCTGGTCGCATTCCTCAAGAGCAGTGCTCTCTTCCACCTTGATGAGCTCACGAGCGACCGTTCTGCCCAGAAGCACGGCGTCGATCAGAACAGCATACGAGTCGACGACGAGCGTGGGATATGGACACTGTTGAACGGCATCTGGAACAGGGGGACATTGGTCCACCTCTATGGTGAGAAAGGAAGGCCGTGGGAATTCTATCTCGGGTCCAACAGGGCCGATGGCCTGGGAGAACGTGGTGACCGAGAACACCACAAGGGTGCAAAGGACTGCGCCGAGTGTCTGGGTTGCCCGTGCTAACAGCATGCGCTTCATCACTTCCACCTCCAGGGATTTACGTACACTGCTTCTGCGCTTCAGAGTCTCTCTCTTCGCCGCATCTCTGTTGCTGTGCGTTCTACATGAACCAGTGACGCGGTACTTCCTGTTTCATCCTTCACCTCCCTTGCCACATGCGCAGATATTCACGACCATCTCTTCGTAGTATAGTACACGTAAGGCAGGTGCGGGAGGAGGTATGGATCGGCATGTCGGACGAACTTGCCCGGCTCAGCTGGGGGCGACCCACCAGGATCAACCGCACAACGACTGAATACGGCGTCCGGGAACAGTGGGTGTACCGAAACGGACGCACCCGCTACCTGTACTTTCGGGACGGGGAGCTTACCACGATCCAGGACTGACCCCTGCACAGACCTCAGTTACCGCAACCCTCAACGCGTCCCCAGGCATCCTCGAAGAGGGCACTGTAAAAGTTGCGTATGTCCGGGTTGTAAATGACCACGATGTCGTTCCAGTCTTTATCCAAGCTGGTTTCTGTCCAATTAGCCGAGCCGGTCAGAACCGCGTTGGGGAACACGACGACCTTGTGATGAAGCGTCGTAAGTCGGCGAGCCTCGATGCCCATGTCTGCCAGCCAAACACAATCCCCTGTTTCGCGCACCAAGACACGCACTTCTGCACCCTGCTCGACCGCGTCCAGCAGGGCCGCAGCGATGCTCTCTAGCTTCACCCATGCCACCATCACGTCAATGGCCGCATCTTCAGGAGTATCCTCGATCATGCCGATGATCAAGTTTTCGAGGTCTGTCCTTTCTGTTCCCCTGTTCGCATAGACCTGAACGTCACAGGGCGGACAGGGCAGCGAGGAACAAGGAATACACCCAACCAACGAGAGCGCAGCACAGCACAGAAAAAGTAGACCCAGCCTCTCAAGTGCACCGCAACCACCTCCACGCCCACAGTAGCGCGTGTAAGGGGTAGCCGGGAAGCTCTCCGGCGTGGTACTGTGGCGCACCGACCGATAGTAGTGAACGACAGCCCGGGGGGCGGATACCTGGCCGCTCCGCCCCTCACTCCCACGATAGGCCCCGAGGCGCTGGCGTTGTTGGCTGGGTGTGGCGGACAATGGGGAGAGGTAGACGGACAGCAAGGGGCGGAGGATTAGGTGTGGAAGCGCCTGGCAGCGTTGAAGGTCTAGAGGGGGTGGTGTGCATGAGCGATGATGAAAGGCGTAAGCGGATCATGTCACTGGCGGTGAAGCAGACCGATCGAGCGCACCTGGCCGGTGAAGCCCTGGCGGCCATGCAGATCCCAGTACGGGGCGGCCCACGACCGGAGCGACTGGCGAAACGCGCCGTCCGGATAGCCGACGCTGTGCTTGATGAACTTGAGCGCACCGAAAGTATGGGGAGCCCCGGACAACGGTGAGCCGTACTCAGGTAGCCCACGAGGCGCAGGCATGCTAGTGTGGGTCATAGGGAAAGGTCGTTGACGACTGCCACTATGCACCCGTTTCGAGAAACCTCGGAGCTCTGGAGGTCGCATGTACAGACTGGACATCCCGAACAAGAGGTTGATCAAGGTCAAGACAGCAACTTACGGCGAACTCAACCTGAAAGAGCGTTTCGATATACAAGAGTGGATTGCAGGGACGCCAGAGATACTCGGCGAGCCCCTGCTGATCATCTCGAAAGAACTGATCCTCCCGTCTGGACGACGACTTGACTTGCTTGCTGTTGATAAAGAGGGGGCATTGGCCGTAATCGAGTTGAAGCGCGATAGCTCCGGCACGGATGCTGAATGGCAGGCGATTAAGTACGTCTCCTACTGCTCCAGCTTCTCTCACGATGATATCTACGAGCACTTCGCAGAATATCTCGGTACGGACGCCGATGATGCTCAGCTGAGAATCGAATCGTTCATTCACTGTGAACCAGAGGAACTGAATCAGCGACAGAGGATCATCCTGGTTTCCAAGGAATTCCACGCCGAAGTGATCTCCGCCGTACTGTGGCTTCGTGAATCAGAGATCGACATGCAGTGCATCCGGTTGGTTCCCTATCTTGATCATAATGGGGACTGTTTCATTGATCCTGAGATTATCATTCCGCTCCCTGAAGCAAAGGATTACATCCAGAAGAAGGAGAGCAAGCAGAAAGGGCAGAGGCAGACAAGCAGGAGTACGTTCTCCCTAGAAGAATCAAACCTGGAGCCAGCAGAGCTGAAACAGAAGATCGTTGCGTCGCTCACTCGACCGTCGGATCTTACTCAGCGCCTCCGGGCTTTCCTGGACATAATCAGCCAAGAGGATCGAGCATACGACCGAGATGAAGTCAAGCAAGGGCTGTATGAGGCAGGGGTTGGGAGCGACATCGGGCAAGCAGGGCGTTACCTGAGCAACATCTCTCAGTTCCTGACCAAGAAGTCGAACCCACATCTCAGGCAGGCAATCGAATTCGAGACAGGTGGTGCGCACGGTGAGACGAAGAACAACTACCACATTCGGACTGAGTACCGTCACCTGGTCCGCGAGGCGTTGGAAGAAACCTTAAGCGACACGTCAACAGCATCTCAGGACCAGAGTGCGACGCAGTCCATATAGATGAGGGCGGTGATGAAGAAGTTCGAAATGGGGGCGCACGAGGACCTTATAAGAACCCTGAGCCAGCCCATGCCAACGCAGGAATTTGAGAGCGCATGTGAACCAATCGTCCTCGACATCCTCGTGAACTACGAGGGGTTCGTGTCGATTGAGAAGGGTCCTGCGTATCCCGGTACTCCCTTCGACTACTTCGGATGGCGCGGTGGCTTGCCCTACGTCGTGGAGTTCAAGGGGTCTCGGCACCGGCTGAACTTCCCTGGCAAGACACAGCAGCAGCGTCTCCTAACCGTGCTCGGCTCTGTATGTGGCATCCACGCCGCGCTTCTGCAAGTCCGGGTCTGCGACGGCCATTACCGCATGTTGTACGATGACGAACTCACCCAGCTCTTCACTGGTCGAGAGGCGCCCATGCAGCCAATAGCCGACTGGCTCAGGAGTCGCATCCAATCTCCCTAAGTGCCACTTCGGGGGTAGGGTCCGAGACCCCGATGTGCTGTCGGATACGGAAGTCCAAAGAGCAACGGGGAGCCAGGCCGTTGCTAGCCGGCTCCCCGTTATCCTAGTTGTTGTGTGGAAGTTGTGGCAGTCACTTTGGAGGCAAGGTGGTTGGGGCTCTCGCGTTTCCCTCATCCACCAATCGCATTATGGACCTCGTGTGTCCAGTTTAGGTAGACATGTCATGTAGGGAGCGTGGAGATTGGGGAGGGGGCATGTGTATGTAGCGGCCCGAGGCGGCCCCTCGGGACGGCAGAGCTACTGAGGGGGCTGGGAGGCTCACGCGATAAACGAGCGGTAGCCGGCACCCTTCTCGCCATGCTACCGTGGGGCGCGGCCGGTCACACCCATACTCTCAAGCAATCGGTTAGCAGGGGGTGCGAGGGGCGGATCCTGGCCGGCCGCTCCGCCCCTACTCCCCCACGATGGGTCCCGACCAGCGGGGCGTGGTAGTCTGGGTGTCTGGCATCGAAGGAGGAAGCATGACTTCCCGTGAGGTGCGAGAGTTAGCAGCCATCGCAGCGTTGGCGGTCGAGGCGGGGGAACTCGCCGAGGGCGCGCTGGATCCCGAAGACGTGCGCAGCGTACGAGAGCTTCTGGACGCGACCCCAATTGCGGATCTCAGATTAGCTCTTGAGCGGATGGTCGGAGCTGCGAAGCAACGAGGCCATCATCGACAGGAATCCTAACCGACTGGGCTACATCGCCGGGCCACTCGCCAGTGAGAGGCCAAGTTTTGCCGTCCGCGGTGGGACTCGAGGCAAGTTCGGCATGGGTCGGGGGCGGCCCCCCGGGGCAGTCGCGGGGTGTGGCTCCGCGGTCGGGCGGTGCGCATGGAGAGGAAGGTCGATGAGCTGTTGCCGCGGGCTTTGCCGCAGCCGCGCCGACGGTGGTGGTGGAGCGAGTTGTAGAAATGCGGCCGGCCGCCCGGTTCAAATGAGACCCTGCTCACTTTGAGAAGCCCATGGAGCGGCCGGCCGCATGTGGTTTTGACAGGACGCTACCCTACCGACCATAGTGCGTGTCCTTTCGCATCATCCCAGAGGTGTTTTGCTCGGGCACGTGGAGTGCTTGGCCGGCGAGATCCATGGCCCACAGCTCGGTTGGGTTACGCCGCCGTCGAAGTGGCGTCCCGGGTCAAGGGGGGCACGTACCCGCAAAGGTTACAGATCGCGCAATCGGCGGCGGCGATGGTGGTTCTGGCGCTGCGGGATGCCACGTTGAGGACTGGCGGTAGCAGCATGAACTGGCGCGAGATCACCGAGGCCGAACATCGGCGGATGCTCGAGGCGGCGCGGCGGGAAGCATCCTGACTCGGTAGCGGTGCTGGTGTTCGGTGAGCGGTTCTGTGGGCGGCTAGTGCTGGTCCAGCCTCCACTGTTCCCTTGTTCCCTGAGTTGGTGCGGCCGGTCTGCTGGGCGGCACGGGATGTGCGGTAGGCCCTGGAGAGTGGGCGTGGTATGGTGGGCGGGGAGGTGGGAGTTGATCTGCCAGCACTGTTGCTGACCAGACCGAACACCACGGTGCTGTGCGGTCTCCATAGGAATGGCTGCCACAAAGAGCTTCAACACTGGGCCACATGAGCGCCTGATCAGAAGACTTGAGCGGACTACGAACACACAGCAGTTCGAGGCTGCGTGTGAACCAATCGTCCTTGACATCCTCGTGAACTACGAGGGGTTCGTGTCGATTGAGAAGGGTCCTGCGTGTCCCGGTGCTCCCTTCGACTACTTCGGATGGCGCGGTGGGGTGCCCTACGTTGTGGAGTTCAAGGGGTCTCGTCACGGGCTGAACTTCCCCGGCAAGACACAACAGCAGCGACTCCTAACCGTGCTCGACTGTGTATGTGGCATCCACGCCGCGCTCCTGCAAGTCAGGGTCTGCGACGGCCAATACCGTATGTTGTACGACAACGAACTCACCCAGCTCTTCACTGGTCGAGAGGCGCCCATGCAGCCGATAGCCGACTGGCTCAGGAGTCGCATCGAATCTCCCTAAGCGCCACTGCAGGGGTAGGGTCCGAGTCCCCGATATGCTGTCGGTTCCGGAAGTCCAAAGAGCAACGGGGAGCCAGGCCCTTGCTAGCCGGCTCCCCGTTATCCTAGTTGTTGTGTGGAAGTTGTGGCAGTCACTTTGGAGGCAAGGTGGTTGGGGCTCTCGCGTTTCCCTCATCCACCGGTCGCATTATGGATCCCGTGTGTCAAGTTTAGGTAGTCATGTCATGTAGGGAGCGTGGAGATTGGCGAGAGGCTTATTTATGTAGCGGGCCCTCGGGACGGAAGAGCTACTGAGGGGGCTGGGAGACTCACGCGATAAACGAGAGGTAGCCGTCACCCTGCTCAGCCGCTCCGCCCCCACGCTCAACGCCCTCCTGCGGCGGGCTTCGAGGCGATCGCGGGGTGTGGCTGGGCGGGAGACCGCGCTGCCGCTGTTGGCGCCCTGCCGGCGGTAGCAGCATGAACTGGGGCGAGCTCACCGAGGCCGAACGCCGGCGGATCCTTGAGGCGGCCCGGCGCAAGCATCCTGACTCGGTGGCGGTGTTGGCGTTGAGCGATTGGTTCTGCAAGCGGCCTTTGGCGGTTCAGCTTTCCTGTTTCGCGTGTGGGTGCGGCTGGTCTGCTGGGCTCCGCAGGATGAGCGGTAGGCCTCAAGGCCTTGGCGTGGTATGGTTGGTGAGGGGAAGGGAAGCTTCGGGGGATGATGGCTAAGCCAAGTGGGAAATGTCGGGTATAGGGAGCCTTACGGCGTTTTTGCAGGAGGTGATAGCGGGTGAAAAAGGGGGTGAAGGAACATCGCCCCCCGGCGTGTGTGACCCTTTAGGGACGGAGAAGCGGGAAGGAACGTCTGTTTCGGACCAGAGGCCTTGCGACGCCCGCTCATGAGACCACAGTAGAGTCGTTTCGGGCAGCCATCGAAGTGACGCTCTCGTCTTGAAGCTAATAGCTAGGGCACTTGCTGTCCCCAACATGTGGAAGAAGTACCGCAAAGCGGAACGATAACGGGGCCTCAGTGAAAGGAGTTTCCCATGAAGAGAGTTTCGGTTGCGGTAGCGGTGTTTTCGGTTGTGTTCCTCGGGCTTGCCGAGGTTGGGCATGCGATAGAAGCGTCAGCTTGGCCAATGTTCTACAACTCACGGGATAGAGTGCTAACCATGAGCGTTGATTTCACTCACCCTGATCCCATTGCAGATGATAACTGCTACATTTTTGACTTTGTCCTAACGGTGGCCACCCTCGACGATGTCACCCTGGGTGTGTATGAGGGGCAGGCTGTTGCTGATATGGGATCAAGAAACGCGTCGAAGGTTGTCCATGTGGATATCTCCCCAGGACTGCCGCCTGGATTCAAGTGGAACATAGATGTCACGGCCACAACACTTTTTCCTGTGGAGCCGACGGTGTACACGCTAAGGATCGAGGTTGGAGAGGGGCTGAGAATGCAGAGGCCGAGTCGCAATCAGCAGGGGCCATACATTCTCGAAATGGAGGTCGAAGCAGGCGAACCTGTTGAGTTGGCGATCCAGATAGTGCCAGCCCCGCACGTGGAATGGAGTGGGGACGTGGGCGCGCTTACAGGATTACGGGGCCAAGAGTGGTTGCTCAAGGTTGAGAGCATGGATCAAGACTACACGCTGGTAGCGGAGGACAGCCGCCGGTAGTTCTCGCATGCCTATGGGGTGATGTGTTGGGGGGCGGGCCATTACGGTCCGCCCTCTCCGTTCAGGGAGCTGCCAGCTAACATGCTCATAATAGGCCATTCCGTGCATCTGCTCGCTTCATCTTGCCCTGTAGCGCCTCCCGGCGAGGGTGAGCCGTACTGAGCATAGCCGGCTTGGCGCCCCGACCGCGCCATGCCACCTTGGAGTGCGGCCGGTCACACCCATACTCTCATGAAAGCAATCGGATAGCCGGGTACAGGGGTGCGAGGGGCGGATTCTGGCCGGCCGCTCCGCCCCCAGGTTCAACGCCCTCCTGCGGCGGCTCCCGGGGCGGGAGCGGGGTGTGGCTGGGCGGGAAGCTGCGTTGAGCGCTGGCGATAGCGGCGTGAATTGGCGCGAGATCACCGAAGGCACAACACCGGTGGATGCTGTCGAGGCGGCGCGGCGGGAAGCATCCTGACTCGGTAGCGGTGCTGGTGTTCGAGACCCGGTTCCGTAAGCGGCCCATGCTTGCACATCTTTCCCTGTTCCCCGAGTTCGTCCGGCCGGCCTGTTGGGCTCCGCGAGTGCTGGAACACTATGGCTACGGGGACGGCTGTGGACGTCCTATCCCGGCTATAGACAGCGCTTAGAGGTATGAAGCTCTGAAAAGCGGTCCTTGTACGCTCCTTGGTGCTCTTCCATGTCCATATAAGGACATGATACAGTAGGGTGGACTTGAGGGCGGAGCTTCGGTCGGGGTACTCCATGCTACTGTTCCACTCGCTGTGTTCCGCGCTCCAGGTCGACTCTAGGTGATGAGGAGGGCAGACGATGAGAAGGTCAGGCAGTTGGCAGGTTGGGGCGCTCGCACTGGCAGTTCTGTGCGCGTGGGTAATGGGAGCGATGGCGGCTCCATTCTCCGGTGGTGATGGAACTGAAGCAGCCCCGTATGAGATCTCGACGGTTGAGCAACTGCAGGCGGTAAAGGGCTATCTCGACAGCCACTTCATCCTCGCGAACGACATCGATGCGAGCGTTACCGCTGCTTGGAACGGCGGTGATGGCTTTGAACCTATTGGTTACCACACGTTTTGGGATGGGACAACCTGGCAGGGCGTGTTCAACGGGACCTTTGATGGGCAAGGGTTCAGGATACTGAACCTGCACATCGACAGGTTTGATACTCTTGACGGCACCGGGATCGGACTGTTTGGGCGAACCGGGCCGGATGCCGAGATACGGAACGTTGGACTGGAGGGAGTGGACATTGCTGGCGGCTCGCATAACGTAGGCGCTTTGGTCGGGCGCAACGCGGGATTGGTCGAGGAGTGCTATTCGACCGGGACCGTACGTGCAGGTTGGCAGTTCAACGGTGGGCTGGTCGGGGCAAACGACAGCGGTGGCGTGATCTCGCGCTCGTACTCCACAGTTGACCTTGTGAACACCGACCGCCTCCGGAACTCGGGTGGTCTGGTCGGAAGAAACGATGCAATGGTCGAGAATTGCTACTCCACCGGCAGCGTCGATGGCCTGTGGTTCCTCGGAGGGCTTGTCGGAACGGGAAGCGGGACGATCATCAACTCGTACTCGACCGGCAAGGTTACCGGAGCCGATGGGCACACAAAAGGATTAACCTATTCCTCTATGACTGCGGTGAGTTCCTATTGGGACATCGAGACAAGCGGACAAGACGACAGCGGTGCTGGAGAAGGCAGGACAACCGAGGAGATGAAGCAGCAGGCGACCTTCGTGGGATGGGATTTCGGGGATGCCCCTGGCGTCTGGCGGATCGAAGAGGGGGTCACCTACCCCTACCTTGCTTGGCAAGAAGTGG
>PXEP01000151.1 GCA_003566155.1 Candidatus Acetothermia bacterium | reverse complement strand
ATGGCGGAAGTCGCGGGCGACCAGCGCGCAATACAGCGAGATGGCCAGCGCCTCTTCCGCAATCCAGCCTTCGCCCAGGCGAGCGATCGCTTTCTCAGGCGGCACGTTTCCGGCGGCAAGATCCTCGGCAAGCTCGATGGCATGCAGCGTTTCGTGATGGTCCCTCTCCTCGCGCAGCATCGGCTTCGCGACATCGAGCGCCGCGGGCAGCGAAGCACCGTCGGCGAGTTCGCGAATGAGCACGGCCAACACACCTGCGGTGAGCTGGCCCGTCGGATGGCCATGAGTAAGTGCCGCCAGTTCGCAACCCAGCCGGAAGGTGTCCTGGGCCGAATGGTATTCTCGGATGTTCCAGTGGAACAGGCCGACCGGCGCCACGCGCATCACGCCGCCGCAGCCCTTGCTGTTGTTCTGCGCGAACCCGTCGTCGGTGGGCGTCGCGCGCAAGGCGGAGAGGCAGGTGTTGCCAGGGGAGCGCCGGGCGTGCAACGCTCGCTGCTGGTACA
Organism: Candidatus Acetothermia bacterium; assembly: GCA_003566155.1. Classification (GTDB taxonomy): domain Bacteria; phylum Bipolaricaulota; class Bipolaricaulia; order Bipolaricaulales; family Bipolaricaulaceae; genus T3SED10-47. Next base: position 9,868 of record PXEP01000151.1, on the reverse strand, counting down.
GCCAGCCGGGCTCGCGAACGAGATCCACGCCGTCCCGCGGCGGAACTCCCTGGGTCGCAAGCCAGCGCTGGTAAGCGAATACGGTGACGCCCGTATAGGACGTAATCCCCTTCAGGCAGCCTCGCACCCAGCCCCGCAGCAACCCCTCGGCCGTGAATAGCGTCATCTGGGTGTCGTCGGTGATGCGGCCGAGGCCACCGTAGATCGGCGCGTAGTCGGTGATGCCGTCCGGTCCGAACGTCTCAAGGATTGCGGCCCGGGTCTCGAATTCGACCGCCGCGCCGAGCTCATCGCCCACGGCGCCGCCCAGCAGGCAGCCGAGAAAGCGTTCCCGCGATGTGACGGCCCCGTTGGTCGTTTCTGGCTCTCCGCTTGCGGTCGAGTCCATGGCACTCCCCCGTGATTTCCGGTGTTCCCGTAGCCGGGACTGGTCCGCCAGCATATCCCCGCCGGTGGCTCACAGAGTGAGCCTGTGCGCGTCGGTCAAAAAATTCGATTCTCGTGAGCACTGGCTCACTCTCTGAGCCAGTGCCCCCCGTATGCTGAACTTCAGTACATCAGGAACCGGGGAAACACCGCCATGCATGCGCGCACGAGCCAGAGCCATCCGCTTCAGATCGACACCCTTGGGCCCGTGGGGCAGGGCCGGCTAGGACTCACGTTCTGCCCGGGCAAGCACGATTCCTACGCCCAGACCGGTGCCTGGCACCGGGATCTCGACACCGACCTGCGAACCCTGCGCGACTGGGGCGCGAGCACGGTCGTCACCTTGATGGAGACGCACGAACTGGAGTTGCTGCGGGTGCCCGACCTTGGCGAGCGCGTTTCGCGCGCGGGCCTGCGCTGGTGGCATCTGCCGATCGTTGATGGCGGCGTTCCCAATCGCCATTTTGAGCACGCTTGGAACCGGGCCGGCGAGGACCTGCGCCGCCGGCTGATGGCAGGGGAGGCGATCGTTGTCCACTGCCGTGGCGGGTTGGGCCGAACCGGCATCGTGGCAGCCCGGCTTCTGGTCGAGTTCGGCGAGGCGCCCGAGGGCGCACTGTTCCGGGTGCGTCGCGCCCGGGCAGGAACGGTCGAGAACCGGCTGCAGGAGGAGTACCTCCGCGGTTTGCTTGAGGTGCAAGGTGTCGCATGATTCCACCGCCTCTCTGCCCTCGGCTGTCTTCGGGAGTGAGAATGAAACTGATCTCTTGGAACAGGGCCCATCGGAAAGAGGCCTGGTATCACTTGGTTGAGACCGGTGCGAACATTGCGTTGCTTCAGGAGGCACCGGCACCGCCCCGGGATATCGCGTTGCGCATCGGAACCGACGAAGAATCGTGGCGCACCGCCGCAGCGGACGCTGTCCGACCTTGGCGGACGGCTGTCGTGCGGCTGAGTGAGAGGGTCCAGGGCGACTGGCTGAAACCGGTGCCTGTCGAGGAGGCAGTAGGCGGTGAACTGGCAGTTAGCCGTCGAGGCAAGCTTGCAGCGGCTGAGATCAGGGAGTCAAACGGCGCACGATATACCGTTGTTTCCATGTACGGACTTTGGGAGCGGCCGCATCGCTCCACCAACAGCCGATGGATCTACGCGGATGCGTCCGTGCACCGGCTGATTTCCGATCTCTCTGCCCTGATTGGGCAACAAGGTAGTCATCGGATCATTGCGGCCGGCGACCTAAACATCCTGCACGGGTACGGGGAGGAGGGAAGCCGGTACTGGGGCGGGCGTTATCGGACGATATTCCAGAGGATGGAATCGCTCGGGCTGATATTCCTCGGTCCTAAGGCACCAAACGGTAGACGTGCTGAACCGTGGCCTCGCGAACTTCTTGAAGACAGCGACAATTTGCCAACATACCACACAACGCGTATGACTCCGGCTCAGGCCACACGACAGTTGGACTTCGTATTCGGGTCTAGTTGGCTTGCCGAAAAGGTACAGGTGGCCGTCCTGAGCGATCCCTCTGAATGGGGACCCAGTGACCACTGCCAAGTATCGATCGCGATCTCTGAAGTCGTGTAGCTCATCGCACTGAATAGAGCCGATGCCTTTTTCTTGGGGCCGCCGCAGCCGCTCTGCGCTTGGGTTAGCATCCTTGCAGGGAGTCGACAGCAGAAGTCGTCTGTCGATCGAGGTAATCGCTGGCGTAAAAGCAGGGGGAGCGGCATGACCGAAGTCACCCACCGCGATGATCCGGGTCGTCGCGGGATTCTCACGGGCCGAAAAAGAGAACGCTCGGACGGTGCGGTCCTTCAGGTGCGCTGGCAGGACAACACCTTGAGCTGGGTGCCCGAATACCAGCTCATCGTGGCGGAGGCCGGCGGTGAAGATGTCTTCACCTTGCTGGAGCGGCAACGCTTCGGGCGGGTGAACGATCTGCGCCGGAATCTGACCCACATCCACCTGAGCGGGCGGTTGGCCAACGTCGTGTATAGCATGGACACGACGAACACGGACTTCTATGCGTACCAATACAAGCCGGTCCTTACCTTCCTGGAGTCTCCGTCGAAGGGCATCCTGATCGCGGATGAGGTAGGCCTTGGGAAGACGATCGAGGCGGGCCTGATCTGGACTGAGCTGCGTGCCCGCTACGATGCGCGGCGGCTGGTGGTGGTCTGCCCGGCGATGCTTCGCGAGAAGTGGTGCGATGAGCTGCGTGCCCGATTTGGGGTGGAAGCGGCCCAGTTGTCAGCAGCGGATCTGCTCCGAGAGTTGAAGCAGCCGAAAGCGAACACGCGTGAAGGAAAGGGATTCGTCTGCAGCCTACAGGGACTGCGGCCGCCCTCGGGCTGGAACAGTCCCGAGCGTCGGAGCGCGGACGCCGAACTAGCGCGCGTGTTGGACGAACTGGCCGAGATCGAACCGAGTATCGATCTGCTAATCATCGACGAGGCGCATTATCTTCGCAATCCGGAAACACGGAGTGCCGAACTCGGTCGGCTGCTACGTGACGTCAGCGAACATGTGGTGTTGCTCTCCGCCACCCCAGTGAACAACAAGGAGCAAGATCTATTCGAACTGCTGCGGCTAGTCGATCCCGATACCTTTGCCGTTGCCGCCATGTTTCCGCAAGTACTGGAGGCGAATGAGCCGCTGATCAAGGCGCGCCGGCTGGCGCTGGATCCAATCGCGAGCGAGGATTCAATCAAGGCTGAGTTGCGGACGGCTGCAGCCCACAGCCTGTTTGCCGGCAATCGGCAACTGGCTGGCCTGCTCGAACGTCCGCTGGAAGCGGAATACCTTGCTGAACGGTCGAACCGGGTAGATTTGGCCGACCGGATCGAGCGCATCAACCTTCTGCGCCATACGGTCAATCGCACACGCAAGGTGGAGGTGACGGAACTCCACGTGGTTCGCGATCCGCACAGCCAATTCGTGCCGCTACCGCTGGAAGGCGTGGAGTGGCAGTTTTACCGTAGCGTGACCGAGGCCGTACGCTCCTACGCGTATGAGCGCGACATCAACGATGGCTTTTTGCTGGCGCCCCCGCAGCGGCAGGTGTCGAGCTGCATGTACGCGGCGGCGCGCTCCTGGCTCGATAAAACGGGGTACAAGGATCTTGAGTCCATGCTCTATGAGGACCAAGGCGCGGACGACGTGGTGACTGTGGGTGTCGGCCCGCTCATCGAGCACATTGTGCAACGTGTGCTGGGAGACGTTGACATTGAAGAACTGCGGCGCATTGACTCCAAGTACGCGGCTTTCCACAGGGTGTTGACAGAGCATTTCGCTTCGCACCCACAGGAAAAAGTAATCGTCTTCTCTTATTTTCGGCGCACGTTGGAGTATCTCGCCGAGCGGTTGCGGGAAGACGGTATTCCGAACGTGCTGCTGTACGGGGGGATGAACGTCCCAAAACAGGATGTGATCAATGGCTTCAGGGACGATACGGTTTCGCGGGTATTGCTTACCTCGGAGGTGGCGAGCGAAGGGGTCGATCTGCAGTTTTCCAGGGTGCTAGTCAACTACGACCTGCCGTGGAATCCGATGAAGATCGAGCAGCGAATCGGCCGTATTGATCGCATTGGCCAGCAGGCAGACATGATTACCATCTGGAATCTGGGCTACGCGAAGACCATCGACGAACGCATCTTCGAACGCTTGCTGAACAAGTTGCACATCTTCGAGCGCTCGTTGGGTGGGATGGAGGCGATACTCGGGGATATCGTCAACGATCTGACCAGCGATTTGCTGAGCCGCCCCCTGACCGAGGAGGAGGAGGTCCGGCGCATCGATCAGGCTTTCACCGCGGCCGAGAACAACCGTCTGCAACAGGAACAACTGGAGGCCAATGCCGGCCACCTGATCGCCCATGCAGGCTACATTCTGGAACGTGTGAAGGCAGCGCACGAGTTCAAGCGTCGCATCACCGACGACGACCTGAAGGTTTACGTAAAAGACTATCTGGACCGGCACGCGCGCGGCTCCGAGTTCCGCCAAAGCGACCGTGACCCTTACTTTGTCCACGTACGGCTGCCGCCCGAAACTGCGGCTGCGCTGGCTGAATACGTTCGGAAGAACCGCCTTCACGGCCAGACGCGGCTGGGTACGGGCGAGCGCATACCCTGCCGGTTCCAGAACAGCATCCGCGGATTGAACCGCCGCGACGAGGTGGTCAGCCAGTTCCATCCGCTGACTCGATTTATCAGCGCGGAGCTGGACCAGAGGAATGAGGCGTTTCATCCGCTGGTGGCCCTGCAAGTGGTGCGGTCTGCCGGGAAGGACCTGCAGCCGGGCACCTATGCGTGCTCGGTCAAGCGCTGGACCTTCAACGGCCTGCAGACCCACGAAGAGCTGCACGCGCGCGCGCTCCGCCTGGATGGCGGAGGCGGGTTGCTGGAGCGTGATCAGGCCTGGGAACTGGTGAATGCGGCACGCGTGCATGGTAGCGACTGGCTCAGCGCGCCCAACGAAATCAGCACCAAGGATACACGCGACGCATTTGACCGTTGCGACATGCAACTGGAAGAAGACTACGCGAGAGTCAGGGCTGACAGAATCAACGAGAACGAGGATCGCGTGTCGTTCCAGGTGGAATCCACGGAGAAGCATATGCGGCGGCTACTGAGCCGGCAGCAGGATTTGCTGGAGAAGTACCGAGCACGCGGGCAGAAGAACGTGATCCCGATGACCCAGGGGCGCATCCGTGCAATCGAAACCAAGTTCGCTGTGCAGATCGAGGGCCTAAAGAAAAAGGGCGAGTTGACGTCTTTTTCCTCAGATGTGGCGTACGGGGTCATCAGGGTGAATTAGGGACCTGGAGGGATGTGGATGTCGTTGAAGGGGACACTCAGGGCGATCAGGCGGTGGTTTGGCGGCGGCGAGGCGCCGAACCATGCACCGGCCCAGCCCAAGGAGCCCGAAGTCCCTCCACCCGAGATGGAGACATCCGGCAGACAGGAGCGCATAGCGGACAAGCAAGACCAACCCCCTTCGACACGACCCTCGAAGTCTGGTGGCCAAGCCATGGCATCCGCAGCGCCAAGCGAGGGCCGCACTCAATTCGATGAGCGCTCCGCTAGAGGACCGCGCCAGGAAATCGTGATCGGGCTGGACTTCGGTACGGCCTTCACCAAGGTGGTCCTCGGTGAGATCCGTGCGCACTACGCGGTGCCTTTCGGCTCGTACGCCATGCGTGATAACCCCTATCTGTTGCCATCCGGAATCACCGTGGTTGGTGAAAGGGGTGAGTGCGTGTTGGGGGAACACGTCGGTTCCGGGACGTGGTGCGGTGACCTGAAGATGCCGATCATTACGCGGACTATGAACCCTGACGCCAAGGCGAAGGCAGCCGCCTTCCTCGCGTTGGTGTTCCGGTACGCTCGCGACTGGTTTCTCGCGACGCATGAGCGGACCTATAGCGGAAAACACATCGTCTGGTTGGTCAACGTGGGCTTGCCGACGGACAGCTACGATGACAAGGAACTGACGGGGCTTTACCAACAGCTCGCAGGAGCGGCGTGGACTGTTAGCGTGATGCCCGGGCCGGTATCGTTGGCACGCGTGCGCGATTATCTCGAAACCATCGCGATCCAGCATGACCGGTTACCCCTGGCCATTCGCGACCGGCTGCTGGCTCCAGACATGTTTGCCTGTTTCCCGGAGTTTGCCGTTCAACTCAGTGGCTATGTTCGATCGCCGCGTCGTCAACCGGATCTTCACGCGCTGATCGATATCGGGGCCGGTACGGTGGACGTGACGACGTTCAACGTTCATCACAATGCCGATGAGGACGATCTGTATCCAGTCATGGACCAGAAAGTCATTGCCGCCGGTGTGAATTTTCTGGTGCGGAGTAGGCTGGAACGTTGTGGGAAACCGGGCGGATGGCGCCCATCGCCCTTAGAAAACATACCCGATGATCGGACCTTCGCGCGAAAACTCAGAACGTCGCAGAAGGCACTGCGCGTTGCGGATCGCAAGGTGTTGGACCACATCGGAGACACACTACGGGAGGTGCTCAAATACACCAAGGAGCATCGTTACCCGCTATCCCGACATTGGGAAACCGGTGTGCCCACGTTCCTCGTTGGCGGCGGCGCCCTTTTGCAGTCCTACCGCGACCGCATCCAGCGGTTTGAGTCCCTGCGCCCGCCCTTCTTGATACGTACGCTGGACCTTGATACCCCAGAGGACCTCATCGCGCCGAACGCGCCGAAGAGCAGCTACAATCGGCTCTCAGTCGCTTATGGCCTGTCGTTTAGCCCTGACGACATCGGCGAGATCCGGCTTAAATCCGACACTGAAGATGATCCCTCGGTGGCCCGCGCTGCGGGTAACTTGGGCGACCGATTCGTTGGTCAGGAACAAATGTGATCTGGATTGGCAGTTAAGCTCCGCACGCTGCAGCTACGGTTCTGTGCGCCGAAGCATTAAGCCACGCCCGATATGAATGCACGTGGAACGTCATGTCGATCGAAAGGGCCCGCGCCACGGGCAGTCTCCGACAGAGCTATATCTGTTTTCTCGTTTTAGGGGCCATGCCTCTTGATCAGTTAGCAAGAAATTGCTGACCCACGGTCAAAAATGATATTCAAGCTCCCAGACCGTGGACGCGCTATAGTCTCAGCCAACGATTAAGAGATCGTACATGGCCTCCACTTCTTCTGGATAATTCGGAAATGCGTCCTTGTCTTCGCGTTTTAAGTCTTCGAGAGTGGAGATCGAGTAGATATGTTCGAGGTTAATCACGGCATATTGGTCAATCAAAACGCCGAGGTTATTCTGTACGCTTTCCAGATACCAAGCCCTGAGCTCGGCATATTTCCGCTCGGCTACGCTGCTGTTGAGTAACCCGCGCCTAGATAAATCAAAGGTTAGTTCTGTTTTAGCATCTTCGTGCTCTTGGAAGATCTGGTCTCGAATCAGTCTCGCAGACTCGGCAAACCGGGCTCCGTGAACCGACTGGTCCGCATCCTCTGGCGTGTACATCATGGTGAAATCCACGCCTTGCGCGCAAGCGGAACTCATGTAAAGTCTGTCACCATCCACGGCCAAAGCGATGGTTCCACTCCTGAAGGGGTCGAAATACAAGAACCCCGGGCTGAGGGTCTGAGCACGGTAATCGTAGACAACTGCCCCGTCGCTGCTATATTCACCCGCGCTGATCTCGGTAGGGTACAAGGACACCGTACTTGAACCTTTACTGCCGCTTGCCAATAGGGAAATGACGAACCCGCTGCTTTCCGATTCACTGATCAGAAGGCGACCCGTGTCGAACCCGCATCCGCTGGAGGTGATCCACGCGCCAGCAATTCGAGAGTTTGACAGTGCCGGATCGACGTCCACGGGAGTCGGGTCGGTCGGAGCTGGGGAATGAGGTTGCTCCGATGGAGAGTTATCCCCGCCCCCGCAGGCTACGAGAATCAGAGAGATGGAAGCGAGGATAAGCGAGCGAGACGTCAGCATGCAGAGGTATCCAATGGGATCTGTCAGTGTTCTTGCGGAGAGAAACCCACGTAGGAGCCGAAACCGGAAGGTGGTCCCACATATCGAGAATTGCATAAGTCCTCGCAGCTTTCAGGCAGTTTCATCCGGGTGGCGCACCATTGAAGTCGTTTCCAATATGCGGGGACTTTCGCAAGCATTCATAGGCTGCGAACTTGACGGAATCGGGGATAGTGACGCTGTCAGTCAAGCCGTCGATTCCGGTCTCGGGTAATTCAACGTCGTCATCGGGAACACCGACCAGGCCAAGATTCGCGTCGAATAGTGCGCTTCGGTACTCGAAACCCTCGTCGTGCGCGATGAATAGGGTATGTGGGCAGGGGTGGCACATTTCTTCGGTGGGGGGATCGGCTTCCATCTCGATCACCTTCTGCCCACAGAATGGGCAGTAAATGGATGCATCGTAGTGCTTGTTCAGCTCCACTCGCTGGATGGTTGCTGTTGCCATTTCCTTATCCTTATGTCGTTGAGTCGATCAGGAGGTCGAGAATTCCCGGGTTGGAAAACAAGTCGTTCCGACCGGATGCGGTATTTCCTCGGTGAATGGAAAGATCCATCCATCCGCACGGACCCTGTCTTCAAACTCGGTTGGTCTGATCAAGCCTAAGAGAGGCGCGACTTCGGCCACCTCGTTCTGACTAAAACCCAGCCATGCCTTGCATCCGCGGGCCGAACGGACTGCGACACAATAGAAACCCGTGCCTCGGGTGCGCTGGGACTCCAACGCATCTCGAAAGAGTGCGATGCGCTCGTCGTCAGATATGCCCGTCGCGCCCCCGGCCCACCGTATTGTTCGACGAATTCGTTCACGAGATCGCCGAGGTGCACACCCATCCCAAGCGTCACCAGCTCGCGAAAGCCCAGCCGTCTGGAGTTCCACACGTCCATGTTAGGGGTGTGCAACCTGATCAGCGCAACCATTGCCCCCCGACGGGCTTTGCCAAGCATCCTCCTAGCGTGGACATCGGCGATAAACTGATCGAGGAGCTGCTGCCCCGCATCTGTGATTTGGTCGGTTGCCAACGGTTGACCTCCATCACTGTGGCCTGGGTGGTGCCGAGGGCGATATTCGATTTGTTCGCGATTAGTCTGGCATCGTCCTAGGCGCTTCCAGTACGGGGTTGGAGGCTACCATGTCCGGCTAATAGGTTCAGGAGGGAGCTGGAATATCCCCCCCAAGGGCGACCCCTGGTAGTCACAAAGCTCGACCGGCTGGCACGTTCGGTCCGGTATCTTTTCGAGATCACCGAGACCCTCGGGGGACAAGGGAACGGCCCTGCGCATCCTAGATCTAGGCATCGATACCGGGAAACCCGCCGGTAAGCTGGTCCTGGCTGTGCTCGGCGGTATCGCGGAGTTCGAGCGGGAGATCATGCTCGTGCGGCAGCGCGAGGGCATCGCGAAGGCCATGGCGGCGGGGAAGTACAAGGGCCGCAAGCCGGCCGCCCGGGCGAAAGCGGACGAGGTGAAGACACTCAAGTCCCAGGGGGTCTGGCCGACGGGAATTGCGCGGCAACTCGGAATTGGACGCGCATCCGGCTACCGAATCCTAGGATCGTCAGAAAGAGTGCACTGGCTCGATCTCTGAGCTGGCACATGGGTTACCCTTTCCGCTGAAGGGGTACCCGGTATTCCCAGGATGATTGGCGGTTGGAAACGCGCCCGACGAGGTGAGAGGGGGAGCATGGCTGACCCACGTGAAGAAGCAGTACGGCAGAAGCTGCAGGCACAGCTCGACCGGATGTCGCTGGAAGAACGGCGGCGGGCACTGGAGGCGGGCAAGGCACGACTGGAACTGATCGCAGAGGCGAGGCGGCAGGGACTGCCCGTCGGCACGCCAGAGCAGATCAAGCTATCGCTGAAGCAACTGGCTGAGAAGTCGAAGAAAGGGGTCTAGGTTTCAGGTCGCGGAGTTGCCGTTCCGCGAAGCGAT
>PXEP01000081.1 GCA_003566155.1 Candidatus Acetothermia bacterium | reverse complement strand
TTTAAGTGGTTCACAAGCACCTCGGCCACCGTGGCCCGAGAGGACGAGAACGCGGCGTGCCCAAAAGCATCACGCCGCTCCCCAAGCTCGCCCAGTTCTAGCCCCTCCGAGGCAACGAGCATCGCCCGCCCTCGCCGACGCACGGTGTCGGCCACCCGATCGGAGATATCATCCAACGAGAGGCCGCTCTCGGCGAGCAGGATCAGAAGGGGCATCTCCCTTTCCGGATCGGCAAGGCGCGCCGAAGCGGGGATGAACCCCACCCGGCGCCCCATCGCCTGCACGACCAACACCGGATCTGCCGGTGAAGAACCACGATTTTCCTCCTCCAGGCACTGCAACGTCCATGCCCAGTAGCGGGCTACCGAGCCGAAGCCCGGGGTGTGGTCAACCTTGTTCATCTCCGGGTCCCCAAGGTCGTTGTCGATGGTCTTGGGCACCCCCACCACGGAAAGCTCGTGCCCTGCCGCCTGGGCGGCTTCACTGAGCCGCAGACACACCTCCTGGGTATCGTTTCCGCCGATGCCGAAGAAGTAGCTCACATCATGGGCACGGAGCACTTCCGCCGCCCGCTCCAGATCCTCGTCGCTTGCCAGCTTGTACCGAGCTGTGCCGATCGCACCCGCAGCCGGCGTCGTGCGAAGTAGCTCTATCTCCTCAGGGTCCTGCGCCGAAAGGTCGACGAGCTCTTCCCGCAGAATGCCCAGAACCCCATGAATCGCCCCGTAGACCGTCCCAAAGGCGGCGGGATGATCGCGACAGGCCTCCACAACCCCGCGCAAGGAGTTGTTGACTACCGGAGTCGGACCACCACCCATCGCGACCACCACGTTCCTCGCCGTCTGCTCATAGCTGTTCATAGATACTTATCCCCTTCTACTCCTCACACCCCCGAAAACGCCGAGAACCCCCCGTCGACAGGGATCACCACACCGGTCACGAACGCCGCTTCCGGCGAGAGAAGCCACCTGACCGTCCCCATCAGATCGCTTGGCTCCCCAAAACGCGCCATCGGCGTGTGCTCGATGATCGTCCGTCCTCGGTCGGTGAGCTCTCCACCTTCTTCCATCAGCAAAAAGCGGTTCTGCTCAGTGAGGAAAAATCCCGGCGCCAAGGCCACGACCCGTATGCGTGGCGAATACTCCTGTGCCATGTGCACTGCCAACCACTGGGGGAAGTTGGCCACTGCCGCTTTTGCCGCCGAATACGCCGGTATCCGCGTCAGCGGCCGGATGGCGTTCATGGAAGCCAGGTTTAGGATGACCCCCTCGCCCTGCTGCGCCATCACCTTCCCAAAGACCTGCGAAGCCAAGAGCGTCCCCATGAAGTTGAGGTCGAACACAAGGCGAACCGCGTCCTCAGGCAGCTCGAAGAAGGGAAGCTCTGCATTGGTCGTCCCTTTGGGGTGGTTCCCACCCGCTCCGTTGACCAGGGAATCGACTCGTCCGTAAGCCGAAATAGTCTTGTCCAAAGCATCTTCCAGCTCGTCGCGCACAAGCACGCTCGCCTTCAGGGCAAGCCCTTCTCCCCCGGCTCGGCGTATGCGATCCACTGCAGCCTCGGCCCTGTCCTGCTCCAGGTCGAGCACCGCCACCCGTGATCCGTCGGCAGCCAGCCCTTCGGCCATCGCCCCGCACAGGATGCCCCCACCGCCGGAGAGCACCGTCACACTTCCTGGTGTTTCAGGCACGCCCCTTCACCCCCAATCCTTGAAGATGCCTTGCCAGATGACGACGCAATGCTTCGTTGTGAAAGTGTTCGCTTTCCCCTAGAAGACCTAATAGTTCGGCCCCTAACGGGCTCCTGAGTACTTCGCCAAAGCCCACGTGAAGAACCTGTCGGCTTTCGTCCTGAGTCAGTAGAACGGCGAGTTCTTCATCGCTTAGCCGGTGAATGTCAGGCATCCGGTTAAGGTCTACAGACAGGTGGTACGTGGATCGCTCCTGTTCGAATTGAGAGACAGAACGTTGGAGCACCTTTCGAAAAAGCCCAGGGGCAACGCGCGCCAGCACCTCCAAGGCCACCAGGTAGCTCGTGCCCGCAGTCTTCACATGCCAGTTCCCAGCTATGCCTTCCGCAAATAGTGGGTACAGACTGAACTTGTCCGAACCGGAATGCAATCCTATGCGGTAACCGCCGAAAGATTCCGCAATCGCGGCATGCCCGGCTAGTTCATCCCTAAAACTATCCAGATCCCCTCGCCAGTCGACCCCCTTCTCCATGGCCCCCGGGAATCTCGGTGCAAGGCTGGACAATCGAACACCTAATTCCTGGAGCTCAGAGACGATGAAGTAGTGTTCGCACAAGCTTGTCGACTTCGCCGTCTCATCGACCGACAGCTCAAAGTCGAAGTGTCCGGATCTCAACGAGCTCAGCCAGTTGTAGAACTTCCCAGCGTATCTTACTGCGTTTCCATACTTCACCGCGGCCTCGGCCAGGCTGTCCTCGGTGAACCGAAGCGCTCCTAGCCCTGGCACCAAGTGCTCCTTACCCAGATAGCGTGCCCGCAGCTGGACAGAATCAGGCATCCCCCTGAACCTGTCTGCCAGTTCCTCTGCAGAGAGTCCACTCGTATTCACTACGTGATCGGAAGGATCGCAAGTGTAGAATGTGTACCCCGTGCGAACGGCCTCCGCTGCATCCTCGATCGACTTCAGATGATCTGCATCAGCTCCAAACGCACCTCGATAGCCGACTTGCAGAATCCCGAATATCGCCCTTGCCAGTACATCCGCAAACGATCTCCCCGTCCGGGCATTTTCCCGCACCGATTGCTGGGCGAGCATCGGGAAGACTTCTGCACCTTCGAGCGCCAGGACGTGCCCAGGCGTCGCCAGTCCCAGGCGGTCGCCGAAGCCAAAGACGGGGGCGCTCTCGGGCGCGCAACGAGGAGCAAGCCGCGGCAGAAGCTTCGTAAGCGCCAATGCATTCTCCCAAGTCAGCGGGCAGAGAATGCCCCCACCAGACAGGCGTCGCCCAGTGAACCCCTCAACCGATGAAGACAGAAGCAAATGCTTCCCGCTCCGGCCGCGGATAAGGCCGAGTTCCACTCCATCCACTCGCTGCCGAGAGCGTGGGTAGAGATCGTCTCCCGGGGGAATCAGCTTTTCCAGCGCCATTGCCCCTGTAACTCGCTCGCCAAACGGACGACTGCTTCCCTGTCAGGCCGGAGCAAACACTCGAGCACCAGCCCCCCTCTATAGCGGCAACGGTCAAGGCTGTCCCAGACCCGTGCGAACTCGATGTGCCCATATCCCGGCGGCCAGCGGTTGGAATCTGCAACGTGTACATGAAAAAGGCGCTCACCGGCCGCTAGAATCGCGCTCTCCAGCGAACGCTCCTCGATGTTCGCATGAAAGGTGTCAAAAAGCACCCCGAGATTCTCCTTGCCAACACGTTCAACCAGGTCAAGCGCCTCCGCCACGGTGTTCACTAGGCTTGACTCATACCTGTTGAGCGGCTCCAAAGCCAGCCTCACATCTGGCACGCTCGCCGCACAAGCGCGCAGAGACTCCTTCAGCAGCCCAAGATCTCCCTCCGCCCCACGGAGAAGACCCACGATGACGACGGCCCCGTGAGCCTCAGCGAAGTTCATGTGCCCGACGATGCGCTCCACAGCGCGCTCCCGGAGCTGGTCTTCGGGCGAACTGAGGGACATCCCTTCCTTGGCTACTGCCTGCCCTGTTGTCAGCGATACAAGCCGCACCCCGGAAGAAGAGAGTGCGCCGTCAACCGCCTGCCTATCCAAGCTCGAAGGATCGGTAATCGCGAGCTCCACCACCGCGTGCCCTTGCCCAGCGAGGGTCCTTAGGGCCGCCTCCCATTCGGTCGGGGCAAAAGGAGAGAACGGTGTGGAGTCTTGTGCCGGCACAATCATCCCCACAGGCCAACCCTTACTCGTCGCCTGGTGTGAGCCTCCCCCGCGCCAGTTCATCGATCGACCCTTCCCCTCAGAACCCCCGCCGGGGCAACGCGTACACAGGCTTCCACCCGGGAGTCCCCGGTTCCTTGAGATACGGCTCCATCTCCTCAGCCGTACGCAGCGTGACTTCCTCCACTGGCGGAACCTGGCCAGATGGAAAGGCCTCGATGATCTCGCCTACACATTGGGTGAGGTACTTCAAGATCGCCGCCACCGGTCTCTTCGCCTTCGCTGCAGTGGCCCGCGTGGGGTCGCCCACGACTCCTTCCGGCGTTGCGGCCATCTCGATGGCGATGTGCCCTTCCCCCTCGGACCACTTGTGCGGCCTCCGGTGTGCATCGACCGCAGTGTCGAAGTGTCCCGCAGGCAAGAAACCCCTTCCTTCGGTCTTTTCTGCCAGGGACATGTTCACCATTTCCGGCGGGAACATCAGGAGGCCCACCGACGTCTCCGCCTCGTCCGCGTGCACAAAGTGCGTCTCCAGCGAGTTTTCCCTGTCCACCGGGAAGAAGAACTCTCGCACCGCCCGGTGCCAGTCCAAAACTTGGAACACTCCAGGAAGCTGATAGCGGTACATGAACTCGTGCAAAGCGGACTCCAGAACCCATAGCTGGCCGTGGTTGTTGACGATGATCTGCTTGCGGAACCCGTCGTTCCATAGGCCAAGCATCACGTTGATAAGAGTCTCCCGCACCACCTCTTCGGGCATGATCACGGTGCCCGGCATGCCGATGTGGTGATAAGGGTGTCCGCCGTAGTTGAGCGGTGGCAGCGCCAGATTGACGGGCCGCCCTTGCTTGGCGGTGTACCTACGTACCGCCTCGCAGATCTGGGTGACCATGAAGGTGTCAAGGCCCGAGACGGTGTGGCGGCCATGGTTCTCTGTACATCCTATCGGGATGAGCACAACGTCGTTCTTCCTGCGGTTGGCTACAACCTCTTCACGGACCGTGGTTTGGATGTACGAGTCCGGCCTGCCTAGCTCCGGGGGGGCAGGCACCTCGTAGTCAGCCAATATCCTATCTATCTCCTGCTCGGAGGCTTCCCACAAGTCCTTCTTGAGCCGCCCCACTTCACTGTCTTCGAACACGATCGCCGGATGCTCCGTGGTGATCCATGTCGCCATGAGGCCTCCTTTTGTCCCTGCACTTCTATCGGTCACATCCGAATTACGGCGTGACGATGATCTTGCCGTCCTGCCTCAATGTAGACTGCTTAATCGCATCCACCGCTTCGCTCAGAGGATATTGGGCTGTGATCATGCGGGCGTTGTCCACCAGACCGGCGCCCATCATCCGAATCACCGACGGGAAGATCCCGTGGCCCGAGTGCCCCTGCGCACCGTACAGCTGAGACCTCCGTACCTGGAATTGCTCCAGGAACATCGGGACTCTCTGCGACGCCCGCCCCACCACCGAGAGCTTCCCGTTGATGGCCAGCGTCTTCTCCATCTCGGGGATCGTCTTCTCAGGCGCACCAGCGGCCTCCACAGAGAGGTCAGCCCCTTCTCCCCCTGTATGCTCCATCACCAACTCCGAGGGAACGACCTTGGTCGGGTTGTATGCATGATCGGCACCCATCTCTTCGGCAAGCTTGCGCCTCGCCTCGGAGACCTCAAAGGCGATTACCTTGGCCGCCCCCGCAGCCTTGGCCAATTGGATCCCGGCAAGCCCTATCGGCCCTGCCCCGTAGATGACTACATAGGCCCCCGGCCTGAATCCTCCTGCGCGCTCGAAGATCGTGTTGTAGGCAACGCAGGTGGGCTCCGTAGTTGCAGCCACCTGCCAGGCTACCTCCTCGTCGGGGTACCTAGCGAACACGTCATCTACCTTCCAGCAGAGCTTGGCGGGCACCACGATGTACTCGGCCATCGCACCATCGATGGTGAAGCCAATCTCCTCCAGGTTCAGGCAGTGGTTCGGGAACCCGTCCCGGCACGGTCGGCAATACCCACACCAGACCATCTCTTCAACTGTGACACGGTCTCCGACCTTGAAGCCCGCTCGTTCCGGACCCGGACCCACCTCGACGATCTCCCCAGCGAACTCGTGTCCTAAGATTGCTGGGAACTTCGTCAGGCCAGGATAGAGGATGTAATCGTCTGCATCCGTCTCGTAGAAGTGCATGTCCGAACCGCACACGCCGCACGCATGCACACGGATCAACACCTGCCCAGGTCCCACCTTGGGCTCAGGTACATCCACGACCTCCAGCTTCGGGCGACACCACATATTGAAGCCTTGGATCGCTTTCCCGGTCTGTTTTTCGAACTCCGTAACTACATATCCAGAACGGGGTTCACACTCCGCCGACAACACCAGTCCTCTCATCGCTCCCCTTTCGCAAACGTTTGTATGATCTCACGCATTGTACCACCCGCTCCACGCTACGTCCTAGGGCTTATCCTGCGAATCCCGTCTCGACCTCGGCTAGAGTTACCGGCCGCCCCAACTCCAACGAGCGCCTGGCCGCGTATCCCATGACCACCGGCACACGACCATCATTTCCGCTGACCGCGACCTCCTTGTCCTCCCGCACAGCGTCCACAAATGCTTGCAACTCTCGCACAAAGGCCTCTGCATAGCGCTCTGTGAAAAAGTGGAAGTTCGCTGGTCCATGCTTGCCGCGCTCGTCGCTCAGCAGCGCCGCGTGAGCTTTGGGGTTTCCTACCTGCACCATTCCCTTCTCCCCGAAGACCTCCGCCCGCTGGTCGTAGCCATAAGCAGCCCTGCGGGAGTTGTCGATCACCCCCAGCGCTCCGCCTGCAAACCGCAGGGTCACGCAGGCGGTGTCAATATCTCCCAGCTCGCCGATGGCAGGATCGACAAGGGAGGAACCAGCAGCGAACACTTCTTCTACTTCCTCCCCGACTAAGAAGCGTGCCATGTCGAAATCGTGGATCGTCATGTCTAAGAACATCCCTCCCGACACCTTCAGGTAATCAAGCGGGGGAGGACCGGGGTCGCGGCTGGTTATCTTGAGCAGGTGAACGCTTCCTAGGCTCCCGTCCGCCACCAGCTCGCGGGCGCGGGCAAAGCCCGGGTCGAATCTGCGGTTGAACCCCACCTGTAGCTTCACCCCCGCCCGCTCTACAGCCGTAAGCGCACGATCGATGGCGCCCAAATCGAGAGCAATCGGTTTCTCACAGAAGATGTGCTTGCCGGCGTGCGCAGCGGCCTCGATTAGAGTGGCATGTGTATCAGTACTTGAACAGATCAGAACCGCATCTATTTCTCGGTCACCCAGAGCATCTGCAGGATCGCCGTATGCTCTCCCTATGCCAAACTTGGCCGCGCATTCGTCAGCGGCGTCCTTCAACACATCAGCAACGGCCACTACTTCTACCCCAGCCAGCTTCTGTTCCATGTTCGCTGTGTGTAGTCTTCCAATCCTGCCGGCCCCGAGAACACCAACCCTCAGCCTGTTCACTAGCTCTCCCTTCTCACCACTTAGCCTCTGTCAATACATCTCGCGCTCTCTGGTAAGCATCTAGCGCCACAGACCTACAGTCATCCTGACCGTACTTGGGATGGAACACCTCTACCGACACTGCGCCGTTGTACCCTGTGGCACGAATTGCAGAGAGGATGTTCACAAGGGGGAGCCCACCCTCGCCGGGAAGCACTCGGTCCCCGTCGACAAGCGCGTTGGTGGTTTTTCCGACAGTAAGAGCATCGGAGAGGTGCACGAGCCCGATCGCCTCGCCTGGAAGCTGTGCGATCTCGTCAGGTGCAGCCTGAGCCACCGCAAGGTGAAAGGTATCCAGAACAAGCGGAAGCCCAGCTTCTGCCGCAACCTTATAGGCCTCGGAGATGCTCGCGAAGGCGAAGCTCTGAAAGCCAAGCATCTCGTAGAGGACCGAAACACCATAACCCTCGCCTATCTCCATGAGGCGGCGGAGCGTGGCCACTCCCGAACCCATGCCAGGAGAACTCCCTCGCCCGGGAACAGCGATGATCGAACGGATGCCGAATTCACTGGCCAAGGCGCAAGCGCTCCGCATCGAGGCCGCCGCGTCGTCCTCTGGTAGGGCGAACACACCCTCCACGGCGTTCAACGGAAACCACTGCAGCCCAAACTGCTCAACGGGTTTCAGCGGGCGTTCCCTCCACGCTTCAATTAACGGAATCCTCGGTTCAAAAGCTTGAAAACCAGCCCCAGAGGCAGCCTCGAGGCCCTTGTATAGGTCAGCCAGCGGAACGGCTGCAGCGTTGAGTCCGATGTTCATCACACCCCACCTCCGAATTGGGCCTGGCCCGTAGGCAAGACGTACGAGTTCATATGCTACTGGGGAAGCCTGAACTGATGGCTCCCTGACTGCAGTCTAGCGAGTTCAGCCAACGGGATACTCCACCGATCTAGTCCTGATACCCTCGACAGAAAGTAGCCACCGCACTCGCCATAACACCGGCGCAGTCTGAGCCCCAGTCAACATACTGCACTGTCATATTGCCCATATTCCTCCAGCGCTTCTCGCATAGCCAAGATATTCTGGGGCGGGACATCAGCCTGAACGTTGTGAACCGGAGCAAAGACGAAACCACCTCCCGGTGCCAGGTCGTCGGTTCTTCTCCGTACCTCATCTCTCACTTCTTGCGGATCTCCGTATGGCAACACACGTTGAGTGTCAACACCGCCGCCCCAAAACGTCAGTTCTCTCCCAAACGCCTTTTTGAGCTCCTTGGTGTCCATTCCTGCAGCACTAACTTGGACGGGATTTATGGCATCGACACCAACATCCAACAGGTCGGGTATCAACTCCTTTATCGCGCCGCAAGAATGCATCAGCACATACACTTTGTCGGGGGCACAGTTGTGGATATGCTTGATCAGTTCCCGATGGCGGGGCTTCAGCATTGACCGGTAGAGCTCCGGGCTGATAATCAGCCGTTCTTGGGATGCAACGTCATCTGACTCAGAGACCACATCAACGTATTCTCCAAACTCACCCAGCATACACTCCCAATACCGGAACCTGTAGTCAAGCAGTCTATCCAGCAGGCGTTCCGCTAGCTCCCTCCGGAGAACAACATCCATCAGGAGGTCCTTGTGTCCCCTCACAAAACACGCGTGCTCAAACATGCCACCGCCTATCCCATCTAAGATCACGGGATAACCAGCCTGGCGGTACTCAACAGCGTTCTTCTTCAACTCCTCCAATTCCTCCCGGCCGGGCAGCGCAGGTAGCGACAGCTCATCGATCATGTCCGCAGTCAATCTGTTTCCAGCAAGCGGATGTACTCTAACATCATAGTAGAGCCCACTGCGCTTGGGCTTCACCCAGGTTATCCCCCAGTCGTCAGTGAAGAAGCTGTTGCGGTCATCTTCCCTAAGCCGGCGGCTCTGACGCCGGGCCACTAGAGGCAAGGTATCAACCTTCCTCGTATCCACTCCTAAGCGACGTAGCTGAGCTTCTCCGACAAGTGCCCTCTGTGAAACAATGTCCTCAACTTCCACAGGGTCTGTCGCACCCCAGTAATCTAGCAGACGCTTGTAGGCCTGAACATGGATACCCGCATTGGGGCTGCCTCCCAAGTCAAATGGCACATGATCCGGCTCTTCATGGTTAAGTGCAGACAGAAGCCGCTCGCGTGAGTTCATTCGCACCCTCCTTTATCAAGCACTTCCGCTTGCCACACCGCCTATCGAGGACCGACTGTCTATGTATGGCCGGGTCTCTATCAGGCAAATTCCTCCGAAACTTCCTTCGCCATCTCTGCCCACCTGTGGAGCCGCTGCGGATCCTCCCTGATTGTGCTGATATCCTTCATCCCTATTTCCACGTTACAGCCGCGTGTTTCCATCAGTTTGTTGTATAAGTCTCCCCTTGCCGCATCCAGATCAAACTCGTCCGCCGCGAACACGGCCGGACTCATTTTTAATGATATTACAAACTTATCGCCGCACTGCTCAGCAAACCGTGTTACATCGGCCCAAGGGCTGCAGGAGATCTTCCGCAGATTAGGGATGTGCTTCTGCAGGATCCCTATCTTGTGGTGCAAAGGCTCACAGCAGCCATAGTAGGTTAAGCCAAACCGACGCAGCCATTTACTCTCATACTGCAGTGCGAACTCCTCGTGCATCGCCGGAGAGGCGACCCCAAGCGGTTGGCTGAAAGCTGTTGCCCACAAGCTACTCGTGGGAGACGCTTCCTCATGACCAGGCCTAGGTCTAACCGGTAAGTCCTCCGTATAACCCAGGCCCCCTTGTCCCGTTCGACCGTAATCGTTGTTGTCGCTGCCGATGAGCCCCAGGGCTTCGTACTGACAAAGGCGAGTCAGCCAGGCCTCTGTGAGCCTCCTCATTATGTCGTGCAGGAAGCCCGGACGTTTTATCAGATCGCGTAGGGCTTCCTGCATTCCTGTCCACATAACCAGTTGATCCCACGGGACAAACCAATAGGTGCCGAGAGCAAACATGTCCAGAGGCTCCTGTACAGCCCTGACAAACCGCTCGCCTTCGCTCTCTGCCTGGGAATAGCTGGGTGAAGGGGGATGTCTCCCTCTGTCCACAGCAACAATGTCGCCGAACACATCCTTGTACAAATCATGATACAGCTGCGTCTCATCCTCGTCGTAGACCACAATCGGATCTGCAAGCTTGTCGAGGTCCCGCTCGTCCGTGATCTGCGGCCTGAACTGCTTTGCCAACCCGACGCTTTCCATCTCCACAGTGAGAACGTCTGTGTCTCGAACAACAAGGGGACTGTAGATAACCGGCCTGACAACGATATCCCCGGGCACATACCTCCATTGGTAGATCGTCCGCCGCATTGCCTCCTCGATGGCCCGCGCCACCGGGTGATGACACCTCGCCGTCAGCTGTTCGTCATGGATCTCGTCCCACGGGATCTCGTAGATGCAGACCATCGGCTTCGCTCGCCGCAAATCGTTGAGCCTGCCCCATTCTCTTCTTCGTTCCTCGTTGGCTGGGTCCGCGGCTATGCGTGCCCACTCCTCCGCCAACTCACGGAGGGTGTTCCGATCGTGTGCGCTGATCGTTACCCC
>PXEP01000164.1 GCA_003566155.1 Candidatus Acetothermia bacterium | reverse complement strand
TTGCCCTGCGTTTAGAATTGCCCTATTAGCGAGGCAAAGCCACCAGCCTGGGAGGCTCACAGATGAGAGATGTGCAGAAGCCCGACCATGTGAGCTTGAACGGTGTCCTCAATTGGCTGCGAGAAGGCCGGTTCCGAATACCCGACTTCCAGCGTGAATTCGAGTGGAAGCCTTGGGACATCTCAGAGCTGATGCGCTCCATCTTCCTCGATTACTTCATCGGAAGTCTCCTCCTGTGGAAGGGCAAGGACATGAGTTTCGACGCACTGGCCTGCGAGCCCATCTACGGGTTCAAGGGAGACGGTAAGCCGACTTACATCGTGCTCGACGGTCAGCAGCGCCTCACGGCTATGTACTACGCTTTCATGGCACCCGAGGTCGCTGCCCCAAGCCGGCAGAATCGCTTCCTCTACTTCATCCGCGTCGATCAGTTTATGGAGGAAGCTTATGACGAGGCCTTCGTCTATGGCTGGACACGCTGGGCCGAGAACCTTCTGCAGGACCGGGAAGAGCAGTTCAGGACGCATATGTTCCCCCTAGCCGTGATCGGGAGTGGCAGCTGGGAACTGTTCTACTGGGTCCAGGATTACGAGAGGTACTGGAAGGACAAGGAGGAAGAAGCGAGGCAGGCGCTCGACGAGGAAGCAACAACAGAAGCGCAACACCATGCTAAGCACGCGAGGGAGTTCGGCGAGCATCTCAAGGGCATCACTGAGGATTACCAGATCTCCTACATCGAACTCGACCAGGATCTCGAGATCGACAAGGTGTGCGATATCTTCACTCGGATCAACAGCCGCGGCATTCGTCTGGACGTGTTCGACCTGATCAACGCACTCCTCAAACCTAAAGGGCTTCAGCTGAAGCAAATGTGGCGAGAGGCAGCCGCGCGCCTGGAGTTCGTCGAGTCAGAGAGGATGAACGTCTACATCCTCGAAGTTATGTCCATCCTCCGCCAAGCCTATTGTTCTCCCAAATACCTCTACTACCTGCTTCCCGGCCAGACCAGGATGATCCGCGAGCCGGACGGGTCACTGCGCAGGGAAGTACTTGTTCCCACTGTCAAAGACTTCGAGAACCGTTGGCACCAGGCAGTGCAGGCGCTTGAACGTGCTGTAAACACCCTGCGCGACCCTCATGGTTTCGGGGTTGTGTCCTCGGAGTACTTGCCCTACGTATCAATCCTCCCGGCTTTTGCAGCCCTGCAGGAGGCTGCTCGCGGGATCCCGGCCAACCGCCAGCTGGGAGCAGAGCGCAAGATCCGCCACTGGTACTGGGCAAGTGTTTTTACAAACAGATACTCAGGGTCTGTGGAATCTACGACTGCTCGTGACTTCATAGACGTGAAGAGATGGTTCGACGATGACAGTGCTGAGCCCCCGCTTATCGCTGAGTTCCGCGATCGGTTCAGACATCTTGACCTTCGACGCGAAACCAAGAGGGGCAGTTCCGTGTACAACGGTATCTTCAACCTACTGGTGGTGAACGGGGCCAAAGATTGGATGACCGGCGCGTCGCCGCAGTACGGTCAACTGGACGATCATCACATCGTTCCCAGAAGCTGGGGCCGCGAGCAAGGATTGGAGGTTGTCGATTCGATCCTGAACCGCACCGCGCTTACTGCTGACACGAACAGAAAGGTCATCAGGAATCGCCTGCCCAACGAGTACTTGCCGGAGTTGATCGCGCAGAATGGCGAAGACACCGTGCAGGCGATCCTGGCGTCCCACTTCATCTCCCCTACAGCGTTCAACATCCTGATCCGCACGCCGTTCACGCCCAACGACTTCGAGGAGTTCCTCTCCGAGCGTCAGCGCACCATCCAGGAGGCGATCGAGGAACTCTTGCTCAAAGAGCGCCTCGATCTATCTCCGCGGCTGCGTGAGCTTGATGCCCGGACGGAACAGGTTGAGCTGGCGCTGCGTCGTCTGATCGCGGACAGACTCGACGGGGACATCCACCAACTCCCTCAACACGTGCTGCAGAGAGTGAACGAGCGAATCCAGCGGGCGATGAAACGTGACGCGGCGCTCGATCAGCAGTACCTTGCTACCCTTCCCGGCAAGCTTGAGTACACGGACCTGCGCGAACTCCAGGACTGCCTCGGCAGCAAGCACCTATGGCCACTGTTCGAAGAGCACTTTGGAAACAGGGAAACGCTCGTAAAACGCTTTGACCAACTTGCCCAACTGCGCAACGCAATCCGGCACAGCCGGAGCGTTGACCAGGTGACTTCGAAAGAGGGAGAGGCTGCTTTGCTCTGGTTCGAGGGGGTATTGCCATGTCGCGCTCACCAATCACCGGATGGAGCTTGGGTCTAACCTGCAAGGCAGCTCGCCATATGAGCTTCACGGCAAGACCCACTATACTCCGCAGGGTGAACGCAAGCCAGATGGATCACAATGCCACAACCAGCACAATGGGTTCTCCGCCAGGTCCACGGAAACCAATCGACGTGCTTGGGATGGAATGCCGACACATCGTACCAAGGAGGGAGTGATGCGCACCGTAGCTTTCCTGGACATACTTGGGTTCAGGGAATTGGTGGAGCGGCTCCCCCCTCAAGAACTCGGCCCAAGGTTCCGCCGTGTTGTCGACGACACTACCAGGGCGCTTAACCAGCCTCTTCTTCCCGACTCCGATGCCCCACGTCTCCTCTCCCAGCAGGGAAGAGACGGTACCTACTGCATTCGACACCTATTCTCTGATTCTCTGATCCTCATATCCCACGATGACACGCAAGAGAGCTCTCTAGCAGTCCTCATCTACACATTGCGGTGCATGCAATTCCTGCTGGCCGCTCGCTTCCCCGTGCGCGCTGGACTGGCCCACGGCCCCATGTTCGTTGACGAAAGGAGGTCGCTGTTCCTGGGCCCGGCCCTCACAAGGGCCTACAGTACTGAGCAAAACCAGGACTGGATCGGTGGAATGTTGGATGAGAGCATCCCCAACACTTCCCTGACTTGTTCGCCGACGATTCTGGCTCACTGGTGAACACGCTGTTCCCACTCTATGAGGTCCCTTTGAAGCACGGTTCGGTGGGCAACCGACATAGCATCAACTGGCGCTGGAACCTTGTAGTGGCGGATGGAACGCGATCCCTGTTTGGCGATGCCGCCCGCTGGGAGTTCAGGAGAAAGGTGAACCACGCACTTGAGTATGCCCATTGGGTAAGAGCCGCAAGCCTTGCCTATCCTGTCGATCCCGACGCAATACCCCTTGAGTTGAGAAAGATCTTCGTGGGGAGCCAGGAGCCGCCCTTTGAGCACGGCGATGAGCTGTAGTGCTTCTGCTGCGGGAAAGAAGCGCCGGCCGGCTCAACGAGCAGAAGTCCGGGACTGATGCTTGGCAAGAACGCGAGCTTAGCTTGAAGGTCCGTAATGCAATTGCTTAGAACAGCACCAGTTGCTGCTCGGCTCTCTGGTCCCGTTCATTGCCGGGGTCTGATGGAGAAAACGGCCTGGGATCAACCTGGGCACCGAGATCTTCCTTGGCGATCTGGAGGAGCAGCCTTCGGTGGCAGGGTTTGTCTTCGCCTTCGTAGCAGATCAGGAAGACGTCCTTCGTGGCGGCCTTCTCGGAGAGCTCTCGTAGTCTGTCCATCGACCGCGCGCTTTTCCTGATCTGATCTAGGAAACGCCTCTCGTAGTCGCTCTTATCCCATGCATAGTGCACGGCCGATGGATAGCCAGACTCAGGGGAGTACTCCGCCTTCAGCCTGGTGAACTCGTCTAGCAGCTCCTTGGACGGCGCAAGCTCGTCGTTGCCCCGGCCACGGATGACGAGCACCGCCTCTGCATCGTCCGGAAGCTTCTTCTTCATGCTGAGATAAGTCTGTCTCAGAGCCATATCCTATCCTCTCCGACCAGATGTACTCCCGCAACCACCAGCCAGTAGAGATCGCGGTGAAGGGCTGTGAGCGTCAGTGTCAGAAAGAGTGTCGGCGCACCGGGCAGGCTCTCAACAGCACGCTCTGTTATGTGCGCAGCACCGAGCCGGGCCTTCGCAAACGCCGTCCACTCAGGGCATGTGCACTTGCAGCCTGAGCTGCCCACGCCTATGCGCGAAGAGCGCAGTTGGGTACGAAGCTCTGAGCTCCACACACCTAGAACTGAGAATTCCCATCTGTACGAGCCTTCATCGTCTAGGTGGCATCGAAAAGCCGCCGGCTGGACGAGGAAGATCGAACACTTCCCGGCAAGCAGCTCTCGTGAGAAGTGGTCGTCTTTGTTCTCGCCCAAGATCTGAAGCTTCTCCTTCGGCGTAATACGTCGCAGTCGCTCAGGGCGGCCGTTCAGGATTCTATCCTCAGTATGACGACCGTCGGGGTCATCATCTACCGGGCGAGGCTGTGATGGACCCAACTTCACCCGATGGAGGGTATTCCACTCGAACTCGGCCGCCTCTTGACCGAACAAACACCGGTATCCATTGAGTACCGGACGTATCCACCTGCCCGTTTCCACGTCCAACCCGGCCACACAGACACCCTCTCCTTTCATCTGCGACTTCGCAAGTGGCAGAAACTCCACTCCGGACCACCTCCGAGCCAGTTGGTCCTGGCCACGACTGTCCTCAGGGGAGGATACACCCCGCGCAACCGTTGGTCGCCCGGTCGTTCGCTGTAGGAACCCACCTCAGGGTACCCACCCATCACCCCAACTCGGCGCTGCCTCGCCAGACAGGGTCCCGCGTTGCACAGAACTCCCTCATTCTCGCGCTCAGCGCAGCCGCCGCGAGCAAGATCTCCCGCAGTCGCGTGCAGCTCTCTACATTCGTGATCAGCGGACGAACGGGATGCATCACCCGGTTCCTCACATCAGGAATCCGGCCTGACGCATCCTCGAACCGTGTGCGGGAGGGATAGCCCAGCCCTCTGAGAAGCTCCTGAGAGCCCCCAATGGCCCGAAGCAGCTCCGACAGAGTGGCGCCTGCCACCGGGCCCGTGTCAACGCCCAACCGTTTCGCGAGCTCCCAGTAGCCAAGGATCCGTGCCTGTGAGTCCTCCGAAAGCCTCCCGAACCAGTCGGCGGGATCCCGGAAGGTCTCTTGAACCAATCGGGCGGCCATCAGCTCGAGCTCCGCCAGCAGACCGTAGACAGCCACGCGAACCGGATGCTTGTTCAGATCAGCCCTGCATACAAGTCCCTGTACTGGCACAGCCGGCCCATGAGTTATGGCATCATCAGCTGCGACAACAAGCCACGCTGGGGACTCGGCCATGCGCTCCAGCAAGATGTCCAGCCCAACGGTCGCCCCAAGCTGGGCGCGATCAGCCGGCACTTCAGGCTGCTCCAGCGGTTGAGCAGCCGTGGCCAGCTCCGCAAGCCGCGACCGGGATACGAGGCCTAAGACGTGAGCCCGGGGCTCTGACTCCCCCAAGACAGGGGCGAAATCGAGATCGAGGTCCCGAAGCTCACTCACAAGGTCATCACGCACCGGGCCAATCCTCGCGCACACACACTGACTGATGTCGGTCATGATCGAGCGAACATCGACTGTCGGGAGAGCGATTCCCATGTCTGCCTCCATCACCGTGCTCCATCCTACGTGGTCCGTTCCGGCCCATCCTGTCCGATCCGCCACACCCCGAGCTGGCTCATGACATCACGCCCGCAATGGATGGAGCATGAGCCAACGCCAGTCACTCATGTTCAGAGTGAAGGCCGCTGGGATCGCCTCTGTCTCCTTCTGTCTTGAGGACTTCTTCGGAGCGAAGCCGCTGCCTGACGAAACGGCCGGGTGGTAGCATGCCGAGAACAAGATGTCTGGCGGCTTCGGCTGCGAACTTGTCAAGTGTCTCGAGAGTCAACGCCTCACCTCCAGCGGCTTTAGCAGCTTTTGGGACGACCTCCCGGGCGATGAACCTCCTCGTGTCGTATTCACACGCCATCTGGAGAAGTCGACTGGCGTAGAACTGGCAGACTGCAAGAGTGTCATCATATCCTCCTCTGTCCAACAGCTCGTCAGCTCTCACGCCTCGCATCCCATGGAGAGGCTCCACGGTGTCAGACCCCCTGCCAAGAGGGTGATTTGTGAAGAGGAGCGCACTTGGCGATCCGGCATACTCGCGGGCAACCAATACTGAGTACTTCAGCGCACCTAGAACCTCTACGGCAGCTACGATTGTTCCTGCTTCAGGATCAGCAACAACCATAATGCGATTCTGAAAGGCAAGCTCTTCACAAGTGGGAAGAGGTAGATGGGGTCGACGATCCAGCATGACAGCAAGAGGGGCAAGCTCTTTGCCTGTTGCCACAAACTGCCTTGCTTGTTCGAGCCCGTTCTGCCACACCGATAGAGAGAACTCCTCACCAAGAGCGGCCAACACGTTCAACACCATCTTCATGATTGAGCGCGATTGCTCTGGTGTTCCCAGTTCGATTGCGCCTTTGATAGGTGCTACCGGCTCGTTATATAGGATCTGGTCTACGTTGCACACCTTAACTGGCCCGTACTTTTTCTCAAGACCCTTGAGCACCCGTTGGACTTTGTCAGGGGCACCAGCAATCTGCACGGGAACCGGACGAACGGCTTCAGCAATCTCACTCGAGAACTCCGGTGCCTGTACATCAAGTAGCTCTCTTGCTCCTCCGGGGCGGACCTTGTATGTCCTGCCGGTCAGTACTCCGTGTGCACGGACAATGGGCGGATCGTCCCTCGGGATACCCACGATTGCTCTGACAAGCTCCAGGGCTTCGGGCAAGCTTCTGTCTATCTCCGCCCCCAGGCGGTTGTTGCAGGCACTACAAACAATGCTTCTGCTGCTGCGTTTGCCGCCCAAAGCCCTGAGCACGAGATGCTCCTCAGTTGTGTCTTCGGGGGCGAACTGCTGGTCACAATACACGCAAGAAGCCATTTCTCTCCCTCCTAAATGAGATCGCTCCACTGAGGCGGTGAGTCTTTGGAGCCGAGGGCAGGCTCACAGCCGGAATGCGCTCATGCACCACATTCATCAGCACATTCCGATATACCCACCTGCGGCTCGTGTCTACTCCCCATGCCTGTTTCGGTACTTGGCGAACAGGGCGGAGTGTGCGGTCCCCCGATGCGGACGGAGTTGCTCTATTTGAGCCCGGAGCGTCCCGCCCCGGAAGTCACTCACCGGCGCCCGAGTCACCAGGCAAGCGACACTATTACTCAACATCCAACACCACCAGATGCCGCATGCCTCTTCCTTCTAAGAGCTGAGCGAGTTCTTCTGCTGCTACAGAAAGCTGACCTTCATGAGGCAGGATGACGTAACGCGGTGGTCTACTCACGGCTTGAACATGGATGTCGTCGTCCTGAAAGATCGTTGCGAGTGCAGTCGCGGAGATTCCCGTCACTCCCGAGGACCGTTGCGCCGGACAACACACTACGCAATGCCAGGGCACTATGTTGGGCCTCAGGCTGGGAAGACCTTTCGCCGGTCTCAGCTGTCGCACCTTGTACGCCGAAATCCACCAGTTACCCCACGCGGAATGCAGAGTGGGAGGGCAGCGTGTCACTGGCCTGCAAGAGGGACATCTCCAGTGTGTAGCGGGACCAGCACCCGGCCCCACGAAGAGCAAGTAGACTGGAAGGCAGCCCGGAGCATTTTGGGCTGCTTGGATCAGCTGGTCTGTCTGATACGCCCCGTTGCGCAGCCTGTAGTGTAGGCCCTCGAAGCGGCCACCAGGGCTCAGTACCTTGCATTGGATGCGCAGTCCGAGCCAAGCCCGGCGGTCGGCTATCCAGAGCTCCAGATCCGCACCTGTCTGAGTCTCGAGGTGTGCTGGGAACGTGAAGACCTTGACTGCAGGAGCACACTCCTCCAACAGCCGCAGCACAACGTAGTCAGTCAGAGTCGTCTCCCGCAACGTCATACCCAGTGGGAGAGCCCCCTTCGCGAGCGAGGGACTCGACACGCGCTGCGCCCTCCCCATCCAGCGCCTAACACCGCGTGAAATGCGCATGAAGGCATCGCACAGTTCTGCCTGGTTCATAGGGCAGATCCGTCCTGAGTAACCCCTGGCAACCCCGCCCAGGCTTCGAGGACTAGGCAGCGGGTGCGGTAGTGGCCGAACTGCTTGAGTTCGTTGTTCTTGAGGACGCGGAAGGTTTGGCCGGGGAAGTCGGAGGCAGCGGCCCGGGTCTGGTAGGCTTCTTCGTCGAGGGGGTCGGTGACTTCTTCCCAGGGGTCGAGGATGTCCTCGAGCTCCTTGGGAGTGAGGTCCGCGGGGTCAAGGATGTAGCGGAGCTGTTTCCGCGTGAGGCGGTAGAGCTTGGCGTAGTAGGCATCGAGTTCGGCGCGGATGTGGGCACGGCGGTCTTCGTCCCATTTGAACGGCGGCAGCGGGATGCCCTTGTTCCGGTCGGTCTGGATCTCCGGGTAGGCCTCGATCCAGTCGGTCAGTTGCCACGTATGGCCGCCGGTGGCGGCGGCGTTCGCCTCCCACTGCCGCTCGATGGCGGCGCGCAGAGGCTCGTCGGCGTCGCGCCAGACGTCGTCGGCAAAGGGCTTCATGTCCCACGAGGCGTACACCAGCTCCAGCACGCGCGGCACCATGAACGCAAGGTCTTGCTGTTCATATGACACGGGTGATAGGACCGGGAACTGCTTGATGTAGAAGTGAGTGATGTCCGTGCCCCCGACCTTGTTGCGCGCAGCGTAGTCAGCAGTAACGCTGTTGAGGTTAGCCAGGAGCGCGGGGACTAGAGTTGGGCTGATGGTTGTCAGGATCAGCGGAGCCTTATCGCCCACACCCGAGCGTTCGACAGGGGAGGCGATCAGCGTACGTTCATCGGTCGCCCTTGCAGTCTTGCGGAATCCCAGTAGCCAGTGGTGGTCCCATTCCTTCAACCGCCCGTCGACTTCGGTTTTGGGGACCCAGTACCAAGGTTGGGGAAGGTAGGTTGGGTCCACATATTGGGCCGGAGAGGGAGCCGGGAGGTGGACATTCTGCCGGCTGGTGACGCCTTCGTAGGTGCCGGAGCGGTGGTCGAACTGCCAGATCATCTTCGCTTCGTATAGCGGGAGGTAGATCTCGTCGCCCTTGAGAAAGCGGTTGCCGACAAGGCGAAAACCGTCCTGCTGGAGCTCGTCACGTGTGCGGAAGAGGCCGGAGTCGCTGGTCATGTTGAACAGCCCTTGCCGGAACGTTATTCCCCAGGGGTTCTTGTCATCCTCCTCGTTCACCAAGACAGGGACACGGTCGTAGATCGCTTTGGTGAGCTCGGCGTCCTGGCGGGTGCGGAAGATGGGACAGGTGCGCGTGTTGGGGTTGACCGTACGGAAGTCCTCGGGCCGCATGGTGAACCGGCGATGTTGGTCGCGCAGGTGGTTCACATGAGTGGCAAAGAAGGCGAACTCCATCGCCGCGGTGTCGGGAGAACTGCGCATGGTGAGCAGACTGAACTTGTAGCTTCTGTGGACGCCAGGGAAGACACCTTGGCGGTTTTCGAAGTCGAACAGGCTGGCAAGGGCACTTCGCTCAACGAGATCAGCGAAGAATTGCTTGCTCGAATCGTCCGTTGCAATTCCGGTTGGCACGACCATCCCGGCTCTCCCTGTTCTCTTGAGAATGGACGGTCCCAGCTGCGCAAATACCGCATACAGGTTGATCTTCCCGGAGAGCATGGGGAATCGCTCCGACTCACGAAGGAAGTTGGCAGTCTTCTCAATCAGCCGCAGGTGCTCTTGCCATTCTCCATATAGTTCAGGATACTCCTGCTTCAATCGCTTGATTGCTGCTTTGCGCTTGGCACCGGGAAGTCCCGCGACATCGGGGTCACGCGAAGCGAAGAACTCCGATTCGTTAGCCTGAAGAAGATCCCACGGAGGGTTCCCAAGCACAACATCGAACCCGCCCTTCTGGAAGACAGCGGGGAACTCGAGGGGCCAGTGGAAGAACCTGAGCCGCTCGGCAAGGGTCTGAGCGTGGCCGAGGAGCTGGGAGGACAGCGCTCCGCGGCCACGAGCGAGGTATTCCCACAACGTTCCACTCGTGGGGACCAGCGCTTGGTTGTCCGAAGAGAGCTGGGCGAAGAACGCGGCGGTCCACAGGCTGGCGGCCATCCAGTCCCGCCACCAGGGTGTGTCCGGTGCGCGGTGCTGGTCGTACAGCGTGTGCTTGCGATCGACGTCCTCGGGGCGGTCGTCCGGGATCGCAGCGAGCTCGGCGGCCTGGTCGGCGAGCGTGGCGAGGTCGCTGCGGAAGTCAAACGGCACCATGCCCGCCTGGCGCTCTTTTCGTTCCCGGCGGTTGTCCTTACGGACAGCGCTGGCCAGCTTCTTGTCGTCGCCGGTGACGGCCTTGTAGGCCGCGTCGGGGATGCCCTCCTCGAGCACGGAGAGGTCGGCAACGCCCACTAAAGAATCGCCGCAGCGGATGCGGTGGTTGAGGAACGTGAGCGGCCTGCCTTCGGTGTGGCCTTCGATCCACAAGGCCACCTTGCAGAGTTCGACCGCCAAGGGGTTCTTGTCCACCCCGTGGAGGCAATGGGCGATGACGTCCCGGGTGGCCGTGCGCGTCTCCTCCGGTGGGGGCTCTTCCTCCTCGGTGCGGGCCTTGGCGAGCTCGCGGCCCAACCGGCGGGCGGCGGCAAGCAGAAAGTGCCCCGAGCCGCATGCCGGATCGCACACCGTCAGGGAGAGGACCGCTTGTTCCTTCTCGTCCTTGGTCGTGCAGCTGGCCAGGCGCTCCTCGAGCACCGGGACGAGAGCCGACTCCACGAGCTCGTGGACAAGCTCCCGCGGGGTGTAGTAGGAGCCGGTCGATTTGCGTTCGGTGCCCACGCCCAGCTCGAACCGCGGCACACCCCCCTTCACGCTGACCATGGGCTCGAACTCGAGCAGGCTCTCGTAGACGCTTCCCAGTTCCTCGACATCGAGGGCGGCGTAGTTCACCCGTCGGCGCACCTTCTCCTCACGTGGCGTGAAGAAGGAGAGGCCAAATACAGCATCAAGGAGGTCGGCGTTGCTGAGCTGTGCGCTTTCCAGGTCGCGCATCTCCACCTGGGAGAAGAGGTCGCCGTTCAGCGGGGGAAGGCCAAGCTCCCGAGCGAGCTCCTCTTTGCG
>PXEP01000154.1 GCA_003566155.1 Candidatus Acetothermia bacterium | reverse complement strand
CGGCTTCGGATCATCCAGGGGAACCTGAGGAGTATGAACAAGCTGATGAAGATCGCCCACAGCGCTACCGGCAGCGGAATCGCGAAGGCGAACACCCAATATCCCAGTCCGAGAGGTAAGGCTAGATCGACCATGAGCCACACGACGATCCCCGCAACCAATACGAGAACTGCGGCCATGGCCCAGCCCAGGAGCGTCAGGAGCAGGGTGCTTGTCACCCAACTCCAGAAAACCTCTGCAGCTCGGTAGGGGCCGCTGAGGAGGACCTCGAAACCCCCTCGACTGACCTCGGCCTGCAGCGCGGACTGCGCCAAGTTCGCCCCCAAGTAACCGGCGAGCGTTGCCAACAAGAACGGCCCTTGAATCCATAGGAGGATCATGAGCACTCCTGCAGTACTCGCCTCGCCGTCGAAGTACACTTCGGCCAACCGCTCCACTGCCTGGGGAGCGAAGCCAGTGACCAACCCGCCGGAGGTCAGGGTGGTGACGACGGTGACTAGAGTGATGATCCCGACGACAAACAAAGCACCTCCAACGAGGACCCACCAGCATTCCTTAAAGCCTCGCCAGAGCATCGCCCTGCTCAGTGTTCTGATCCGGCCCAGTTCACCCATCGGATTCCCCCTTCTGCCGATCGAGTTCCAGGTAGAGCGTTTCCAGCGGGTTCTCCAGCTCGCGGACTTCCAGCACGCTGGCGCCAGCGTCGACGACGGCGCGCACGATCTCGCTCACATCGCGAGCATGGTCAAGCTCGAGCACCCAGTACGCCCCCTCCCGCGTCGCTGAGTAGCCTAGGTTCTGTAATATCTGTTCGGGATCCGCTCCTTCGGAAGGCGCAAGCTTGAGGGCGTGCCGCCTGCGCTGGGTAAACTGCCTTTGCAGCTCTTCGATCGACCCGCGGCTGATGATGCGTCCGCCGGAAAGTACGACGACGTCCTCGGCCAGGTCCGCCGCCTCGTACAGGTTATGCGTGGAATAGAGGAGCGCCCGGCCGGCGCCAGCAAGATCCGTGAGCCGCTGGCGGAGTTGTCGAGCGTGGGAGGGATCCATTCCCGTCGTCGGCTCATCCAGGAGGAGGAGCTCCGGGTCCCCCAGTAACATGCGGGCGATGGCCACCCGCTGTGATTGGCCATGGCTGAGCTCGGAGATCTGCTGGTGCATCAGCTCTCCCAGCGCAAGCTCATCCGCCACCTCGGCCACACGCGCCCGCGGAACGGCCATTGTCCGTGCCCAGTAAAGGAGATTGTCCCGCACGTTGAGTCCGTTGTACAGCCCCTTGCGGTGGGTGAGGTAGGCTACCCGTTGCTTGACTTCGGGCCTCCTGTGCGGGTCATGGCCGAGGAGCTGGACCGTGCCTTTCCACGGGGGCAGCACACCGCCGATGACGCGGAACAACGTCGTCTTGCCGGCGCCGTTGGGGCCTAAGACGACATGCAGACCGGAGCCGACCACGAGGTCGACGCCGTGCAGCACACGATGGGATCCATAGCCAGCTTCGAGGTCCTGCAGCACGACCGTCTGCTCCAAGCCTACACGTTCCATCACAGCTCCTTTATAGCCCGAAAGCTGCATGGTACGCAAGGGCACACAATGCGAACACATGGGAGGCTTCCGTCCCGTCAGCCCTCGCCCTAAACGGCCCCGGATTTCCGGAGGATTCATTGCTTGAGTCCGGCCACCAAGGCCGGGGCCTCCTGTGCCTGGTAGGCACCTGCTTGGGATGGGTCTTGTGTACGGTCAGGCTGTGCTGGCGGTAGGTGTACATCTTCCGCAGGCGATAGAGGTGTGCCACGGAGATCTCGCTGAGCTGGGCGAACGCCTTCCGGCCGTACACTTCGTACTCCCCGCCTGAGGATCGCCTGCGTTGCCGGCCCAGAGAGGCGGCTGTGGGCGTTATCTACCTCGGCAAGGAGTGCCTGGTCCGCACGGCTGTAGTTGGTGGGGAACCGATGGCGCTGGTACTCAGCTAGCCGTACATGCCCCGTGCGTCGGTACTGGGCGATCAGGCGGCTGAGCTGAGCCTGGGAGTAGCCGGTCATCTTCTCTAGGTACCGCCGCAACATCCCTTTCTGTGCCCTGGGCAGTGAAGCGTACGCGTACCGCCGCAGGGTACCCTCGATCCAGGCGTAGTTCTCCTCCCGCGATCTTCCCTTGAAGGTGACTGCATCGCTGGTCTCCAAGAACGCAGCCAGTTCTTCCATCGTCATCACGCGTGCGTCGTTCATCATGACGGTCATCGCCTCCTAGAGTGCGACCCACGCGCCTCGCCCCCTATCCCCTACGCTCAGTCTACACGGGAAACTCGGGCGTCCTTCATGCTCATCCTGCACGGCACAACTCTCGCTCGCTCTCTTGACTCAGAGGCTTTCGCATGCTATGCTGGCTAGGGTAGGTGAAGCTATTAGGAAGTTTATGAATTCAACAGGCAAGATAGGCAACAAGAGGGAAGGGCATCCTACCTTTATTTTTTGTTGTCCGGGAACTAGCCTAAGCACAAGGGAGGT
>PXEP01000146.1 GCA_003566155.1 Candidatus Acetothermia bacterium | reverse complement strand
CTCAGGACGGAGCCTTGGATAGCGAAGCCCTCAAACGCCGGCTGCCCTTGGGTTACCCCTACCTGCTGATCGATCGGGTGACGGCCCAGGGAGACGGAGAGGTTACCACCCTGAAGTGTGTGACGGTGAACGAGCCCTTCTTCCAGGGGCATTTCCGTCCCCCCTATCCATCGGTAATGCCGGGTACGATGCTTGTGGAGGGGATGGCCCAGACCGCTGGGTTGCTCATGGAAGAGGGGTCGCTGGCCTGGCTGGCGGGGGTCGACCGGGCCCGGTTCCACCGGCGCGTCGTGCCGGGTGATGTGGTCACCTATCACGCGGTCTTGGAGCGGCGGCGAGGTCCACTCCTACGAGCGCAGGTGCAGGCGGATGTCGATGGGGAGAAGGTCGCTGAGGCAATGATTTTGCTGATGGAGCATGGAGAGGAAGATGTGGGACAAACTGGTTGAGTGCGTGCCCAACGTTTCCGAAGGGCGCAGGCAAGACGTTGTTCAACAGCTCACCGAAGCGGTCCGTGGAGTGCAGGATGTGGTTCTGCTGGATGTAGGCTCCGATGAAGCGCACAACCGATCCGTGTTTACCATGGTGGGGAAGCCGGAGGGCATTGAACGGGCAGCGCTTGCTTTGTTCGAGGCGGCGGTGCCGCGTATCGACCTGCGCAAGCACCAAGGCGAACACCCGCGCATGGGAGCGGTGGACGTCGTGCCTGTGGTTCCGGTGCGGGGGGTGACCATGGAGGACTGCGTGGCGCTCTCCAAACGCTTGGGGAAGGCTATTTGGGAGAAGTTCGAGGTTCCGGTTTATCTGTACGAGCAGGCCGCTACGGTGCCTGAGCGGCGTAATTTGGCCACCGTGCGCAAGGGCGAGTTCGAGGGATTCCCTGAAAAGATTAAGGACCAGAACTGGGCGCCGGATTTCGGAGAGCAGCGTGTCCACCCTTCAGCCGGGGTGTGCGCAGTGGGGGCGCGTGAGTTCCTGATCGCCTACAACGTCAACTTGGGCACCTCGGACTTGGGGTTGGCAAAAGATATCGCCAAGGCGGTCAGGGGTTCTTCAGGAGGGTTTCGCTACGTGAAGGCCCTGGGTGTCGACCTCTCCGACAGGGGCATCGTGCAGGTATCGATGAATCTGACGAACTACAAGAAGTCGCCCATCCCTCGAGTTCTCGAGTGCATCCGTCAGGAAGCTGCCCGCCGGGGGATCCCGGTCGTGGGAACGGAGATTGTGGGGCTGGTCCCTCAGGCGGCCCTGGATGCGGTGGTTCAATACTACACAGCGCCGGAGGACTTTCGGCCGGAGATGGTTCTGGAGCGGCGTGTTCAGCAGGAGTTGAGCTGAGCGAAGCGCGGTCTTGGGGCGGTGGGGTGAGGTGGACAGGCTCGCGTTCAGCAAGGTGACGGTCGTGGGCTTCGGCCGCACCGGGCGAGCCGCGGCTACCGAACTTGCCCGTCGAGGAGCGAGCGTGTTTGTCTCCGAGGCAGGCAGCCTGCGAGAGCGGGAACGGCAGCTGCTCTCCCGGCTGGGCATAGCTTGGGAAGAGGGAGGGCACACATCGGCCGCGCTTGCCTGTCAGCTGCTGGTCGTAAGCCCCGGGGTACCACCTGCAGCCCCGTTGCTGCAAGAAGCCCTCGCCCGAGGTGTTCGAGTGTGGTCGGAGGTGGAGCTTGCCTACCGTCTGGCCGACCCCGACCGGCTCATTGCGGTGACCGGCACCAACGGAAAGTCAACCACCACCGCGCTCGTGGGAGCGATGTTGCGGGCGGGGGGCTTGCGGCCAGTGGTGGCGGGCAACATCGGTCGGCCGGCTGTGAGAACTGTGGAGCAAGCCAGCGGTCGACCGTGGGTACTGGAGGTTAGTTCTTACCAGCTTGCGTTCACCGAGCAGTTCCGGCCGCACGTGGGTATATGGCTGAATTTCGCCCCTGACCATCTTTTGTGGCACGGCTCCCTGGATGCCTACTTCGCGGCGAAGGCGAACTTGCTGCGAAGGCAGCGCCCTTCGGACACGGCGGTACTGCATCCCCATATCTCTTCCCGAGTGGTTCCAGTGGCTCGGACTGTGGATCTCATGGCGCAGAAACTGCCGTCTGGCTGGGCAGAGAACCTGGCTGAGCATCGACTGGGCAACTTGCGGGCCGCTTGGGGGGCGGCCACGGCAGCCTATCCCGAACTGGAGTGCAGCCCACCCCCCTGGAAACAGGTGTCCCGCGCGCTAGGCCAACCACACCGACTGGAAGAGGTCGGTGAATGGAAAGGGATTCGCTTTGTGAACGACTCGAAGGCCACCAACCCTAGCGCCACCCTGCACGCGTTGCGTAGCTTCGACGAGCCGGTGGTGCTGGTCCTGGGGGGGCGCCCCAAGCGGGAGGGATACGAGCTTCTCCACCCGGCCCTTTGCAAGCGCGCCCGGGCATGCGTGCTGTTTGGTGAAGCGCGGGAGATGCTAGCGGAGTTGCTCGACACGTGGGGGATACCCTATATGACGGCACTAAGCCCCGACCAGGCATTG
>PXEP01000180.1 GCA_003566155.1 Candidatus Acetothermia bacterium | reverse complement strand
TTGATCGACTGGCGGCGGGGTTGGTGAAGCTGGGGATCGGGCCGGGGGACAAAGTGGCCATATGGATGCCCAATCTTCCGGAATGGATCACCGCGTACTTCGCGATTGCCAAGGCTGGCGGGGTGGTTGTGCCCATGAACACCCGCTACAAGTCCCACGAGGTCCGATATATCCTGGGTAACTCCGAGGCCAAGGCGGTGTTGTTCACCCCTGGATTTTTGGGGATCGACTTCGCCGGAATGCTAGGTGAAGTCAAGGACGAACTGCCTGAGCTGAACGATATCATCTCCGTCGGAGAACGGGCGGACGGCGCGCGATCCTATGAGGAAGTGCTCGAGCTTGGGGAAGATAAGGAGGCCCAGGCGGAGCTCAAACGCAGACAGAGCACCATCGATCCCCAGGAGTGTGTGTTCATTCTGTATACATCCGGAA
This sequence comes from Candidatus Acetothermia bacterium, assembly GCA_003566155.1. GTDB lineage: Bacteria > Bipolaricaulota > Bipolaricaulia > Bipolaricaulales > Bipolaricaulaceae > T3SED10-47. The sequence continues at coordinate 2,094 of PXEP01000180.1, read as the reverse complement.
CTACCGGGAGCCCCAAAGGGGCAATGCTTTCCCACCACAATATGGCGGAGAACGCCCGGCAGATAACGGAGGTCTTGAAGACGACCCCCGAGGATAAATTCCTCCTGGTGGTTCCGTTCTTCCACTGCTTCGGCTGTGTGATGGGCATTCTCGGCGCGGTGACATGGGGGGCAGCCATATTCCCGATGCCCGTTCCTCGTCCTGAGGAAGCGTTGCGCCTGGTGCAAGACGAGGGTGTGTCCATCCTGTATGGGGTACCCACGATGTTCGTGCAGTGGCTGGAGGCACAGCGGGCTGCCCAGCGGGAAGGACGGCCCTACGATCTTGGCTCCCTCCGCACGGGAATCATGGCCGGGGCGCCGTGCCCGGTAGAGGTGATGCGGGGGGCGATCGACGAGCTTGGCTGCAACGCCTGTATCTGCTACGGCCTTACGGAAGCCTCTCCAGTGATTACCATGACCCGGTTCGAGGACAGCGTGGAGCGTCGAGTGGAGACGGTAGGCCGTCCCCTGCCCGGGGTCGAGGTGCGTATCGTTGACGACCAACGCAAGCCTTTGCCCGTGGGGGAGCCGGGTGAACTCGCCTGCCGGGGGTACAATGTGATGCTCGGCTACTGGAAGAACGCTCAGGCCACCGAGGAGATGGTCGACGAGGAGGGATGGCTTTACTCCGGAGACCTGGCCACGATCGACGAGGACGGCTATGTGCGAATCGTCGGCCGGAAGAAGGACATGATCATCACCGGGGGATTCAACGTCTATCCGGCGGAGATCGAGGAGGTCCTGTTTACGCATCCTGGTATTCAGAACGTGGCCGTGATCGGTGTGCCGGACGAGGTCATGGGAGAGGTAGCGATGGCGTTTGTCATCCCCCGGCAGGGGCATAACGTGGAGCCGCAGGAGGTGGCCGAGTTCTGTGCTCGACGCGTGGCCGGGTTCAAAGTGCCCCGTTACGTCCATGTGACCGAGGAGTTTCCCATGACGCCTTCGGGGAAGGTGCAGAAATTCAGACTTCGTGAAACATCTGCCGAGCTGATCGACAGTGGGCGAGTGCAGAAACTCGAGGTGCGGAAGAAGCGCTAATCCTTGCGAATTCACAGAGTGCGTCCGGTGCCCATGGTTCCACGGTGCGAGGCGTGAGCCGGGGAACTGTAGCGTCGGAGCTTGTCTCCGACGGCAATAGAGCTTGTCTCCGCCGCTGGTGGATACGGGACCCCGCAGGTGCCAGCGCGGCACACCGGACGAACCTAGCGAACCCTGTGCACAATGGGAACAGTGTGAGTTTTGTTCAGGTTGGCTAGCCCATGAGAGCTAGCGCGGCCAGCGTCTTGCCGTCGCCTAGCCCGTCCTGAACGAGATCCATGATCTGCGTCCGGGAGAAGAAGCGGGCCTCAGACACTTCCGACTGCCCGTGAGCAGTTCCGGATACGCCTTGCGCAAGATAGAAGTGGATGCGCTCATCGGAGTATCCGGGGGTGGGGTACAAAGATCCCAAGTAGGACCAATCGGAGGCTGAGATACCGGTCTCCTCAAGAAGCTCTCGTTTGGCGGTGGCCAGGGGTTTCTCCCCTGGTTCCATTGTGCCTGCCGGGATTTCCCACAGGTCCCGCCCGGCCGGAGCGCGAAACTGACGTACCAGTAGCACCTGGTTGTCCTCGGCCAGCACCAAAACAGCCACCGCCCCTGGGTGGCGCACCACTTCACGTTTGCCCGCAGGCGTTTCCACAAGCTCCACTGAGATCAGGCGACCCTTGTACATCCATCTATCGTCGGCCATGCCCCCTCCTCCAGGAAAAATGTTCCCCCGCACACCACGCTGCACAAAGGACATACCGGCGAGAGGGACCTGCCTTGTGTACCGTGTCCGAAGGACAGGGAATCGAGTCGCCCGCGTCCGGCGGGGACGGATGGAGCTGAGTCTGCCGATCGATCGCTTGACACCTATATGGCCGCGGATGTACTGTGCTTTGTTTTCCGTTCTGAGAGGAGGTGGGACGGGCATCGCCCGAGGCGAGCGGCTCCGCCTGAACCGTCCACCGGCATTGGCTCCGGTGACTTCGTGTTTCGGAGCTGTGGACCGAACCCGTGCGGAGCA
>PXEP01000140.1 GCA_003566155.1 Candidatus Acetothermia bacterium | reverse complement strand
TGGTGGCCACGCGGAATCCTTTGGCCACCGCCTCCCTGATTCCCTGTTCCACCTTGCGGTACGCCCCTTCTTGTCCGGTGACTTCGTCGTGTACTGCTTCCGTTCCGTCCAGATGTACCACAAGACACAGCCGTCGATCGCGGGGCAGCCGGTCTAGCCGCTCTTCCAGAAGTAGCCCGTTGGTACATAGAAAAACCCACCGGCCCTGATCGGCCAGTCCGCCGAGGATTTCCGGTAGCTCCCGATGCAGGAGCGGTTCCCCCCCGGAGACCGATACCACTGGCGCATCCGCCTCCTGGGCAATGGACAGCGCCTCCTGAGCGGGCATGCGTGCGTCCATGTGGTCGGCGTACTCCCGCACTCGGCCACAACCTGCGCATTGCAGGTTGCACGCCTCCAGGGGCTCGAGCATGAGGACGATCGGGGTCAAGTTGCCACGGCGCATTCGACGATGAACACTCCACAGGTGGCGCGCGAGCTCCCAGCTCATATCGAGCGGACGTCCCATCTCAAGCCTCCCTTTCTGCCAAAGACTGCACCATTTCGGCGAACGAGCGACGACACCCCTCACTCCAGGGCAGGGTTGCCACGGCTTCTTGGACTGCACCGAGCCGACGGTCCGCTTCGGTTAAGCAGCGCTTGCGAATGCCCATCTCCTCCAGCCTGTCCATCACCAACTTCTTGTCTACAGGACGCTGACGGAGTGCCTGAGCCATGTCGCGATCCTCCTCGGAGGCCAACGCCAGGGGATAGGTGTACTTTCCCCGTTGCAAATCGCTTCCCACAGGCTTGCCGGTCTTGGCGGGGTTTCCCCATAGCCCGAGCATGTCGTCTTGGATCTGGAACGCCAGCCCCAGCTCTTCTCCCGCCTGGCGATGCTCCACTGCCAACTCCTGTCTACCCGCGGCCACGGCGCCCAGTTCTAGGGCGCAGCCTAGCAAAGCTCCTGTTTTCAGCCGGGCCATGTCCAAATAGGTGCGCGTATCGCCCCCCTGCTGCTGCAGGTCGAGGTCCAGTACCTGCCCTTCGATCATGCGTTGTGTCCCCCAGAGCAACGCCTGTGCCGCGGCAGTGAGGAGGCTGTCCTCCAATGGCGCGCGGTGCGCTGTGCGCAGGGCTAGAGTGAGGAGAGCGTCACCGGCGTTGATCGCTTGTGCTGTGCCGAATGTCTTCCACGCCGTGGGGCGACCCCGCCGCAGTTCGTCTCCGTCTTGGATGTCGTCGTGCACCAGGGAGAACACATGTACCAGTTCCAGGGCTGCGGCCAGTGGAAGTACGTTCTCCAGGGCGCCATCCAGCGCCTCACAGCTCAGACAGGCGAGCGAGGGACGGAGAAGCTTTCCCCCCACGCCTGGTCCCGGACCGCCTGCGGAACCCCTCAGGCCCAACGGGTAGCCCACCAGGGCGGACAAGGGTCCCTGTGTGGGCACTGTCTTGTGCAATTGCTCGACAACCGGTTCCCTGTAGACACCGAATGCGTCAGACACCCGGCACCTCCTTGGCCCGAGGCGTGCGCACGATTCCTGCCTCCGTTGCCGCCTGGACAAGTTTGCTGGTGCTGTGGGCCTTCAGTTTGCGCATGGCCGATGCTTTGTGGCTCCGCACAGTGGCCGGTGCCCTACACAGGAGTTCAGCGGCGGCACTGACCGTATACCCCTCGGCTATGAGCTGTACGACTTCCCGCTCGCGAGCGGACAGAGGCAATCCCTCGCCTCGCGCCGGTTCGAGCCGCTTTTCGCCGCGTGCGGCTGCCTGCACCGCATCCACCAGGGCCTCGGGCCCGTCACCTTTCAGGACGTAGTCGGCTGCCTCCACGCGGGCGGCTTCGGTTCGCCACGCGGGGTCGTCGTACATGGAGATCATAACTGTGCGTACCTCCGGAAGACGTCGCGCTATCCTGCGTGCCACCTCCAGGCCCGAAAGGCGGGGTAGAGAGGCATCGAGCACCGCCACCTTGGGCTGCAGCCGCCGCACCAGGTTCCATGCCTCTGGGCCGTCACACGCCTCCCCTACGACCTGGATCCCCGAAGCGGACAGGATCGCAGCCATCCCCCCACGAACTACCCCGTGGTCGTCAGCAATTACCACTCGGACGCACATACTCGCGTTCATGGTAGTGGTACCGGGAGCGCCTTACGATAGGGGAACCGCACTAATTGCCTAGCGCCGAGCCGCCCAAGCCCTGAGCGCGGCAGCACTGTCCTTTCCTAATTTATCCTTAAGACGTTCTACATGGTTTTCAATCGTTTTGACCGATAGCTTCAAGGCAGACGCTATCTCGTAATTTGGGCTCCCGCTTGACAGGTGTTCGAGGATCTCCAGCTCCCTATCGGTCAGGTCCGGCAGAGAGGGAAACACCGTCTCGCCGCCGGCGACCCTGAACGTCGCCTCCGCAAGTTGCTCTGGCGAGGAGGCCTTGGGGAGAAAACCGTGTGCGCCGGCACGGGCCACCTCACAGGCCAGCAACGGGTCGTCGACCGCGGTGAGGACGAGGGCGCGCACCCCCTGCGGAAGGGAACGTAGAGCCTCCAGGCTCTCCCCGGGCATGATAAGAT
>PXEP01000052.1 GCA_003566155.1 Candidatus Acetothermia bacterium | reverse complement strand
CCCCCAAAGTACAGTAAAACGAGGTGAGCTGAGTGCGGAGACGACTTGTTGGGTTGGTGATTGTTGGGGGTTTAACGTTGCTCTTGGCGGGTTGTGGCGGGCTCTTCACCGGAGGTATCCATGACAACCCTGGAGCAGGGTTTGACCTAAGTCCATCCCCTAACGGGGAATACTTGGTAGTATTTGAGGAGAAGGCGATCCCCTCTGCGGCGCGGGACGAAATCGAGTCGTTGGGTGGCGAGATCAAATCGGAATGGCCGGAGATTGGTGTGTTGCTTGCGCGGTCAGCCGATCCGGAGTTCCCTCAGCAGGTGGCCGCGGTTCGCGGTGTGGAGAAGATTGGGCATCACCCAATGATGCAGCTTCCTGCACCACACGATCGTAAGTTGGCAGAGAAACTTGGGGACAATGGAGTCGAGGACAACGACCTGTACGCCCAGCAGTGGGACATCCACCGAGTCGGCGGCGATGCGGACACCTGGGCGATCGAGAAGGGTGCGGGGGCAACTGTGGCCGTCTTGGACACGGGCGTATACGCTGCGCATCCGGACATCGCCCCTAACTATGCTTACGGGAAGGACTTCACCGACATCACGGTCGACCTTCCCCCCGGCTGGATCATGTGGGACGAAGGCGGTCCCCAGGACTACGAGGGGCACGGGACGCACGTGGCCGGGGCCATTGCCGGAGCGATCACCTCAGGGCGGATCATCGGGGTGGCCCCTGAGGCGGGCATCGCAAACTACAAGGTCATGGTGGCGGTGATCACCGATGAGCTCGTTGCAACTGGTATTGGCTACCAGTCGTGGATCATGGACGGGATCCTGGCAGCGGCCGATGATGGTGTTGATGTCATCAACATGAGCATCGGCGGCGCTCGGTACATGGATGAGCCGGATGGTGTGGCGGCCTACGAGGCGTACGCGCGCGTCATTCAATACGCGTGGGAGCAAGGCGTACTTGTCGTCAGTGCGGCAGGCAACGCTGCCACCGACCTAAGCCGTGGGCCGCTGCGCAACGTGCCCGGCGGTACTCCGGCTTCGCTTTCAATTTCGGCGACTGGCCCCGACGATTCGCTTGCTCCCTACAGCAACTACGGCGCCCACAACGTCGACTTCACTGGCCCCGGCGGAGACACGTCGGCCCCGCCAGCAAGTTATTGCCTGAGTTCGTACAGCCCGCTGAACGCCTGGGCACCGGGCGCGGGCTGGGTGTACTCGATCGGCACAAGCATGGCCGCGCCGAAAGTGGCCGGTGTGGCGGCGCTGGTCTATGCCGCCAACCCGGGGATCAGCCCCACGGGCGTGGTGCGGATTTTGGAGCGGACGGCCGAGGACCTCGGGCCGGCAGACAAGGACTTCTACTTTGGGTGGGGCCTGGCGCATGCCTATCGGGCCCTGACGGAGTGACCCCATGAACACCAACACGAAGGGAGGAACGATGCAGAAGCTGGTTACACTGTTGGCGGTAGTGGGGTTGATGGGGGTCAGCGGGATGGCCTTGTCGATCTCGGGCTCGTGGAGCACCGACATCGCTATCTTGCCCAGCGTGGGTCTTGAGGGCACAACCTTGGAGCTTACCTACTCGCCAAGCGCGGACTGGGACATCACCAGCAGGTCGGTGTTCGACGGCGCTGGCTTCACGACCCAGGGGTTTGACGTCAGCTGGGCGCTCGGTCTTCTCGACATCGAGGGCAGCATGGACTTCGTGCCGAGCGGCGCGACGTTCAGGAGCGTGTCCTACGTGATAGGGGACGCGTGGAGCGGTTTGGGCTACGATCTTCTTATCCAAGATGGCAAGTGGGCCCTGGGCCCGCATCTTGAGGAGGCGTCCCTATCGGCCGGCATGGACCTCCTGGGGATGGAGTTGGGGGTTGCCGTCTCCTGGCACCTAAACAACGATCCCCTGAAGGTGGAGGCTGCAGGGTTGGTTGAGGAGTACTTCTTCTACCTCGACTTTCCAAGATACCAGTTCGGCGATGAGGACATGACGTTGCTTCCACATCCCGACTATTCCCCTGACTTCGACTACGTTGCGGGCACGGACTACGAGAAGTACTTCGGGAGCTACGAGAAGATCGGGATGGTCGCCACCAAGGTTACCTTCACGGGCCTGGATGCCGATACGGGAGACCCGGTTACCCATGAACTGGAAGGGGCGTTCGAGGTCAAGTACTTCGACGCCGACACTGACGACGTCGTTCTCACACTGGGCGCCGATACGTACCTGTGGTCGTACATCTCCGAGTACGCTGAGGAGAACAACTGGGAGCCTTGGCCGATAGCGTACGCCATCGACGTGGTCGATCTGCAGCTGGCGCTACAGTTGCCCCCGCGGATGACCTACACCTTTAACGCTGCGATGGACCGCTACAAGATCACCCTGGGGTTTGTCGACGAGTGCTACGGCATCATGTTCGACAAGCTGACCTTTCTCGGTGATGGTCTGCCCCTGTGCTGCGGTGTCACCTACGACTTTGGCTTCTACTTTGACAAGGCTGGGTTCAGAAAGGGGGAGTTCACCTTCGCCGACTTCCTGACCATCTTTGACTACTGGACGCTGGACGT